>CAMORM010000015.1 GCA_946623785.1 uncultured Verrucomicrobiota bacterium
ATTCTCGGCGCCGAAGACCACTGCGGCGACATGGACTTCAAGGTCGGCGGCACGAAGAAGGGCATCACCGGCTTCCAGGTCGACCTCAAGCTCCGCGGCCTCACGTGGGACCTCGTTGAGGGTGCGATCAAGGCCGCACACGAGGCGCGCCTGAAGATCATCGACTTCATGGAGTCCGTGATCCCCGCTCCCCGCGCAGAGCTCAACCCCCACGCCCCGCGCATCGAGACCGTCCGCATCCCGCAGGACAAGATCGGCGCGCTCATCGGCAAGGGCGGCGAGACGATCCGCGGCATCTGCGAGAAGACCGGCGCCCAGATCGACATCGAGGAGGAGGGCAACGAAGGCGTTGTCTCGATCTTCGCGACGTCGAGCGACATGATGAAGGCGGCGATCGACGAGGTCAACGCCGTTACGGCCGACGCCGTTCCGGGCAAGATCTACGAGGGCACCGTCACGGGCATCAAGGAGTTCGGCGCGTTCGTCGAGATCCTCCCCGGCAAGGACGGACTCTGCCACATCTCCGAGCTTTCGGACAAGCGCATCCCGACGGTCGAGTCGGTCTGCAAGGTCGGCGACAAGATGTTCGTCAAGTGCATCGGAGTCGACGACCGCGGCCGCATCAAGCTCTCCCGCCGCGAGGCGATGAAGGAGATGGACGAGAAGGCCAACGGCTGATCGACAGGCGCAAATGCGCAATGAAAGGCGGCCGCCCGGCAGGGCGGCCGTTTTTTTTCGCGGCACGGCAGAAGGAAATATGCTATAATCGACGGCATGAAAAATTCTGCCACATGCCTCCGTCCCCTTTACGCAGTGACGAGAGGCGGTTTCCTGAAGGGCGCCGCGGCGTGCGGCGCGGCCGCGGCGTGCGGCGCGGCGATGTCCGACGAAGCCTTGGAGGCGCCCGGCCCGCGCGACGAGTTCCAGCGCGAAATCGACGCCATAACGCCAGGTGTCTGGAACGACTACTACAAGCGCGGCACCGACATCGCGCCGGAGGAGGTCGCGGCGATGCGCGCGAAGTACCCCGCGCTGGGCCGGTACGAGGACGCTTTCGAGAAGGTGCTTGCCGAAGTGAAGTCGACCGTGGTCACGGGCCGTCCTGCCGTGTGGTTCGTGTACAACATGGGCTTCATAGTCAAGACGCCCAAGTCGCTCTTCGCCATCGACCTCCACCACCGCAGGGCCGAGGAGCTCGCGCCGATGCTCGACTTCGCGCTTATCACGCACAACCACAGCGACCACTTCACGGACAGGTTCTACAGCGCGATGAACGGCATTGAGAAGAAGACCGTCGTCTCGAACTTCAAGGACAACTACGGCGCATTCTTCGGAAAGAAGCACAAGGGCGGATACACGCGCGCCGTGAAGACGTTCAAGATGGACGACGTTTCGGTGCGGACGTCCTACGTGGACCACAACGACTACCTCTTGGACTTCACGACCGCCTTCGAGATAACGGTGGGCGATTTCACGATATTCCACACCGGCGACTGCTCGGGCGCGGACAAGCTCAGGCCCGAATGCCCGAATCCCGACCTTTGGATGTTCCACCCCTGCTGCGGACTCGACCCGGTCAGGGGGGCTGAGGCCGTGAAGCCGAAGCTCGCCGTTGTGGCGCATCTCAACGAGCTCGGGCACGCCAGGGACCGCTGGCGCTGGACCTGGGCCGATGGCGCGAAAGCCAAGAAGAAGCTCGAGGCCGCGGGGTTCGCTGCCACCGTGCCGCTCTGGGGGGACAGGGTCGCGTGAATCAGGCGTCGGCACAAAGAAGGGCATGCGAATGAACATGATGAAGATGGCTTTTGCCGCTGCTGCGGCCGCGATGTCCGCCAGGGCCGCGGCCGAGTTGGTGGCGTATCCGGAATACCCTCGCCAGGTGGAGCGCGACTTCGCCTACGCCGTGCGCGTCACGCAGGGCGACGCGAAGAAGCGGCTCCCTGTATACAACCACTGCGAGAAGTCCGCGCTCACGCTGCGCACGCGCGGCGGCGACGTCAACCGACGCTTCTGCGAGTTCGCGTTCTCGGGCGAGCCGGTGCGGGTCGACATCGCGGTCTGCGAGGACGTCCAGTCGTACAAGGTGTTCCCCTCGCGGCTGAAGCTCAGGCACACTTTTGCGAACGGCGTGATATCTGTGTGGCTCGACGAGCCGCACGATTTCGGAATACAGCTCAACGACTACGACAAGACAACGCTTTCCGTTTTCGTGGACAAGCCGGAGGACCCGGCGAAGATACCGTCCAAGGACGATCCGCAGGTGCTATACGTTGAGGGCTGGATGGACGCGCCTGGCGATCGTGAGGACGGCACTCTCGTGGTCAGCAACCAGTACAAGGAAGTCTACATCGCCCCTGGCGCTGTGCTCAACTCACGCATCTGCCTCAAGAGCCCGGGCCTGTACCTGCACGGACGCGGGATGATCCTCGATCCGTTTTCCGACATATTCCGCTACGAGCAGATCAAGAACAAGGTCTCCGGCGTCGTTATCGTCGGGGCGAACGACGTCCTGGTCGAGGACACCAAGATCGTCGACGCGAGGACGTACAACTACTGCTCCTGGAACTGGGACGACGTCACGCTCAGGAACGTCAGGGCCCTGTCGTCGATGATGTGCACTGACGGCATCTCCAGCGGCGGGAAACGCTTCACCGTCGACGGCGCGTGGCTCTACGTGGGCGACAACGGGTTTGTCGTGAGCGGCATCCGTGAGCGCGGCACGTTCCGCAATGCGGTGATAGGCACCTCCTGCAAGGCGGTCTTCCCCCAGAGCAGGAACGAGAACGTGCACATGGAGGACATCGACGTGTTCCGCGCCGACGAAGGCCTTGTGTGGAACAGCTACAACCCGGGTACCAACCAGCTCGCGCAGTCGTTCTTCTTCAGGAACATCTCCGCCGTCGACTGCAACCTGTTCGCGCGCTTCTTCGCCTGCGGCAACATGGGCGCTAAGCCGAAGACGTTCGGGTTCGAGAACGTGGCGATTCCGTACTCCACGGGTTCTGACAACTGGCGCACGACCGGTCAGAAGGGCGGCAAGACCGTCCTCGTGTTCGACAATGACAAGCCGTTCGTCACCAGCAACTGCGTTGTCGCGGTGACTAACCTCTGGGTCGCCGGAGAGCGTTGCGGCGGGTTTGCGGAGTCCGAGATCAAGGGAGCGGATAAGATCTCGATATCCGTCGTGAACAACCGCGCGGAGTCCGCCATCCCGGCGGTTCCCAACCGCAGCGAGGTCAACTGGGCCTGCCCGTACAAGTGCTGGATCGGGGCTTCGCTCCAGAGGGACGTAAGGCTAGTCTCGCTCAAGAAGGGCGAGCAGCATCTCGAGGAGCCCGATGCCGGGGCGAACCTCCTGGCGGACCGCAGAAAGGACGGGGACACGGGGTATGTCCGCAGTGCGTGGCAGCGGTGCCCGTCGTGGATGGCGAAGCTCGACGCCATGCAGGTCGAGGAGGGATCGCGCATCTACCGCATTAGGCTATGCCAGGCCCAGGCGGGCATGTACAACGACTTCACGGACGCGTTCCTCAGGCGCGGCAACGGAACGTACCACCTTGCGTTCGACGCACGCGTGAAGGGCGGTTTGCCGGTTCCGCTCGTCGCTAATCTGCTTTCAAACGAGAAGAGGTTCCAGTCAAAGTTCTCGCTTCCGAACGACGGCGAGTGGCATCGCTACGAGGCCGACGTCAAGACCGACTTCGACCTCTCGGTCACGGAGCTCGTCGGACTTCACCTGAAGTCGACCGCGAAGGAAACGGTCGACGAAATCGACTTCAAGAACCTCTCGTTCACGAAAGTGCAGTGATGATTGCAAAATCATACGCCGATTTCTGGGTTGACGGTCTTGGATTTCGTTAGAATCTGCAAGAGCGAAGAATGGCGAACGAATACATGAAAGTTAAGCTTGTCATTGCTTTTGCGGTTGTGTTTGGCGCGGTCGTGTGGTTGGCATCCGGTTGCGCGACGTGTCGCGCAGTCGACGGACACAGGCCGCTTCTCGTCGGCGTGCCGGAGCAGTGGCTTGGCGGCAAGGACGGCCGGGAGCGCAACCCGCTTGCGGCCGTTCGCGAGGAATACGCCGAAGCGATCCGCCGCGGCGGCAACATTCCGGTTGTCATCTGCAGGACGGCCGAGACCGGCCACATTGCGCAAGTTGTCGCCCAGCTCGACTTGCTGCTGCTCCCTGGCGGCGTGGACATTGAGCCCGGACGCTACGGAGAGGAGCCTTCGCCGGCGCTGGGCATGACGATTCCGGAGCGCGACGAGTTCGACTTCGCCGTACTTGAGGCAGCGCTTGCGCGGAAGCTTCCCGTGATGGGCATCTGCCGCGGCATGCAGCTCATAAACGTCTATTTCGGCGGCTCGCTGTGGCAGGACCTGCCGAGTGAGTTTCCCGTAAAGGGCGTCCGCCATCGTGGCGACCATGTAGGCACGCTATGTCACTCGATTGGCGTCGAGCCTGATTCCCGTCTGGCGGCCGCGCTTGGTGCAACGAACGCCGTCGTTAACAGCATGCACCACCAGGCAGTGAAGCGGCTGGCTTCCGGTTTCAGGATCACGGCGCGCGCGCCCGACGGCGTTGTGGAGGCCATCGAACACGAATCGCTTCCCGTGGCCGGCGTCCAGTTCCATCCGGAGGGGCTTGTAAAATACGCCGATGACGAGGTCTGCACGAGGTTCTTCAGCAGCCTGCCGGTGTTCGTCGGGTGCGCTCACAAGGGGAAAGAAGATGACTAAATCAGCAAACGTAAGTTGTGCCTCGGTGCTTGCCGCCGTGGCGATTGCGCTCGCGGCAACGCATTGTGCGTTCGGTGCAAACGCGCACATGCAGGACGCGCGCAAGTCGCCCGAGTGGTTCACGCGCGGAGTCATGTACCAGATACAGCCGCGCTCATTCACGCCCGAGGGGACGCTCAAGGCGGCGGAGAAGAAGCTTTCGTACCTGAAGGATCTCGGAGTCACGATAGCGTACATCGTGCCCGTAATGAAGATGGACGACGACACTGACCGCCGCTTCTGGAGTCCGCGCCAGATCAAGAGCGGATTCAACAACCCGAAGAACCAGTACCGCATATCGGACTACTTCCACGTGGATCCCGAATACGGAACCGACGGCGACCTGAGGGACTTCTGCGACGAGGCGCACAGGCTCGGGATGAAGGTCGTGTTCGACCTCGTGTATCTCCACTGCGGTCCCACTGCGCCGTTCCTCAAGGAGCATCCCGAGTTCACCTGGTGGAACGAAGACGGATCCGTCCGTCCCGGCCCGTGGACTTTCCCGAAACTCAACTTCGCCGAGCCGAAGCTGCGCGAATACCTTGTCGGGAACATGGAGTACCTCGTCCGCGAATTCGGGGCGGACGGCTTCCGCTGCGACGTGGGCGACGGCATTCCGCTCGACTTCTGGTGCGACGCACACGACATGCTGGACAAGCTTACGGGCGGAAGCGGCGTGGTGCTCTGCGAGGGCTTCACGGTGTGCGACCAGTACAAGGGCTTCGACGCCGACTATGGGTGGTTCCCGGGGCTGGACGCGCAGTACATACGCAGCTCGTGGGCCGACCGCGAGTCGAAGTGCCCGGTGGGCTCGCGGTTCGTGAACCACTACGAAAACCACGACCTGGCGACCGACCTGCGGCCGCGCCGCGAGAACGCCTGGGGCCACGATGCGATAGACCAGGTGCTCGTGTGGATGTTCACGATAGACGGCGTGCCGATGCTCTTCTGCGGAAACGAGATGGCGGATGCCGACGAAAGGCACTCCATGTTCGGCAGGACGCCGATGGACTGGTCGCAGCTCGGCCGCGAGCCGGGGAAGAGCCGCCATGCGTTCGTGAAGCGCCTCGCGGAACTGCGGCGCGCGCATCGCGCCTTCACGGAGGTGAACGGCGCGGAGGGGCTTTCATGGCTCGACACGACGGCGAAGGAGTCCGTGACGGCGTTCGTGCGACGCGGAGGCGGGGAGACCATCCTCGTCGTCCAGAACTGGACCGGCAAGCCGGCGTCCTGCGAGGTGTCGTTCAAGGTTCCCCCGCCGAAGCTTGCGTCGTATCTCGCCGCGGACAAGACAGACCGTGACGTGAAGGGCGCGATAAGCCCCAGCCCGCTCCTGTCCAAGTGCGCGAAGTTCGCCGGCGGGAGGTCGTTCGAACTCGGTCCCTGGGGAATCTGGATGTCGGAGGTTGTGAAATGAGGCAGGTAGTCTTTTCTGCAATGCTGCTTGCGTCGACTGCCGCAGCAGGTGCAGTCGTGCCGCAGTACCACTTTGCGCTGGACGGAGACGCAAAGTGCGGCGGGCGGAACGGCGCGGCGGTGAAGCCAGCCATAGTGCACGGCGCGGCCAAGTGGATGGACGGCGTGTCCGGCAAGGCGCTCAACGTGACGCGCCATGCATACGACCAGGTCACCGCGCTGGTTTCCGAACCGCTTCCCAACGTGTCCACGCGACGCGGGACGTTCTCCTTCTGGTTCAAGCCGAACTGGGACATGCTCGACGGCGAGAGGCACTACATATTCGCCGGCCGCTCCACGGACTGGAAAACGTTCAGATTCTACATGACGAAGGGCAAGAACGGAGTGCTCGAGTTCTCGCTCGTCCAGTCGAAGCAGGTGCAGTTCCTCCTCAGGGACGTCTTCAAGAAGGACACCTGGGCGCACGTCGCATTCACGTGGGATTCGTCAGACGGCTCCGTTTGCCTCTACGTCAACGGAAAGCAGCTTGGTCGCAAGGCGAACGACGGAGCCTTTGCTGTCAACGACGAGTCTGTGGACCTTGTGTTCCAGTGCGGCGACGGCACTGACCGCTTCAAGGCTGTGGTTGGAGACGGTCTCTACGACGACATACGGGTGTACAACAAGGCGCTGACCGCGGAGGCGGTGTTCATCCTCGCAACGGGCGACACTGCTGTGCCGATGAAGAAGGTCAGCCCGCCGTCGGGCGACTCGATTCTCCTCAAGCACGCGGAGGCGGCGCTTCCGTCGGCCGCCCCCGTGTACCGCTTCGCGACGTCCGGCGGGGCAACGTTTACGCTGACCGCCATGGGAGCATCGCGCCAGCTCTCGCTTTCGGGCGTGACGGACGGTGCGTCGTCGGCTGTCTCCGGCGCGGACACGCTGGACCTGCGCACGGGGTACACTCTCTCGTTCGTGCCCAAGGGCAAGATGCTCGTGTTCTACGTCGACGGCGCGAGGCAGGGGCGGATCAAGCTCGACAGGGACGTTGGAAAGGTCGTTTCGGCGGAGGTCGCCGAAGGCGTCACGATTGGCCAGCCGCGCGTCGCGAAGGTCAACCGCCCGAACCCTGCTTCCGCTGCCGAGGCGCCGCTCTGGACGCTCGACGACGCCGCGCGGCGCACGAACGGCGTCCGCAGGGCTGTATCGCTCAACGCCTTCTGGCGCGTTTGGCCCGTCGACGACTACACGACGGATGTCCCTTCCGTGGAGCCGGGGTACATGCGCGTTCCCGGGAGCTTCCGCTCGCCGCTCTGGGACATCCACAAGCTGGACGGGCCTGGCAAGCCAGACAAGGGATCTCACTCGTGGAACGCCCGCGGACTGGAGTCGTACAGGGCCGCCTGGTACGAGCGCGAGGTGCAGATCGCGCCTGGCACGACTGGCGCGAATGAGAGGGTCTGGGTAGTGTTCGACAAGTTCAACGGCGACGTTGGAAGGGTGTTCTGGAACGGCGAGCTCGTGTCTTCGTTCCGGCAGGACTTCAAGTCGTTCGCGATGATACCGAACGTGGTTCGCGTCGACGTCACGGACCGGCTCGCGCCAGACGGCAGGAACGTGCTGAGGGTCTACGTAGACCGCCACTACGTCGGCTTGTGGCAGGGCAAGCCGGCCATCGGCGACCATGGCGAGACGTGCCTCGGGGACACGTGGCTCGAGCGTACGCCCGGAAGGCTCCACGTGAGGAGGGCGGTTGCGCTTCCGAAGTGGCGCGGCGGCAAGAGCGTTACGATTCGCGTGCGCGTGGCGAACCCGGCAAAGGCGAAAGGCGACGTGACCGTGAAGGCGGTGTTCTCGCGTCCCGGGGCGGACAAGTTCTTCGAGAGGAAGGTTGCGCTCGCCGGCGCGGCGGATGAGCTCGTCACGTGGACAGAGCCCTGGCCCGACGCCGTGGCGTGGTCCGCGGAAGACCCGCAGACGTATGCGCTCGACATTTCGCTCATGCAGGGCGGTGCCGTTGCGGACACGTTCCCGCGGCAGACGTTCGGCTTCCGGGAGGCATGGGTGGAGGACGGGGAGATGTACCTCAACGGCGTGCACCTCCGCCTCAGGATGTGGACAAGCCCCTCGCTCGAGCGCCTCCGCTACTACTACGGCCATCCCGATGCGATAGGTCAGTACGTGGCGCACATAAAGGAGCTCAACTACGACACTGTCCGCGACAACCCGTGGCGGAACGGCTCCACGGTCGGGCACTTCGAGTTCCTCGACGAGTGCGACAGGCGGGGACTCTACGTCCTCCACCAGATGCCGACGTACGAGGACGAGCCGCGCAACGAGTACAACCTGCAGGTCACGCGGTTCTTAGAGTCGTACGGCGGCCATCCGTCGATCCTCATGTGGTACACGGACTTCAACACGTGCGGCTATTCGTGGGGGCAGGACCCGGCGAAGCTGACGGACGTAGAATACGATCCGCCGTCGAAGAAGCTCGCGCGCAGCAGGGCGCGCAAGGCCGAGGCAGCGATGCGAGAGCTTGACTCTTCGCGTGAGTGCTTCCAGCACGCTGGCGCGAACATGGGCAAGATATTCACCTCGATGAACTACCAGAGCTACGGCACGCCCCTGCAGGAGCAGGAGGACTGGCCTGCTCAGTGGGCGAAGGGCCACAAGCAGCCGCTGATGGTCGTGGAAAGCGGATTCCCGTATCCGGGGCAGTTCGAGCGCTTCGACGGCGCCGGAACGTCGGAGCACCTCGGGGCCGAGCAAGCCGCGCGGTACTTCGGGCCTTCCGCGTTCGCGGCCGAGCGCTTCCCCGTGCCCCACTCGTCGAATCTCCACTGGATCGTCGACACCGCGACTGGGGAGGACCCGAACATGTCGCGCCTGTCAGACCTGCACTACAGGCGCGTTGTGCGGGCGTGGCGCGGGTACGGTGTTAGCGCGATCGGCGACTTCCCCGGTGGCCGCGACCACACGCACACGATCCAGATGTTCAACAACCACTGCGTGGTGTGGAGCATCGGCGGAGACCCGAAGACGCCCGGACTCAAGCCGGAGTCGGCTGCGCCGCGCAGCGAAGTGCAGCGGCACCTGCTTGCCGACTATTCGCGGCCCGATTACCTTCACGGCACCGTAAAGGCATGCTTCGCGCCGCTGCTCGTGTTCGTTGGCGGCGATCCAGACGACTTCACGAACAAGGACCACTCCTTCTTCGCCGGCGAGGAGTTCCGCAAGTCGCTGGTGGCCGTGAACGACCATCTGACCCCCGTTGCGCTGGCGTATGCGTGGAAGTGCGCCGGAGCGCAGGGGAGCGGAAAGGTCGTTGTGCCTGCCGGCGGAATCGTCCGCGAGCCGATCGAGCTGGCGGCGCCGGACGTGGACGAGAAGACCTCCGGGGCGCTTCAGGTCGCGTGGCGCTGCCTCGACGCGCCAGGCGGAGTAGTCGAGGGGCGCGAGTCGCTGGCCATCAGGTTCTTCCCGCGCAAGGGGGTCGTCCGGACGTCTGGTCTGCCTACGCACCTCTACGATCCGCTCGGAAAGACGGCTGGGCTGCTGAAGCGCGCCGGCGTGAAGTTCGAGACCGTGAGGTCCCTCTCCGACGTGCCGCCTTCCTCGCGCCTGCTCATAGTCGGGCAGGGCGCGTTCGCCTCCTCGCCCCTCGAAGGCGAGCTCCCGAAGGTCGCTGACGTGCTTGTGTTCGAGCAGCCGACAAACTCGCTGAAGCGCTTTGTGATGTCCGCGCCGAGCTGCCGCGACGCATTCGCGAACATAGCAAATTCGCCGCTTCTCGAGGGGCTTGACGACCGGGATCTAGCCGACTGGCGCGGGCCGTCCGACACCGTGCCGGCGTTCGTGCTGTCCGACGAGAACTCGCCGCACTACCCGCGCAGCAAGTGGAAGTGCGGCAACGGCGGGATAGTCTCCGGATGCGCCATTCGCAGGCCCTCGCGCGGGAACTTCCGCACGATCGTCTCGTGCGGGTTCAACCTCGAGAACGCAGCGCTTCTCGAGGAGCGCCGCGAATGCGGGCGCACTCTCTGGTGCCAGATGGACGTGACAAGCAGGTACGGCAAGGACCCGGCCGCGACCATTCTCGTGGACAACATCCTGGACTCCGCGCTCTCCTCGCGCCAAGACGAGGAGAAGGGGCCTGTGTTCTGGGCGGGGGACCTGAAGGACGCGGAGGTGCTTTCTCTCGCCGGCGCGAAGATCCCGGTGTGGGACGGACGGTCGGCAGGAACGGTACTTGTGCTTCCGGGCGCAGACCTTTCGCGCCTTCCGTTCAAGTATTCGCGCGGCCGCATCCTGGATTTCCGCGCGGCAGTGCCGTCGGACGCGGCGTTCTCTGGAGTTGCGCCCGCGGACTGCTACTTCAGGGGAGTCAACAAGCTCCCGTTGCCGACGTTCGACGTAAGGCACGAAGGCGACTCGGTGTTCGTGTTTGTCGGCGTAAGGCCTGACGGCTCCGTCAAGGGGCTTTGGAACGACGAGAAGATAATGCGCGTGTGGAGCACCGTGTTGGACAACGCCGGCGTGGCCCTGCAGGCGGAAACCCCATACATCCCGAAGCTCGACCTCTACGACGGCGACGCTTTCCACAACTGGTGAGGACGCGATGAAAGCAAGAATTGAAGCACTGGTCCTGTTTGCCGCCGCTGCGGCTTCCATGCCGCCTGCGCAAGGCGCGGAAGGCAAAAAGCTCGTTGTCGGCGATGTCCCGCAGCATACCGTGGGCGCGTACCGTCCGTTTTCCATCCCCGGCGAGATAGCGGTGTCCGACGGTTTCACCGAGCTTCGCAAGGGGCGCGAGATCACGGTGTGGTGCCCGGAGCGCGTGGCGAGCGAGCAGCCGAAGAAGCTTGCCGCCGCGAAGCGTTTCGTCGAGTCGCCGTTTCTGCCGGTGCGGTCAGTTTCGGTCGGCTATGTCGGCGGGCAGTCCGGCGAGGCAGTGCTGAAGGGGCTCGGCGTGGAGTACGAGGCGTTCGGACCGGCCAGCATCTGGAACATCTCCGGCAAGCAGGTAGCCGTGATCGGGCCCGGAACGGCGGAGACGTTCGTTGGGAAACAGGCGGAGACGCTCAAGAAGCTGCTCAAGGAGCGCACGCTCGTTGTGCTGCCGGGCGCAGACCTTTCGCTTCTGCCGTTCGGCCTCACGCGCAAGGAGATCTCGATGCCCGCCGAAGGCGCGGCGACCGTTCCGGCGCTGCCCCTCTTCGCCGGAACCGAAAGTGACTTCGCCGCGTTCGCGGCGCTCGACAAGGGCGCAAAGCGCACGGTGATGGACAGGGGCCCGGCGTGGATGATGGCGTCAAGCCCGGCGTGCATCGCGCACGTAAAGGCGCATGACCGCTCGATAGTCATCTTCAACGTCGCGCCAGGGGACGCCCCGGAGCGCGCGCGCGCAGCGCTTACCCGCGTCTGGTGCACTGTCTTCGCGAACATGAACATCGAGACGGGCTCCCGGATGTAGTTTCCAGCGCGGGCGCACTTTTGGTATAATATCCGGCAAATGGAGAACGCTTCCGGCAAGAAGAGGAGGATGGTGGTGCGGCTGCTCGTTGTGGCCGCATGCGTGGCCGCCTTCTTCGCCGTCCTGCTGCTGTCGCTTCCATTCGTCGTGGCGCACGTCCCGCTGCCGGACCTTGAGTTCGACCTTGCGCCGTACCTCGAAGGCGCCGCTTCCGGAATCGCCGCTGAAAAGAAGGCGACCGCGAGGCTTGAGATAGTGCGCGGCGATCCGGACGGGTTCCTCGTGCGGGCGAACGGGCGAATACTAGGCTGGCCGTACAGCGCGAAGGCGTATGTGCGCTTCTCGTGGTGGCGGGCCGACGGGGACGCCTCGATTTCGCTCGACGGCACGGACTGGCGGATGTCCGCCAACTTCGGCGGGACCTCGCCGAAGGACTGGCGCTTCAGCGCCTCCGTCCGCGAAACCCGCTTCGCGCAGGACGATGCGGTGCTCGGGGCGGTGCTGGCCGGGCTAAATCCGCAGGTGGCGTCCAACCTCGTGTTCTCCGGCACGTTCTCGCTTGACGCGGAGGGCGAAAGCACAAAGGAAGTGCCGGTGCCGGTGTGGTCCGCCCGCGGGAATCTCAAGGACGTCTCAGTTTCGTTTCCCGCCGAGGGGGCGGGGATCGAGGTCCGCAATTTCCGCACGAGGTTCGGCGCAAGCGGTATCGCGGGCCATCTCGACATCTCGCCTCTCTTCCCGAAGGCGGACTGCGTTGAAGTCGGCGGGGTGACTCTTTCGAACGTGTTCGCGAGCGTCCGCGCCACCGAGAGGTCGTATCTGGTCACGGAGGCAGGGGCCGAGTGCTGCGGCGGGGAGGTCAGGCTGTATTCGCTTTTCCTCGACCCCGAGAGGCTCAGCGCCGGGGCCACGGTGTTCGTGGACGGCGTGGACGCAGGGGCGGTGCTTGGGCACGTGTCGGCGTTCAGGGGCGTTGCGTCGGGGCGGCTCCACGGAAAGCTGCCGTTTTTCCTTGAGGACGGCAGGAGGCTGAGCTTCAAGAACGCATACCTCTTCTCCTCGCCCGGGGAGACGGGGAAGATCAGGGTCACCGACACGCGTCCAATCGTCGACAGCCTTCTCGCATCGGGCGTGCAAGAGGACGACTGCGCCAATCTCTCCATGGCCCTTGCCAACCTGGACTACCGTGTGCTGCGGATAGAGCTCGTGCCTGGCGAAGGCGGAGGCGTCTCGGCGCTTACGCTCAAGCTGAACGGCACGGGGAAGGTTTTTGGGCAGTCGGTCCCGGTTAATCTGGACGTGACGTTCCGCGGGGACATAGAGACGCTTGTCAACACAGGACTGGACATTTCAAGGAGGAGGTAACATGAAAACAACCGCAATCGTAGTCGCGGCCGCGCTTTGCGCGGCAGGCTGCATAAAGGTCAAGACCAAAAGCGAGATCAAGCCTATCCACATCACGATGGACGTGAACCTGAAGGTGGACAAGGAGCTCGACAGCGCGTTTGCCGACGAGAACCAGCAGAAGCCCGAAGGCAACGTCAAGGCCGTGAAGGAAATGATGGGCAGGCAGGCCGCGGGGTTCACGAACAAGGCCATGCTCGAGGAGCGCACCTCGGCCACGGACGAAGACCGTCTGCTGATAGCCGAGGAGAACGCCAAGAGGCTGAGGCGCTTCAGCGACATAGCGAAGTCGAACGGGACGACGCTCGAGTCCGTGCAGAGACGCTATGCCGGGAGGATGCGCGAGAAGGTGCCGGCTGGGACCTGGTACCAGGACGACGCAGGGAAGTGGATGCAGAAGAAGTGACGGCCCAAAACGCCACATTTTCGCTCACGGGGCGGGGCAAATGTGGTATAATACGCCTTGAGGAGATAATCAGATGACACTTGAAGAGCAGGTGAAGGCCATAGTCCAGGCGCTTGTGGACAAGAAGGGCGTCGACGTCAAGGCGTACGACGTGCGCGGCGTTTCCGGTCTGTGCGACTACTACGTGGTCGCGACCGGAACGGCGGCTCCGCACGTCAAGGCGCTCATTGCGGCGGCGCAGGCCGTCATGAAGGAGAACGGCGTGGAGAGCTACCGCACGTCGGGCGATCGCGACAGCGGCTGGGTCGTCGTGGACTATGTGGACGTGGTTGTTCATGCGTTCTCGCCGGAGGCGCGCGCATACTACGCGATAGAGAGGCTCTGGAAGGACGCGAAGGAAGTCTCCTTCTGACCGGGTGGTCGGCGGGCTGCGTGAAATGGCGGACGAGCGCACAGATTCGGAGCTCGTGGCGGCTTTCGCGGCAGGTGACGCGGCCGCCATGGAGGAGCTCGTGTCGCGCTATCGGCGCGCGCTGTTCAGCTGGTTCACGCTCCAGACGCCAGACCGCGCCACGGCAGAGGACCTGTACCAGGACGTGTGGCTGAAGATCGTGCGCGGCGCATCGTCGTTCCACGACGTCTCGTTCAAGGCGTGGATGTGGCGCATAGCGCGCAACAGGCTGATCGACCACAGGAGGAAGATGCGCCCGGAGCTCACGCTCGACCAGCCCGTTGCGGGCACGGACGGAGAGGCAGACGCGCCGTCGAACGTGGACAGGGTGCAGGACGCCCGCGCAAGCGTGGCGGAGGAGATGCAGGGAGAGGAGCGCCGCAGGGCGCTCCGCGACGCGGTGGCGAAGCTGCCCGAGGCGCACCGCCAGATCGTGGCCATGCGCCTTGTCGAGAACATGGCGTTCAAGGACATCGCGGAACGCCTGGGCATATCGATAAACACCGCCCTCGGCAGGATGCACGACGCCACGGAGAAGCTTCGCGCGATGATGAAAGGCTGATGCGGGATCAAGATGTACGCGCCAATTGCCATAGTCGGTATGTCATGCAGGTTCGCCGAGGCGGCGAACCCGGCAGCGCTTTGGCGCAACGTGATGCGCCGCCGCTGCTCGCTGGGCCCGCTGAGTTCGTTCGCGGCGCTGCCGATAGGCGTGCAGAACCTCTTCGCGAACCGCGACTATCCGCCGGCGGGCGGGCAGCTCGGCCAGCTCTACGCGTGCGTGAGCGCGGAGCAGGAGTTTCCGCGCCAGATGAACGCAGGCGAGAACCAGGACCTCTACTTCGCCACGCAGCTCGCCTTCGACGCCCTTGCGGACGCCGGCATGCGGCCCCACGCGAATCCGCCCGTGAGGGGGTCCGTACATCTCGGCTACGCTCCCCCGTTCAACTCGTCCACCGTAAACTGGCTCGACCACACGATGTTCATAGACCAGACGATGGACATCATCGCGACGTTCTTCCCGCATGCGCCGGAGAGCAAGCTGGCGGAATTAAGGTCGCACCTCACCGAGTCCCTGCCAGCGCCCAACGCCGAGTCGTTTCTCACGGGAACCGGACATCACGTGGCGGTGTGGATTGCGCGCCAGGCCGGGTTCGAGGGCCCGGCCGCCATAGCGGATTCCGGAGCCCTCTCGGCCAACGCTTGCTTCCAGTCCGCCGTGAACGCACTGTGCGACGGACGTGCGGACGTGGCGCTTGTCGGCGCGGTAAACCCGCCGTTCAGCAGCGCCGTGCTTCAGGGGCTCTCGGGGACGATAAAGTTCTCGCGATCGGGCAAGCTCGTCCCGTTCGACAAGTCTGCCGACGGGACGCTTCCCGGAGAAGGTGGCGCGTTCTTCGTGCTCAAGCGAAGGGCGGACGCGCTGCAGGCGCGCGACAGGATATACGCGCTCATCCGCTCCATGTCGTGCGCGGCCCCGATTGAGCCTTCCGGCGCAAGGCTTGCGTCGCTTTTCTCCGACACGTGCCGCATGGCGGATGTCCCGGTCAAGTCGGTTGGCCTCGTCGAAGCCGCGGGCTCTGGCGAGCCGGGGAACGATGCGCGCGTCGTCGAGGCAATCTGCGGGCTTTGGGGAGACCACCGTCCGGGCGAGCCGCTTGTCGGCGTGGGGTCGGTGATGGGCAACATCGGCCACACAATGCGCGCAGCCGTAGCTGCCGGCGCGGTGAAGTGCGCGCTTGCGCTTCACCACCGCGTGCTTCCGCCGCAGGTACCGGCCGAGCATCCACTGGAGGGGCTCGACAGCGAAAAGAGCGGCGCGTACCTCCTGGCCGAGGCTCGCCCCTGGATCACTGGCGACAGCACCTCTCCGAGGCGTGCCGCCGTTCTGGAGCAGGACTCAGAAGGAAGGGCGTCGGTCCTAGTGCTCGAGGAAGAACCGGAGGACCGCACGTGAACGACCATCTGTACGATGCCTTCGACAGCGAACTCGTTATAGTCGGAGGAGACACGGCCGAGGCGCTGGTTGCGGAGATGCGCCGCCTTATGTCGTTCCTCGAGCAGGCGCCGTCGGCGCAGATAGAGGACGTTGCCTACACGTGCGTCACCTCGGCGAAGGGGAAGAGGTGCGTGGTGTCCGTCGTGGCGGACAGCACGGCGGAGCTGCTCGCGCGCCTGCGCGTTGCGGCGTCGCGCATCGAGGGCGGCACCGCGCGCATACGCGACAAGTCGGGCACGTACTACTTCCGCGAGCATCTCGCCGGCCCGGGGACGAACGGCAAGGTCGCGTTCCTTTTCCCCGGCGGGATGAGCTTCTACCCCGACATGCTGCGCGACCTGCTCATACTCTTTCCTGTTTGCAGGATGCCGTTCGACGAGCTCGAGGAGGCGATGGCAGGTTCGCCGGTCGCCGTGGCGTCCGGCTTTTCGCCGTCGGCGTTCGTGTTCCCGCCTACGCTCTGCTACCGCCACGACGCGGACGCGTTTTCGGCCGGGGGCTACGCGCAGTGCATAGTGAGCTCCTTCGCCGCGAACCTGGCGCTCTACAACCTCGTTCGCGCGCTCGGCGTAAAGCCGGACGGCGTTTTCGGCTTTTCAGGCGGAGACATATCTGCGCTTGCCGCGGCAGGCGCGTTCGGCGACTTCAAGCGCCCGCTGCGCGTGAAGTTCCTCCGCGAGTACTACGCGCTCGTGGACAGGGCGGTCGATCGCGCCGGGCTTCCGAAGTGCGTGCTTGCGTCGGTCATCTCGCCGCGCCCCGGATCGCTCGCGTCCGCGCTGGCGGAGTACACCTCCGACCAGGCTGCCGTGGCGTTCAACCAGTCGCCCCGCCAGCACACGGTGGCGCTTGCGCCTGAGATCGCGGAGGACGCGCTACGCGGGTTCGCGGAGGCGGGCATCAAGGCCCTGCGCCTTCCCGTGGACCGTCCCTTCAACACCCCGTGGTGCGCCAAGATCATCCCCGAGCTGCGCAAGTTCGGCAAGGCATGGGTGGACTTCAAGCTCGAGACGCCGCTGTACTCGTGCGCCACGGCGAAGCCGATGCTGCCTGGGAAGCTGCGCCACCTGCGCGACGAGATGGCGGAAGGCTGGGCGGGCGAGATCAAGTTCGAGGAGACGGTCCTCAGGATGGCCGAGGACGGGTTCAGGATATTCCTCGAGGTCGGCCCGCGCGGGAGCATGTGCGGCACAATCGACGACATACTGCGGGGCCGCGGGTGCGCGGCGGTGGCCACGAACAGGATACACCGCTCCGGGCTCATGCAGCTCCACCACGCACTCGGCGCGCTCGCCGCGCTGGGCGTCCAGATAGACGCCTCCTTCCTCCACGCCCGCCGCAGGCGCCGCATGCTCGACTTCGACTCGCCCCTCACGCTCGAGATCAAGGCGGACTCGGAGATGCGGCTTGAGACGCATCTTCCGCGCATGGTGCTGTTTTCCAACGACACTACCCTCGCGCCCGCGTCGGCAAAGGGCGGGCAGCGCCCCAGCAAGGCCGCGCAACGCCAGGCAGCGCAGGAGGCGCGCGACCGCAGGCAGCGCCAGTTCGACTATGGCGCGGTCATGCCATTCATTTCGGATGCCGACACAGTCGAAGAGACACCGGGCATTTCGCAGGAGATCACCAAGACGCTCAAGCTTTCGGCCTATCCGTTCATCTCCGACTATGCGTACGGCACCACGCAGCTTTCGTACACCGACGAGAAGCTCCGCGGCTACCTGCCGCTCCCGCTCACCGTAGGCGCCGAGATGATGGCCGAGCTCGCGCAGCAGCTCGTGCCGAAGCGCCACGTGGTGCGGATCGACGACCTCGAGAGCAAGCAGCCCCTGGCGTTCTCGAGGGACATGCTCAAGGTCTTCCTGCGCGCGGAGCGCGTGGCGTCGCCCGATCCCGCGTACGCCGCGGTGAAGGTCCAGCTCCGCGGCGACTCGCCGAACTCGGCCTACACGTGGCCGGCCATGGAGGGCACGTTCCTCCTGTCGGCCGAGCCGCTCGAGCAGCGCGCGTTCGTGCCGGACGAGCTTGAGCGCCAGCGCAACGTCCACTGGGAGACGCGCGACATATACCCCGACCGGCTCCACTACGGCCCGAGACTGCGGCTTGTCGAGAGCGCTGACCTGTGGAGCGAGACGGGCCTCAACTACGAGGTAAAGATGCCGGACCACGAGAACGCTGTCTCGTACACGCGCGTGCCGGTGTTCGTCGTGGACCCGATGCTCTTCGAGGGCGTCTTCAGCGGGTTCCCGCTGTGGCGCACGCACGAGAAGTTCGGCGCCAACTTCTGCAGGATATTCCGCCTCAAGCGGCTCGTGCTCCACGCGGCCTCCTTCATCGCGGGCCAGCGGTTCAACTGCTACATGAGGCTCAGGAGCTTCACGCCGAAGTCGCTGATAGGCGACATAGCGGTGACGGACGGAAACGGGAACCTCCTCGCCGAGGTGGAGGGGCTGGAGCAGACTACGGAGCGCGTGCCGCCCGCATACAGGCAGCTCATCCTCTCGCCCGCGGTAACGTTCCTGACCGACGAGCTTGCCCCAGAGATATTTGGCTCAAGGCAGACGCCCGTGGCCGGCGCGGTCATTTCCGACGTCCCCTACGCGATGTTCGAGCGCAACGAGGAGTTCTGGCTGCGCGTCCTCTCCGAGATCGTGCTTGGCAAGTCCGAGCGCCGCGAGTTCGCGGGGAAGACGGGTTCGGCCGGCCGCCGCACGGAGTGGCTCTTCGGGCGCATAGCCGCGAAGGAGGCCACGAGGCGCTTCCTCCACAAGTACTACCAGGCGCGCTGGTCGGACGCGGACGTTTACGTGTGGCCGGACGATTCCGGCAAGCCGCGGGCAATAGGCGAATGGAGCAGCTTTGTGTCGGCCAAGCTCGACCTCACGATTGCGCACACGTCGCGCCTCGTGGTCGCGGCGGTCGCGCCTTCCTCGCGAATCGGCATCGACATCGAGTCGACGGGCCGCACGCTTTCCGTCGACTTCACGAGGGGCGTGTTCGACGACACCGTGGAGAACGGGCTAGCCGACTCGATGCCCGGCTCGTCGTACCCACACCTCCGCTTCTGGTGCGCGAAGGAGGCGGTCTCCAAGGCGCTTGGCACGGGAATCAGGTACAGCCCCAAGGAGATGCTCGTCGTCTCTTGCGTCCCCGAGACGGGCGACCTTGAGGTCAAGCTCACCGGCCAGTGGCTCGACGCGTTCAAGCAGTTCACCGGGCGCACGATACCCGTGCACACCGCAATACTGCGGGAGCACGTGATCGCGTCGTGCATACTCCCTGAGTCGCTTTTCGTGGAGGAGGGGTCTGAGTCTTTCAACAAGGAGCTCGACGATGGCAGGTAGGAAAAAAAGCAAGAACGACACGCGCCCCACATGGGACGAGTACTTCATGGAAATAGCAAAGGTGGTCGCGAAGCGCTCCAACTGCTCGCGCCGCCAGGTCGCGGCCGTCATAGCGAAGGACAACCACATCCTCTCGACCGGCTACAACGGGACGCCGCGCGGGGTGAAGAACTGCTTCGACGGCGGATGCCCGCGGTGCGCGGGCCACGCGAAGAGCGGCACGGGCCTCGAGGAATGCCTCTGCGTGCACGCCGAGCAGAACGCGATCTGCCAGGCGGCCCGGTACGGCGTCAACATATCGGGATCCACGATCTACATCACGATATCGCCGTGCCTCACCTGCGCGAAGCTGATAATCAACGCGGGGATATCCGAGGTCGTCTACGGCGGGGACTATACGGCGTTTGTCTCCACCGTGCGCGAGATGTTCCGCGAGGCAGGCGTCAAGTGCCGTTCGCTGGGCTGAGCGTTTGCCAATGCCGCGCCGATTTTTGTATAATACGGGCTGAAGCCGGACGAGGGTCCTGGCGGACGCAAAGGGAAAGCCAGAAAGGAAACGGGGAACATGGACAGAAAGCTTACGATCATGCCGTGCCTCGACATGATCAACGGACGCGTTGTGAAGGGCGTCAACTTCGTGGACATCAAGGACGCAGGCGATCCGGTTGAATGCTGCAAGGCGTATTGCGCGGCCGGAGCGGACGAGCTGGCGATGCTCGACATCACGGCGACCGTCGAGGGCCGCAAGACGATGCTCGAGGTCGTCCGCAAGGTGGCGGATGCCGTAACCGTTCCTTTCACGATGGGCGGAGGCATTTCGTCCGTTGCCGCGGCCGAGGAGGTGCTAAAGGCCGGGGCGAACAAGGTGTCCACGTCTTCGGCCGTGTTCCGCCGTCCCGAGATGATCGGCGAGATGGTGAAGGAGCTCGGCGCGGACAAGGTGACGGTCGCGATAGACGTTGCGCAGAACGCCGCGATGCAGTCCGGCTACGAGGTGTTCATCGACGGCGGGCGCACCGCGACAGGCAAGGACGCGGTAGAGTGGGCGAAGCAGGTGAACGACTACGGCGTGGCCTGCATCCTGCCGACGTCCAAGTCCACCGACGGCGTCCGCACGGGCTACGACCTCCCGCTCATCAGGAAGATACGCGAAATAACCGACGCGTCGGTCGTCGCGTCGGGCGGCGCGGGCACGATGGAGCACTTTGCCGAGGCGGCGGAAGCCGGTGCGGACGTGCTTCTCGCGGCGTCGGTGTTCCACTTCCACGTCATCGGCATCCCGGAGCTCAAGGCGTACCTCGCGTCCCGCGGGCTCCCCGTCCGCCTCTGATCATGTCCGGGGGAGAGTCATGCGCGAGACATTGAGAGTAACTGTCTGCGGAAAGGAAGTGGAGGCGAAGTTCGGCACGCCCGTATGCGACGTCCTGCCAAAGGAAGTCGACGGGCGCACCGTTCTCGGGGCGGTGATGGACAACATGCTCGTTCCGCTTGGCACCCCGATGGCCTGGGACGTAGACCTTGAGCCCGTGACCATCGCGGATCCGAGCGGCTCCGACATCTACAGGGCTTCGCTGTCGTTTGCCATCGCGAAGTGCGCAATGAAGCTCTACCCGCAGGGGCGCATCCACGTGCGCAACTCCATCGGACGGGCGCTTTTCTTCTCGCTCGAGCTTCCGAAGGACGACGAAGACGGCATGTCTGCGGCGGCGATTGCGATTTCGTCCGAACTCGACGCGCTGATAGAGCGCGACGCGCCGATTTCGACCGACCTCGTTTCCTATCGGGACGCGGTCGACGTTTTCGGCGAGGCGGAGCGCATGGACGAGCTCCACATCCTCAAGCACCGCAACCCGCCGGCCGTGCTGCTCACGAGGTGCGAGGACTTCGTTGCGCTCAACCAGGTTCCCCTCGTCCAGCGGACCGGCCTTCTCGGCCTGTACGACCTGCAGCCCGCCGATGGAGGGTTCATCCTCAGGATGCCTTCCGACCTTTCGCCCGACGCCATAACGCAGATACCCGACGTGTCGCACTACATGCGCGAGTTCGCCGACCGCGAGGCGTGGGGGGAAGCTGTCGGTGTGCGCACGGTAGGAGACCTGAACGCCTCGATACTCGAGGGGCGGTTCGACGACTTCGTGCGCGCGGCGGAGTCGCTGCACAGGCGCAGCCTCTCCGCCATAGCGGACAAGATCGTCTCGCGCCGGCCGGATGTGCGGCTCGTGCTTGTCGCGGGCCCGTCGTCCGCCGGCAAGACCACCACGGCGCACAGGCTGGCGAACGAGCTGCGCGCCTGCGGGAAGAGGGTGATGATCGTGTCGACCGACGACTATTTCGTCGGGGACGCGCGCAACCCGCGCGACGAGCATGGGAATCTCGACTACGAGTGCGTAGGGGCTGTTGACCAGGACCTTCTCGCGGCGGACCTCAACGCGCTCTTCATCGGGGAGAAGGTGCATCTCAGGAAGTTTGACTTCATAAAACACGAAGGGCGCGACGCTGACGCCGCGACCGAGCTGCCAGACGGCGGCATAGTCCTGCTTGAGGGCATTCACGCGCTCAACCCGGAGCTTACGGAAGGCATCGACGACTCCCTCAAGTTCCGCGTGTACCTGAACTCGTACACGCAGATTGCCATCGACTGCTGCAACCGCATCTCCACGCGCGACACGCGCCTTCTGCGCCGCCTCATACGCGACTACAGGACGCGCGGGATGTCGCCTAAGGACACGATCGCCATGTGGCCCAAGGTTATGGCGGGTGAGTACAAGTGGATATTCCCGTTCCAGAGGCTCGCCGACGCTACGTTCAACTCGGCGCTCGAGTATGAGCTCGCCGTGCTGAAGCCGTACGCCGGCCCGCTTCTCGACCTGGTGAAGCCATGGGACCCCGAGTTCCTCGTCGCCCGCCGGCTTTCGGGCATCCTCCACAACGTCGCCGTGTCGTCTTCCAACGCCGTGCCGGGCGACTCGATCCTTCGCGAAACAATCGGCGGTTCTCAGCTGGACTACTGAAGGGAAGGGACGCTGCCTCAATGAAGACACTCCAGAAAATCAACGTCGGCGTGATGCTGATACTCCTGCTGCTCCTGCTGGCGTTTCTGGTGTGGTTCTATGTCCGCTGGGCGGGACCGTCGAACGCGGAGATCAAGTCCGCCGTCGAGTCGGAGGCCGATTCTCTCAGGAGCCATGTCGCCGAATGCTCGGGGAAGGTGGCGGAGAAGGTGGACTCGCGCGTGGCCGACCTTGAGAAGGGGATGGAGGCGCTCGACGCGAAGCTCGACAGGATAGAGGCCAAGCTCGACAAGCTCATTAGGCTTGCTAATCCGACTTTGCCCGACGGCCTCGAGCGTGCCGGCGATCCCGCCCGCTAACTGACAATCCCTCGCTCGTGGTCGTCGGTTCGTTCACAGTGCGCGACAAGGCGGAGCAGAAGGCGATCGGAAAAACGGACTACAAGGAGTTCAGGGAATGAATGCAACTAGTGTCTCTTTTCGCGCGAAGCGGATTACTTGTATGCTGATGCTATTTACATTAGGCATTTGCGCAGGTTACGCCTTCGCCCATGTAATGTTTGTCCAACGGCGAGATTCCGTTCTGGCAGATGCATTTTTGATTGCAGAAAGATCAATAGATCAATATTATGGTAAAGGGGTATTTGCGCGTGGTTTCCGAAGGGTGCTTCAGGATGGCGACAAGGACTATTATACATTTCAGGTTAAGGCTGAAACAGAGTCAGTTCGTACCAATATTCTCGTAAATGTGGATATGACGAAGATGCCGAGTCGCGTCGATTTTGACTATGCGGCAGGTTATTCATTTAAAGGTGAATTTGCGTTTTGATGGGAGTGTGGGCAATGTTTAAAACTTTGGGTTCAAGATCGACCGGCCGGGTAACATGCTGTTTCCTCGCTGTTTTTTTGACGGGATTTGTCACGGGGTATTTATGGGTGAGAATGCCGCAGTTATTTGGTGTTATGAGAGTTGCAAACTTAAGAGATGCTGTGTCCATGGCGGTTCAACTTGTTGACAGGAAATTCGGCGAAAAGTCCTTTCAGTACGGCGTTCGTGGGATGACAGTGAATGAAGTCAACGGCGAGTATGTCTTCAAGACGGAATTAGAGATTGGCAACAAGAGAAAAGAGGCTTTGGTTTCGGTGGTATCCAAAGATTGCGCAGTTGCAGTCAGCTTCATGGACGGGGATTAACAACCTGATGGGCGCGGTAATCTACGAATACTCGAAGTCCGGCCAGATAATCGCCCGCACCGCGAACGGCGTCCGCCAGACATACGAATACGACAAGAAAGGCCAGCTGCTCGCTGTCAAGGACGATTAAACAACTTTGGTTACAGGAGTTTTATTTATGAATAAGCAGTTTTTGATTTTCCCGATGGTTTGTGCGGCATTCGGCGGTTTGGCTCGTGCCGGTGATGACTTGATGGCATCGGTGTTCCCTGCCGGGACAAGGAGAGAGAACGGACAGATAATTGTTCACACGGAACATGAGCAGCGCGATGCAATGGCGCCGAAGCCGATTGACCATGGGGACGGTGCACCTAAAACCGTCTATTACAATGGGGAAACAGTACCGTTCTCTAACGAACTCCTGGGGGCGAGGCGGCTTCCAAATGATGCGTTGATAATAAAGTGCTACCGGAATGGACTCGAGAACGGTACCACGATTGCTTTTAACGCTAATAAGGTGTATTACATTGCCGCTATGTCCAACGGAGTCTTTAACGGTAAAATCTCGTTGTTACCGAATGAAACGCTGTCGGCTTCCGGTATGGTGACTAATGGTGTGCTGAACGGCACTTGCATAACGCAATTCAGTCCATTCAAATACAAGTCGAAAGTCAAATTAATTTGCGGTAACGACCATGGAGAAGTGGCCTTTGGCGTGAAAAAGGACAAGTGGATTGAAGACGGACCGGACAACTTAATCATACGAGCCGAGGGGGTGTATCGCGATGGACGGCGTTATGAAGGGGAGTTCATTCAAATGAAATACGACTTGGATTTGTGGTGTGTGCAAATCCTTAAGTATGCCGACTTCAAGGAAGTCTCCCGCTCAGAGCCTCAGGTCTTTCACCTAAGTCCATACGGCGTTGACATTATAAAAGGGAAATGACGAGGCGCGGGAATGCTAGACATCGCGTACACGCATAGCGGACGGCTTGCGAAGGCCGACTACGGGACAAAATCCGAGACGCTCCGCCAGACGTACGAATACGACAAGAAGGGCCAGCTGCTCGCAGTGAAGGACGATGCAGGCAACGCGGTCGAGAGCTATGCCTACGACAAGGCCGGCAACATGCTCCGCAAGTCGATTCTCCGCAGCGGTAGGGCGGGCGCCCCGCGCACGCCGCAATCTACGGACTACTTCACGACACCCTTCACCTTCGACGCCGCGAACCAGCTCGTGTCTTCCACGACCGACGGCATGACGACTCGCTACTCCTACGACGCTGCTGGTCGCCTCGTCCGCGAGGGCAGCAAGACCTACCGCTACGGCTACCTCGACAAGGTGATGTCCGTTACCGACAACGGCAGCACGTACACCTACGAATACCACGCCGACGGCCAGCTCGCCAAGGCAATGTACGGCGATGGTAGGGCGCTCTCGCCGAGAGCGCCGCAATCCGAGGACTTCCTCTGGGACGGCCTCGCGCTCATCCAGCGCGGCGACGAACATTTCATCAACGAGCCGCACATCGGCGGAGGCAATCCTGTCGCCTCCTCCAAGGGCACGTCCTACTTCAACGACGTGCTCGGTACGACCGTCGGAGCGAAGAAGGACGGCAAGTACTCCGCCGCCGTTCTCACCGCCTTCGGCGAGAACTACCTAACCACTCAACCACCTAACCACCAAACCTTTTTCACAGGCAAGCCCTTCGTTGAAGGCCTGGGCCATGCGTTCTGGATGCGCAACTACCGCGCAGGCCTCGCCAAGTGGCAGTCCGCCGATCCCATGGGCTATCCCGATGGGTGGAACCAGCTCGCGTACTGCAACAATGGTGTGACTAGCGCGGTGGATCTGTGGGGTTGCAGTACTTACAATTCTACTGTGGTAGAGTCTGACTGGTATTCGCTTCCCGCAAGTGACCCTATAGTTGATGTTGACACCATGGCTCGTTTTACAGCTGAGGAGTTGGCATTTATAACAAGTCAAACAGGTGGCTCTTTGCGATTCTACTCCAAGTCATCATCATACAGTGATAGTTATCTGTTTTCAGAGGACCATTATACGAAGTATTATGACACTGCTGCATGGGGATATGATGTCCTTGTGTGGCATAGGCGAGATTATACTGAAAACGCCTATTCATTGGAAATTACAGTTGAATACGTCAATAGGGTGAGGAATAACACCGTCGGCAATGTTTCAACAATAACTGCTTTCATTGGTCGCTTGCTTTCATTATGCCCGCATCCATATCTAAAAGTGGCAGGAACCATTTTGAGTGACACGTCAACATTAGCTGGACTGTATGCTGTTATTGATAACGGACTGAATGACGACGATGTCGTTGTCTTTGATTTGGGGATGACCAAGAAGCATGTTGACAGCATGGAAAAAACACGTACTAGAATCTGGTCGTATTCTGTTGAGTGAAAGGCTGTGGCTATGAAGAACGCATTAATGTTTTGCCTTGGTGTATGGGTGAGCGTGGCTAATGCTGACAATCGCAAAGCCATATGCGCCATAACATCCCCCGGTAGTTTTAAAGCGAAGTTAGAGCAGCCGGTTGATTTCACTTCCGCAACAATCGCAATGTCGATGGATGATAATGGGAAGTTTCACGCGCCATTTTCTGTTTCGTGCAAAAACGGCAAAGATTCCTTCCTTTTCAATTATGGGGAAAGTTGTCAGACCGATGATGTGTGCATTGTACAGGTCGAACTGTCGTCGGTCCTTTCTTGCCCGGGGAATACTTGGACTCCCATACAAGATGGCTGTTGCGGATTGCGTGTGGCGCTGATTGGTGATAAATACGAAATCTCGGTTCTGTCTTGTAGTGACTCGACACCGATGAATGCAATTGGGGGTGCTGTTGCTATCCCCAATTGGTCGTATGTGAACGATGGATTGCATCGCGCATACACATACAAGGGTTCTCTACACGAGGAGCCGCCAGACGCTCGACAATCCCAGGGCGGCGATGTCAAGGCTGTTTCGACGTGCTCCATGCCTGCCAGCGCAGTGCGACATGAGATGAGCAGAGAGGAGATACTGTCTTTATTTTCTGACTCCACGAATCGTGTGGAAAACCCAACTCCCGCGAGACGGCAAGGTAGGGATTTCTCCGCAGACGTATATGTCGATGTCGATACCAGGCGTTTTGCAGTCGAATATATCATCTGCGATCAGAAGTCTGGCGAAAAGGTGATGAGTGGAACAGCTAGCGGGGTGGTTGAGAAGAATTCCGCAACAGACACAAACCTTGTCATAGATGGATTGGCGACAAATGGTTCGGAGCGTGTGACGCTGAGGTTGAAAAAAGTTGTTTGCGGTCGCGACACCAAAGAGCGAATCCCGGAGGAGGCAGGAAATAGGGGGAAGAATGTTTTGGGAGTCTTGAATGGGTGTCAATGGGCAGTTGAGTTGAAATACGAACAGGGAGCCGCCTTGCATCGATGCATATTGCCATTATTCTAAGTTGCTTAAGTGCGATGTCGATGGCCGCCGTAATCCAATCATATGCGCTTATGGTAAATGGCAAGGATGCTCATCCACGCACTTGCTGCGCACATATTTCTGACCACGAGGCGTGCCCTAAAGAGCGCACACGGGTCAGAAATGGGGCCGACCCTTTTACACGCTCGCGGCGGAAGGGGCGCGACGGCGATCGCCTACAACCGCTCCGGCTTCCCGGTTTCCGCGAAAAACCCCTTGGGGATGTCGGCTGAAATATGCTACAATGCCTTCAACTTGCCAGTCAAGGTCACGGATGCGGATGGGATTGTGACTGAATACACGTACAACGATTTCGGACTTGTGGAACGCGTCGCGCGCAAAGATGGCGCGGAGACTCTCTCTTCGCTCGCCGTTTCCTACGACGGCGCCGGACGTCCCGTGTCCTACACCGACCAGGACGGACTTTCCAAGTCCTTCGAGCGCGACGAGTTCGGCAAGGTGCTCAAGGAGCGCTTCCCAGACGGAAGCGAGGTCGGATATTCATACGACGCGCTTGGCAGGCGAACTTCGGTAATCGACGAGAACGGCCACGAGATCCGCTTCGGATGGGGCCGCTTCGGCCTCGAGTCCCGCACCACCGCGGCGGGACAGCTCACGGACTACGTGCGCGACGACCTCGGGCTAGTGAAGGAAGTGGTCTCGAAGTGGAACGGCAGCGAGGACCGCAGGATCTCGAGCGAGCGCGACGAGTTCGGCCGCCTTGTCCGCGCGGACTACGGCAACGGCGAGGTCGAGACATTCGCCTACGACAAGTGGAACCGCCTCGCGAAGCACACGCGCGGAAACATTTCGGAGACATACAAGTACGACCACTTCGGCCGCCTCGTGGAGAAGCGCGAGAACGGCATCACCACGTCGTACTCGTACGACGCCTGGGGCAACCGCATCTGGCGCGAGACGAAGGACCGCAAGGGCGAGGTGATCTCGCGCGAGACGCGCGCATACGACCGCCTCGGACGCCTTGTCGAGACGTCCGCGGGATTCGGGTCCGTGGTAAAGTATTCCTACGACAGGCGCGGCCGCCTCGCGCGCCAGACCGTTGACGGCACTCCCATCGACTACGAGTACACGAAGTACGGCCAGCTCTCAGGGAAGTACCTCGGCGGCAAGGTGAACCCCGACGCGTCGGTGACTTACGAATACTCCAAGTCCGGCCAGATCGTCGCCCGCACGGCTAACGGCGTCCGCCAGACGTACGAATACGACAAGAAGGGCCAGCTGCTCGCAGTGAAGGACGATGCAGGCAACGCGGTCGAGAGCTATGCCTACGACAAGGCCGGCAACATGCTCCGCAAGTCGATTCTCCGCAGCGGTAGGGCGGGCGCCCCGCGCACGCCGCAATCTACGGACTACTTCACGACACCCTTCACCTTCGACGCCGCGAACCAGCTCGTGTCTTCCACGACCGACGGCATGACGACTCGCTACTCCTACGACGCTGCTGGTCGCCTCGTCCGCGAGGGCAGCAAGACCTACCGCTACGGCTACCTCGACAAGGTGATGTCCGTTACCGACAACGGCAGCACGTACACCTACGAATACCACGCCGACGGCCAGCTCGCCAAGGCAATGTACGGCGATGGTAGGGCGCTCTCGCCGAGAGCGCCGCAATCCGAGGACTTCCTCTGGGACGGCCTCGCGCTCATCCAGCGCGGCGACGAGCAGTTCATCAACGAGCCGCACATTGGCGGTGGCAATCCTGTCGCGTCCTCCAAGGGCACCTCGTACTTCAACGACGCGCTCGGCACGACCGTCGGAGCGAAGAAGGACGGCAAGTACTCCGCCGCCGTTCTAACAGCCTTCGGCGAAAACCACCTAACCACCAAACCACACAACCACCAAACCTTTTTCACAGGCAAGCCCTTGGTCGAAGGCCTCGGCCATGCCTTCTGGATGCGCAACTACCGCGCCGGATTGGCCAAGTGGCAGACCGCGGACCCGATGGGCTATCCGGATGGGTGGAACCAGCTCGCGTACTGCAACAATGCCGCGACGACCGCAGTGGATTTGTGGGGATGCGAAACCGTCATTTTAGATGGACCGCATAAACTTACAGATGCAAGTTGGAAGGGGTGGGGGCCTTATTCTTCTGAATCGGGAGTTGCGGCACTTTTTCGCGTTTATGCTTTCGGGATGTGCAATCATGATTACAAGAATCTGTCAATCTCATCTTGTGGAATTGGAGTCTGTGAAGGGTGTTCCACATCTCTGGCGGGTTATCAATATGACGGAAACGACAACTCTCTTAAAGAGAGGCAAGGCAGGCTGGAATTCACGTTTGAGAAGACTGGTAGTTTTGAGCGTCAGTGGAGTGTCGGAAGGACTAAGTATGTTGAAACGAGTATAATGGCAAATATGACGCTGAAATTCATTTATATTGATTATATTGAGGTTAACGAAAATGGCAAGAGTGTTGTTAAGGAGCAGGAGCAAAATGTTGTTCTTAAGAGCGCGCAGCATGTTTTTAAACTTAGTTGCAACGTAACAGAATGAAGGGGGAAAGGAGGTGTCCATGAAAAGTCTAATGTTGCGAGTCTATGTGGTGGTGTTGATGGCTGCAATCGCAGGATGTGTGTCGATTCAACCCGAGCCAGAGCGCAATGCCATTACTGATGCGAGCTGGGAAGGATGGGGGCCGTATCGTTCGGTTTCAGGCGTCACGGCAAACTTTAGGGTCTATGCCTTTGGGGTATGCAACGAGGCAGTTGAGAATCCGTCAATTGTGGATTGCGGCCTCGCGGTTTGCGACGGGTGTTCTACGTCTCTTGCAGGATACCGGTATCAAGGCGATATAGAGGCGCTAAACGGTAAACTTGGCAGGTTGGAATTCACTTTTGAGAAAACTGGCAGTGTCGATAGGACCTGGAGTGAGAAAGAAACTCGATGTTTTGAGACGAACATTATGGCAAACATGGCATTGAATTTCTTTTATATGGATTCAGCTTCCAATGCGCAAAATGTTGTCCTTAAGAGCACGCAGCATGTTTTTAAGCTTAGACGTTCGACAGCCAAGTGAGCACATGGGTGCTATTCTGGTAGAGTGTTAGTCAGTTCGTCCGTCATGGTGAGGGACGGAGGGAAGATTCTGAAAACAACATGGACACCGGCGTGGACGACTTCTAGTCGGGCGCGCACGGAGCCTTTGTTGCCGCAGGCTGACTAGTTGAACACATAGCCTTGGCCCCGCATTGTCTTGATTGTCGTCTTCGCTCCGATTGCGGATATCTTCTTTCGGATGCTACAGATGTGCTTTTCGAGTGCGGTAGTTGGATGGATTGGGCGACTGCCCAACGCATGAAGACGCAGTTCTGACGCAGGCATCGGTCGCCCTGCGTTTTGCATCAGGCATGCGATGATTCTTGATTCGCATGGTGTGAGGTCCACTGTCTTCTCAGCATGGCGCAACATGAGGAAGACAGCGTCTAACTCGAGATCGCCGGTCTTCATCGTCGCGGCACCTGGTGCTTCGTCGTCGCGCTGTGTATTCATGCCCGTCATTCTACCAAACGAAAATGACTGGAAGATGATTTGAAAATGATATTTCAATCATTTTCGCGCTGCCCGAACTTTACCGGGCGCATCTGGGTAATTCACCGCGCCACATTCCCAACTGGCTCGTTCCATTTTGTCTTGAACTCCGACGCTTCGCAAAGTGGGCTCCGCGCAGACGCTTGCGCGCCCTTCGGGTTCGGCTTCGCCGAATCTCCCCTCCGCTTCGCTTCGGTGCATTCCCGCTCCGCCTTTGCTTCGCACAACACAAGCGCGAGCAATTGGCCTATGACATGTCTATTTAAGTTGGGGCGCTGCCCCAAACCCCGAATGCAAGCAGGTTTCCTGTGGCTTTTCC
>CAMORM010000016.1 GCA_946623785.1 uncultured Verrucomicrobiota bacterium
TTACTACCTAATGGCCCCAATAGTCAATGACTTGATTTCGGGTATTTTAACGCCCACCCAAGCATTCCAAGGGTGGTCAACACGGAAACAATCGACAAAACGCTGGTTTTTCGCGGTTTCTCGGCCTCTTTCGTCCAGTCGCCGAACTCATACAGGGAAAACTGGGCCTTTGCCCCCTGAGCCTTGCGGACACCTGAACGCGTCGCGATATAGCCACCCACCTGCGTTGCCCGCCGCGAGCGGAGGTATCCGGCGAGCATCCTCCCCTTGCCGTCCTGCTCCTGCACAACCGGCGCAATGGCGAAGCGAGCCGACCTGTCGTTCGGGTCGCCCGTGATTTTATCCGCCCCGTTCACGATCATCGAATCGGTTAGCGCGCCCTGCAGAAGGTCTACCACCTTGCCGCCGCCCCGCGACACGACTTCAGCGGCGGCGTCGTTCCTCGCGCGCGGGAACGATATGTCGAGCGGCGAACAGTACCGCCTGTCGTTGACGGCGAGCATGACGGCGTTTGCCGCAACCGCCAGCACTGCAACGGCAAGCGCGAGGCGTGCCGAGCGTCGCGCAGCGTACCAGAACGCGACCGACGCCGCGGCGCAGACGACACACCCCGCAGCGACAGACGACGCCATGTTCGACGCCAGCGCCGCGCCCATGTCAGGCGCGCGCACGATGCCCAGCTTCGATATCCCCTGCGAGATGGCGGACGAATCCGCCATCAGCGCCACCGCCACAACAGCCAGCACGCCCGCAAGCGAGCATCCCGCGGCCGCACCCCATTTCCTCGCCGCCTCATGCTGCCTGGCGCCCGACGTCACAACCGCGATGCCATACCCCGCCAGCACTGCCACGCACAGTTCCGTGAGGTGGTGGAACTTCACCGGCGCCCGCAGGAAGCTCATCACGGGAAGCGAATAGACGAGCCTGTAGAACGGCGTGTAACGGCCCATCGCAAGGAGCGTGCACACAACCGCCGCCGCAAGCCAAAACGGGACGTCGGAGTCCTTCGGCCTCCCCCCGCAGAACCAGCCGAACACTCCGAAGAGCGCCAGCACGACCGTTATCGCGCCGAGGTACAGCGAGTGCTGCCTGTAGTTGGGCATCACCTTCCCGGCGACGAACTTCTCGTCCACCGGACGCCCCAGCCTCCCCCAGTACGGACGCGACGGCGAGACGCGCGGGTCGGAGCTGTCGCCGCGGACTCCGGCGGCCACGAACTCGAGCATGTCTTCTGGAGGCATCGACCAGTTCGTCGCGAACTCCCACTGGGCCGCCGCGGCCGCCGCGGGGTCCTCCATGTCCACGCCAGTGGCCTTGGAGACGTCGTTGATCTGCTCGATGCGCCCCGCAAGGCTCTGCGTCACCGCATCCACGAACATCGGAGTGCCCGCAGCCGCGGTCACAAGCGCGCACAGCGCGAGCCCGGCCGCGAGGTGCGCCGCCGTTCCGCGCGCGCCTGCTCCGCCGCGCGCGACAAGCCCGCCAGTGCGCCACTCCCGCACGATGCACCACATGCCATAGAAGGCCGCCAGCGCCGTGAAGATCATCCACATGTCCTGCTGGCGCGCCGCGCCCCACGCGAGGACCGCGCCGAGAAGCGCCCAGCTGCGCCACTCCCCGCCCTTCACAGCACGGTCCGTAAGGCCGAACGCGAAGATGCCGTAGGAAATGAACTCGAACCAGCCCATGTGCCCGGCGGAGAAGAGCGTGAGCAGATAGCCGCTGAACGCGAATCCGAGCCCCGCACCGTATCCCGCTAGGCGCCCAAGTCCGCGGCCGCGCAGGTAGAAGCACACGGCCAGGCCCGCAAGCCAGCACGGCACCGCATACTCGAGTTCCGCCCACCAGAAGGGGCTTCCGAGGAACCAGTGGATGTCGAACGGCACGAACGAGCCCCCTTCGAGCACGCCGCGCATGAACTGCGCGGCCTTGTCTGGCGGGAAGACCATCGCATGGTCCGGCTGCACCATCGAGCGGTCGAGCGGCCAGGCGCCCCACCATACGAATGCCGCAAGGGCGACGTAGAACGCCGAGTACAGAACGAACGCAACCGTGGCCTCGCTGCGGAAAAACCTCTTTATACGCTCCATCCGCACCTCCGTTCAGCTCTTGAACACGAAGAACTTCCTGACGACGTAGTTGATCATAACGGACACGACCACGTTGATGACGAAGGCCCAGGTGGTCTGGGCTCCGTATATGCTGATCAGCAGGTATATGACGCCGTTGCCGATCGCAATGGCAAGGGCGGATCCGCCGAAGAAGAGAGCCAGCTCAACGGCCCAGTGGTGACGGCCCGGACGGAACACGAACGCCCTGTTGAGGATCCAGCACACCACATTGGCGACCACGAATCCGACGATGTTGCACCCTACGGCCCTGATCGCGCGGGCGCCCTTCTCTATGCCGGCCGCGGGGAAGCCGAACTCCCGCACGAGAATGTCGTCCGCCCCCAGGCAGGGAATGAGCCACGCGGCGCACACCTCCGCCACGACCAGATTCACCGCGGTGGCGAAAACCCCCACCGCGGCGTACTTCGCGAACTGCACCAGCGGAGGCGCGTCGTGCGAAAGCATTTTTTTGATGAAATCGAGCATCTGCTGTCCTTTCGATACCGAACCGGACCGCAGATTATATCAAAAACGCCCCGCAGGCGAAATGCCGCAGTTCACGGGCGGGCGCATCGCACCGGTCACAGCGCGACTTCCGAGTCGGGTCGGCCGTTCCGGAGGCGGATGATGCGCTGGTTGGAGCTGCCGCGGAACTTGAGCGCCACGCTCTTGAGCGACTCCACGAACGGACCGTCGACCAGCACATCGACCATCGAGAGCATCTCGTCCGTGACTTCAGTGCGCCAGCGCGACGGCGCAGCGCCGTCGGCCGGCGGCAGGAGGTCCTTCTCCAGGACGCAGCCCGTGTAGCACCAGATGTCGCGCCTTGTGCCGAAGCTGGCGCGGACGCGGCGCATGAAAGGCACGAGGGCGCGCTGGTTCTCCGGCTCCATCGGTTCGCCGCCGAGAAGCGTTAGCCCGGCCACCCACGGCTTCCACAGCTCCTTCAGGATGAAATCCTCCGTCTCGGCGGTGAACGGATCGCCTGCGGCGAAGTCCCACGTGCCGGGGTTGAAGCATCCCTTGCAGTGGTGCGTGCACCCCGAGACGAACAGCGACACGCGAACGCCTATGCCGTTCGCGACGTCGCTGCCGATTATGCCGGAGTAGTTCATCAGGCGCACTCGCGGCCGCAGCCGCAGCCCGGAACGTGGAGATGCTCGGAGACGTGCAGGACGCGCTCCTTGATCTCCTGCGTGCGGCCCTGGTTCCAGTACTGCGAGCCGATATAGCCGCACGTGCGGCGCGCGACGTTCATCTTGTTCTGGTCGCGGTTGCCGCAGTTCGGGCACTCCCACACGAGCTTGCCGGCGTCGTCCTTCACGATCTGGATCTCGCCGTCGAAGCCGCAGCACTGGCAGTAGTCGCTCTTGGAGTTGAGCTCCGCGTACATGATGTGGTTGTAGATGAACTTCATGATGGACAGCACCGCGGGGATGTTGTCCTGCATGTTCGGGACCTCCACGTAGGAGATCGCGCCGCCGGGCGAGAGCTTCTGGAACTTCGACTCGAGCGCGAGCTTGTCGAACGCGTCGATCTTCTCCGTGACGTGCACGTGGTACGAGTTCGTGATGTAGTTGCGGTCCGTGATGTTCGGCACGATGCCGAAGCGCTCCTGGAGGCACTTCGCGAAACGGTACGTGGTGGACTCGAGCGGCGTGCCGTAGATGGAGTAGTCGATGTTCTCGGCCTTCTTCCACTTCGCGGTCGCCTCGTTGAGGCCCTTCATGATGTCCAGGCCCAGGGCCTCGCCGTCGAACTCGGTGAGCTTCTTGCCGATGAGCGCGTACACGCACTCCCAGAGCCCGGCGTAGCCGAGCGATATCGTCGAGTACCCGCCGTAGAGCAGCGGGTCGATCTTCTCGCCCTTCTCGAGGCGCGCGAGCGCGCCGTACTGCCAGAGGATCGGCGCGGCGTCGGAGAGCGTCCCCAGCAGGCGCTCGTGGCGGCAGCGGAGCGCCTTGTGGCAGAGCTCCATGCGGTCCCAGAATATCTCCCAGAACTTGGCCAGGCGCGCCTCCTGGTCTACGCTTCCCGCGGCCTTCACGGCGCTGAGCGCGATGTCCACGAGGTTCACCGTGACCACCCCCTGGTTGAAGCGGCCGTAGTAGCGGTGCTTGCCGGGCACGTAGTTCTTTGCCTTCGAGATGTTGCCCGCGCCGGCGTCGGTGAAGCGGTCGGGCGTCAGGAAGCTGCGGCATCCCATGCAGGTGTACACGTCGCCCTTGAGCTCGAGCATCATCTTCTCGGAGATGTAGTCCGGGACCATGCGCTTCGCGGTGCACTTCGCGGCGAGCTCGGTGAGGTACCAGTAGGGCGAGCCCTCCTCGATGTTGTCCTCCTCGAGCACGTAGATGAGCTTCGGGAACGCGGGCGTCACGTACACGCCCACCTCGTTCTTCACGCCCTCGATGCGCTGCTTGAGCATCTCCTCGATGATCATCGCGAGGTCCTTCTTCTCCTGCTCGTTGCGCGCCTCGTTGAGGTACATGTAGACGGTGATGAACGGCGCCTGCCCGTTCGTGGTCATGAGCGTCACGACCTGGTACTGGATCGTCTGCACGCCGCGGACGATCTCGTCGCGCACGCGGCGCTCCACGATCTGCGCCTTCTGCTCTGGCGTGGCCTTGACGCCGGCCTGCGCGAACTCGTCGTCGACCTCCTCCATGAACTTCTCGCGGCTCACCTGCACGAACGGGGCGAGGTGGGTGAGCGAGATCGACTGCCCGCCGTACTGGTTCGAGGCGACCTGCGCGATGATCTGCGTGGCGATGTTGCACGCGGTGGAGAAGGAGTGCGGGCGGTCGATCGCCGTGCCGGAAATCACCGTGCCGTTCTGCAGCATGTCCTCGAGGTTCACGAGGTCGCAGTTGTGCATGCGCTGCGCGTAGTAGTCCATGTCGTGGAAATGGATGATTCCCGCCTCGTGCGCCTGAACCACGTCCTCGGGAAGGAGGATGCGCTTCGTGACGTCCTTCGACACCGCGCCCGCCATGTAGTCGCGCTGCACGGAGTTGATCGTCGGGTTCTTGTTCGCGTTCTCCTGCTTCGCCTCCTCGTTCGTGCAGTTGATGAGCGTGAGTATCTCGCCGTCCGTGGTGTTGCTCTGGCGCTTGAGCGACTGGATGAAGCGGTAGGTGATGTACTTCTTCGCGACCGCGTGCGCGCCGGCTTCCTGGATCTTCGTCTCCACCAGGTCCTGAACCTCCTCCACGCCAAGCGCGCGGTCATGCGCCGCGGCAAACTGCTCGATCTGGTCCGCGATGCGGTCTATCCTCGCCTCGGTGAGCTTGTCGGCATCGTCAACCGTTGCATTCGCCTTGCGAATCGCCGCCGCCACCTTGCCCGCGTCAAACACGGCCTGCGATCCGTCTCTCTTTATGATATTCATGCATCCACACCCGTTTTGCCGCAAACAGGCCTCGCTGGCTTCCGGGCACCCTGAACCACCAGGCGCTTTACAACCGGTCACAGCGGCTCCTGCCGCTTCGGAATCTCACCGAACCGCCCTTTGCGGATTATGAGTCAAGTATACCACAAAGCCTGGAGGCGCGCAACCGCAAAAATCAATATATTGTGTGCCCACGCCGAAACACAATCTATATATGGGGTTTTTGCCTTTTTCCCGCAAAACCCGCCCGAATACTCGAATTAGAGTGGGCTGCAAACGCGCGAAAGGCGACTTTCACTCCGCTGCGGGGAACGTGGCAAGCCACGGACCGTGTGCCCGCCACGCGGATTCCACGCGGTCGGCAACCGCCTCCGCCGCCCCTCCCTCCACTGCTATCGCGCGCGACTGGTGGCGGAACCACGTTGCCTGGTGCTTGACGAGGCGCATCGTTCGCACAAGTATCTTCGCCTTCACCTCGTTCCACTCGGGCGAGTCGTGCGGCGCCGTGCATCCGGCCAGAAGCCTCTCGCGTATCTCCGCATAGCCTATCGCGTACCTGGCCGTTCGGGACCATTCGGGGAAGCGGACCAGAAGCGAGCGCACTTCGTCGACCCAGCCAGACGCGAACATCGCGCCTATGCGCGAGGCCGCGCGCACGCGGAGCACGTCGCGCGGAAGGTCTATCACCGGATACTCCGGCGGCGGGTTGGTCCATTCACGGTCAAGCCCGCGCAGCAGCGCCGAGAAGTAGAGGCCCGTTCCGCCGGCGACTATCACGGGCATGCCGGACGGAAGCGAAGCCACGAACGCGGACGCCGCGCGGAGCCATGCGCCGGCGGAGAAGTCCTCCGACGGGTCCGCGAGGTCTATGCCCCCGAGCATGTACCCTTCGCGCTCCTCGGCCGTCGGCTTGGCGGTCCCGAGGTCCATCCCCCTGTAGACGAGCATTGAATCGGCGGAGAGAACGGCCGCGCCCATGCGGCGGGCCAGTATGGCGGCGGCGGCCGTCTTGCCGCCCGCAGTGGGACCGGCCAGCGGATAGACTTCGCGTTCCACGCAGCTATCTCCGTTTCGCCGGCTTCGGGAAAAGCGCCGCAATCACAAGCAGCCCTGCGGCCGTCGAGATGTAGACGTCGGCAAGGTTGAACACGGGGAAGTGGTGGGCGTGCCAGTGGAAGTCCAGGAAGTCGATCACGCACCCGAGGAAAAGCCTGTCGACGAGGTTGCCAACGATGCCGGCATAGAGAAGCGTCTCCGTCCAGAACGCAAGCCTCCCCTCCCCGAACACGGACTTCCTCTTCCAGACGAGAACCGCCAGGGCCAGGACGGCGAAGACGGCAAGGGGGATTACGTTCCCCTGGAAAAGGCCCCAGGCGCAGCCGCGGTTGCGCACAAGGCAGAGGTCGAAGAATCCCGGAACGACTTCTACGCCACGAGAGCCGTCGAGCGACTTGAGCGCCCAGAACTTGGCGAGCTGGTCGAGCAGCAGGAGGTTGACGGAAACTCCCGAAACGAACACGAGCGTCCGGCATGACCGGAACGCCCGTGCTATTCTGGACCAGGCTGCCATCAGCGGGTGCCGAACGGCTTTTCGACTTCCGACTGGCACTCCATGCAGGTGCGCGCGAACGGAAGGTGCTCGAGGCGCTGCTTGCGGATGAGCTGGCCGCACATCTCGCAGACGCCGTATGTGCCATCGTCGATCTTGTGGATCGCCTCGTCGATCTGGGCGATCGTGCGGTTCTGGTCGCCGACCTGGCCGAGGGCCTGGAGGCGCATGAAGGCGTCGGTACCGTCGTCATCCTCCTGCGTGCGCTCGTCGTCGCGCTCGAGGGCGGCGAACTTGAGCGCGCCGCTCTTGCCCTGCAGCGCCTCGCGGAGCTCGAGGAGGTTCTTGCGGAAGCGCTTGAGGTCCGCGTCAGGGAACTTTACGGTGTTCTTGCCGGCGGCGCGCGTGGTCGGGCGGCGCGAGAGCCTGATCTCCGGCGCGGCGACCTGCTTGGCCTCCTCGGCCTGCATGCGCTTCTTCATGCGCAGCGCAATCGCAGAAGCTATCTTGCGCTGCTCCGCCTGCTCCGCGTCCATCTTGTCGAGCTGCTCCGGGGTTATCGTCGGAACCGCCTTGATGGAGGGGCGCGAGATGATCTTCGGCGGGACCTTGTTTGACGGCTTTTTCACGGGCGCCGCTTCCGGAACCTTCACGGCGACAGGCTTCTTCACGGCCTTCTTGGCTTCCGGCTTCTTCGCCGCGGGCTTTGCGGCAGGCTTCTTCGCCGCGGGCTTTGCGGCGGGCTTCTTCGCCGCAGGCTTCTTAGCGACGGGCTTCTTTGCCGCAGGCTTCGCAGCCTTCTTCGTCGGCTTGGCGGCGGGCTTCTTCGTGCTCATGTCCTTTTCCTCCCTCTTTGCTTTGTCGGGGCGTTTCCGCGCTGCGTCAGATGCTCATCCCCGCAGGCAGCTTGGCCCACTCGAGGACTTCCGCGGAGACCTGGCCAACGGAGGCGACCGTCACGCTGACGTCCGTCCCGTCGTCGCCAGGAACCATGGCAGTCTCGCCGGACTTGCGTCCCATGAGGTTCTGCGCGATGCGCGTCTTGTCGGAAATGATGTTCTTCTCGAGGTCGTTGTCCCACTCGCCGAGAATCGTGTACGCCTTCTCGGAGCCGTCCGGGTAGCGGAGCGTTACAGCAACGCCCGGCTTCACGGAATCCGCCACGACGTCCGCGAAGTCGGTCGGCTTGACCTCCTCGAGGTCCTTCTGCATAAGCGTCTGCGTCTGCATGAGCTCGCGCTGCTTGTCCTTCGCGTACTGGTACTCGGCGTTCTCGCTGAGGTCGCCGTAGCCGCGCGCGAACTCGATGTCCTTCGCGTTCTGCGGGATCTGCACGTTGATGACGTCGAGGTACTGCGCCTTGCGCTCCGCGTAGGAGCGGAAGGACGTGACGCGCGCGACTGCCTCGACCTTCTTCGCGGGACGCACCAGGTGCTCCTTTAGCTCGGGCGCAATGTGCGTCATGCGCATTGTGATGGCGTGGTGCGTCGACGGATCCCACGCGATCGAAGCCTGGAAGCGCTCGAAGAAGCTCTCGCGGTCGGCCGGCGAAAGCGAGCCGAGGATCTTCTCGAGCCACTTGCTGTCCGCGAAGAGGCGCCGCACCATGTTCTGCATGCGGAGCGTCTCGCCGCTCTGGCGACCCTCTCCTAGCGCGATCGCGTGGCCGAGGATGATGAGCAGCGAGGGGAGCTTCTTCCAGTCGGAGAAGCTCGAGTAGCGGCCGAGCACATACGTGACCAGCGTCGCAGGCGCCTTGGCCTCCTTGAGCAGGCGCTCTACCGCCTCCTCGCAAGCAGGGTCCTTCCTGTACGCCTCGATGACGGACGTCATCAGCTGGAAGCACATGCGGGGCAGCGCCTCGAGAAGGCGCCCGCGGGCCGCTTCGTCCGTCATTCCGGACGAGAGGAATTCGACCAGGTCGCCCGTCTCGCGGGCAGGCATCTTCTTGGCCGCCTCGAGGTAGCGCTCGTGGTCCCAGAGGTACTTGCGCATCGTCTCGCACGACGGCTTGGAAAGCGAAAGCTGCGACACCGTGCAGGCGAGCTGGGCGTAAAGCGCGTCGTCAACACCGCGCGCGCCCTTCACGGCGAACGCCATCCTTTCCTCGACAGTGGCGCGGTTCGTCTTGTCCTTGTCCGACCCGGCCTCGTTCGGCATTTTGCCGAGCGAAACGAGGAGCCTCACGGACATGAGTATCTGCTTCGGGTCCGTCATCGCCGCGAAGTTCGTGAACCACCCGTCGCCGTAGCTCTCGGCCTCGGCCTTGAGGTGGATCGCGTCCGACTTGCGCGCAGGAAGCGCCACGAGCTGGTCCTTCTTGAGGTCGTTGCGCGCCGCATCCCAGAACTTCTTGTAGTCCGCGGCCTTGACGTACCCGCCGTTCACCACAAGCTCCTCGAGGCGCAGGGGCGTGAGGTCGCCGTAGCTCGAGATGAGGAGCTTGACGAATTCCGCCGGCTTCTCCTTGACCATCGTCTCGATGCGCGACGGGTCTGCGCGCTGAATGACGAGCACGTGGCCCTCCGGCGCGATGGTGAGCGTGTCGCACGCCGTCTGGAACGTCATCTGCTGCCCGTGGCGCCCCTTGAAGTCGATCGTGATCTTGCGGTAGAAGTAGTCGATGCGCTTGATCTCGCCGAGCCCCCATGCGGGGCTCAGGACGAACTTGCCGCTTCCGCGCACACCCGCGTCCGCAAGCTCGAGCAGGCGCTCCAGCCGCTGCAGCGACTCCTCGAGCGGACGCGTGCCGAAGTCGCAGCTGTCCACGAAGGACGTGAGCAGCCGGTCCTTCGAAGACTTGCGCAGCGCTTCGCGGAAGCCTGCCGGGGCAAGGTCCTTGGCAAGCGCCTCCTTCCTGGACTTCAGGACTTCGAACGTCCCGCGGAAGTCACCCGCCTCCTCCAGCTTCTTGAGCAGCGCCATCGTCAACTCAACCGACTTGGCCTGCGGAACCTCTGCTATTATCGCAAGCGCTGCCTGCCTGTCAAGCGCCGCCGCCTCCATAAGGGCGTTGAAACTGCCTTCCTTCTCTTCGAGAACCTTCTTGTCCATCAGAGTGCCTTCCTTTTCGAATGGTGTTTTATTATACCAAACGGACGGACCGTGCGCAATGCGTCCGTTGAATTTAAAAACTTTTTTGGTTCTTGCAAATTTGCGCGCCTGTTGCTACAATTTGAGCATATGAAAAAGCTTCCGCCCGCATGTTCGGGACATCCTGCCCTCTTCGGCACGACTGAAGACGCCAAGGGCATCGTGAGGTGCGGCCTTTGCCCGCACAGGTGCCGGCTCGCCCCCGGCGAACTCGGCCTGTGCCGCGTCCGCAGGAACCAGGCGGGGACGCTCGTCGCGGAAACATACCGACACCCCGTTGCCGAACATGCGGATCCGATCAGCATGCTGCCGTTCGGATGGTTCCTCCCCGGCTCGTCGGCGTACCGCGTGGGGACGTTCGGCTGCAACCTCGCGTGCGAGTTCTGCCTCGAGGACCAGCTCTCCCGCTCGTCCTACCCCGCCGGCTACGACGCGCCGGAGATTCCGCCGGAGGACATAGTCGAGAACGCGCTGCGCTTCGGGTGCGACTCGATCGCATACGCAATGAACGAGCCCACCATCTTCATCGAGTACGTCATGGAGATCGCCACCGCCGCGCGCCGCGAGGGGCTCAAGAACGTCCTCGTGTCCAACGGCTACATCCTTTCGCGCCCGCGCCAGATGCTCTATCCGCTGATGGACGCCGTGAACATCAGCATCAAGGGCTTCTCCGAGGAGTTCTACTCGTCCATCTGCGGCGGACACCTCCAGCCGGTTCTCGACAGCTGCGAATACTGCCGCAAGAACGGCATACACCTGGAGGTCACCGACCTGCTGATACCGCGCTACAACGACTCCGGCAAGATGATCGGCGGATTCCTCGACTGGGTCGCCGAAAGGCTCGGGCGCGACACCCCCGTCCACTTCACGGCGTACCACCCGGCAGGCGGCTTCACCGCCCCGCCGACCACGGTCGACTCCGTGATGTCCGCCGCGAACGCCGCCACCCTGCGCGGATTCACGCGCGTCGCCACAAACACCGAGATGCCCGAGCCCGCGTGCCCTGCAATCCAGAAGCCCTCGTGCGGCGCCGCCTGACGGGGCCCTCTACTCGGTCTCCCCGGCGCGCAGCCTGTAGTGCAGGCTGTCGCCGCGCTTCCCGTATCCGACCCGCTCGCCTATCGCCGCAAGCCTGCGCTCGAGGCAGCTCGCGCAGAGCGAGGCGTTTTCGTCGAGGCACGGCTTGTTCTGGTATAGCTGGTACCCCCGCCTGTACTTCACGTCCGTGATGTTCGGCATGATCACGTTCGCGCCAGCCATGATGCCCCGCTCGCGCCCGTCGTCCGCAAGCGCCTGGAGCGCAGTCGCCGCCGCGATGTTGACGTCGTGGAGGTGCAGCCGCGTCACGGCGATCATCTTGAGCCCCGCCATGAGCCGGCGCCTCGCGTCGAAGCCCTCGCCTCCGAGCGGCGTGTCGGGATGCGGGATGAACGGCCCCATCCCGATCATGTCGGCGTCCATCTCCGCGAAGAACCCGATGTCGTCGGCAAGGTCCTCCGCCGTCTGCCCGGGAAGCGCGCACATCACGCCCGTGCCGACCTGGTACCCGCAGCGGCGGAGCGCGCGCAGGCACTCAACCCTGCGGTCGAAGCTGTGCCCCTCGGGGTGAAGGCGCGAATACAGCCCGCGGTTCGACGTCTCGACCCTGAGCAGGTACCGCGCCGCGCCCGCTTCGCGCCACCTGCGGTAGACATCCTCCGTCTGCTCGCCAAGCGAAAGCGTCACCCCGAGGTTCAGCGGCGCGATACGCCTGAGGACGTCCTCGATGAATCGCGTGTGCGCCTCGCTCTCGATCTCGCCTGACTGTATCACGAGCGACGCATACCCGCGCGCCGCGTCGAACTCCGCGAGGCGCACTATGTCGTCCGCGTCGAGCGAATAGCGCTCGAGCTTTGCGTTCGACTTCCTGATCCCGCAGTAGAGGCAGTCCTTCGCGCAGATGTTCCCCGCCTCTATTATCCCGCGCATCGCCACCGTCTTGCCGCAGTACCTCACCTTGAGGTCGTACGCGGCCCCGAACAGGCGCTCTATCTCCTCCGGCCCCTCAAGCGACAGCAGCGCCGCGCGCTCCCCCCTCGAAAGCGCATGCGGCCTTTCCGCCGCCTTCTCCAGAATGTTCTCCAAATCGTCCATCTTGAAAAACCCGTCCCCTCGATGCTTCAGAACGTCGGGGCCACGACTACGGACTCAGGGTGTCGGAGAACCGCGGCCAGGTAAGGCTTCACCTCGTTCGGCCAGGTGGTGCAGACCTGCACCAACTCGCCGTCCGGCTGCTTTATCGAGATTGTCTGCATGCGCGCGCCGTTGATCACCACCTCGCTGTCCTCTAGCGCTATCTGTGAGCCGTATCCGCACATGAACCGCTTGCGCTTGCCGAAGCAGGCGATTCCAGTGAACGTCTCGCCCCGGCCGTGGTCGATCACGAGCCTGCGCCTTCCGAAGAGCGTGTTCAGTAGGCTCACCGTCGCGATAAGGGCCACGATGGATGCGACAACGACAACCGGCAATGGAATCCTGCCCAAGCTTAAGCCCCCCGCAAGAGTCGCGTATATCAAGGACGCTATTCCAGCCGTCACCGCCAGGTGGATGACAACCGAAGGCAGCGAAGCGCTACGGCAATTGGCCACTATGCGCCCCTCCATGTCGCGCGTCACTGTGAGCTTCTTCGGGGGCATGCCGGAAAGCAGCAGACGGTCCTTCGTCTCCTGCTCGGCCTCCAACTCGGCTGAATCGCGTTCCCTCGCCTCGCCCCCGTCCTGCGCCACGCCGGCGTCAGCTTGCTCGCTCGCAGCGCTGCACTGGCACACGTCGACCGCGATGTCGCGCAGTATCATCACCACGCCCGCGTCGGTGTCCGCGTATATTTCGCGCGGGCTGCACGGATCGGACGGCGAATCGACGAGCAGCGTGTGGTAGATCATGGTGCCGCCCCTGCCCCTGTGCACTTCCTTCTTGCCGTTCTTGACCTTCGCAATCGGCGAAATTGCGAACTTCTTCGTCCAGCCAATGGACCCGATTCCCCTGAACACCGTCCCGCCGCCGTGAAAGAACGTGACGACCGTCCGCCCGAATATCAGGAACAGCACGAACGTCGCCACGAATATCCATACGCCCAGGAACGGGAGCGACTTAAGCACGAGACTCAACTCGAACTTGGTCGTGAGTTCGTGGATCAGCTTCATGCATCCGACAGACCATCCCACTAGCCACAGCACGAGGAAGATGACTGCAAAGCTAAAGCTTCCGAACTTGACGCGGACCGCGCTCTGCCCGTCGACGACGTCGCGCCAGACGGTCAGTTTCTTGCTCGTCCTGTTGAGCCCCTTTGCCTTGTATGGTTCCATTCCTCGCCCTTCGGTGGACCCGCGCTACGCGAGCAGCTTCGCGATCCTGGCGGAAAGCGCGGGGAACTTGTCGGACGGCATCTCCGCGGCAAGCTTCTCGAGGAGCTTCCTGACCTTTGCGGAAAGCTCCGGCGGGAAAGAGCGGTACGCCTGGAGCGGCGCGAAGATCCGCAGCGCGTTGTATTCGCTCACCGCACCGTACTTCACGATCGTCTCGCCGAGCCACTTGAGCCCGCGGTCGGTCCATATCTGCGCGTTGTTCCTGGCCGCGCCGCAGTACAGCGCGCGGGAGAGGCCGGGGTGGTTGATCGACCAGCCCTCGCGGCGCTCCTCCTCCGCAATGCGGGCGAAGAGCGTCTCGTGCGGGTCGGACGTAACGACGCCAAGGTAGCCAAGGTAGCCGTTGAGAGACTTGCGGAGCCTTTCGCCCTCCACAGCCACGATCTCGTTCCGCACCGGGCCTGAAGTCTGCATCAACGCCGAAAGCGCGTTTAGGCGCGCCGTTATGTTCGAGGCGGTGCCGCAGTAGCAGATGATCACATCGTTCGCCTCCGGACGATCAAGCGCCGCGAGGAGGTCGAGAATCGTCTTCTGGTACGCACGGCGGACGATCGCCTTCGGCGACAGGTCGTTCGGGCCGGTGGCATACTTGCCAAGTGCGGCATTGAGCTTTTCGATGCCGATCGCGCACCCCGCCTTGCGCCTCAGCGCGCGCATCTCGCGGTCGTTCTCCACGACGAATCCGCGGCGCGAGCGGGCGAGCGAGTCGTCGCTCACGCGCAGCAGCTCCGCCTTCTCGTCGATCGGGAGGTCGGAGTCGAATATCCAGGTGTAGAGCGACAGCCAGCGGTCGACCTCGTTGCGGTCGCGCAGCATGGCGAGCGCGTCGATACGGTTGCCGCAGTCGGGATCTCCGCGGACCTGGCGCTCAAGCTCCTCGGAGGGGCATTCAACCTCAAGGACGCCGTAGAACCCGCATCCCCTGTTCCAGCTCACGAAGTCCGGCGGCTCGCCGCAGGGCGCCGTGAACATCTGGCGGCGTCCGTCGAGGACGAACGTCCCGGACGCTACGTCCTTTCCGCCCTTCACCATGGCCCAGCGCACCGGCACGGTGAAGTCGCCGTCCTGCTCGAGCGCCATCGTGATCTTGCCGTCCGCCCAGCTCCACTTCGCCCGGACGGTCGGGAACCCTGTCTTGAAGAGGTACGGGCCGATGAGCGCGCGGACGTCGCGGCCAGAAACCTCCGAGAAGACGTCGAGGCACTGGTCCGTGTTCGCGTTGCCGCCCGAGAATCGGCGGAAGTACTCCTTCCACGCGCGGTCGTAGACGTCGTCGCCGAGAAGCGCACGCAGCGTGTTGAGCACCTCCGGCGCCTTGTCGTACGTTATCGCGTCCACCACTTCGTCGGGGTCGTTCACGCCTTCGCGCACCACGGGGCTCGCCGTCCCGCACTCCTCCTCGCTCAGCGCGCCGCCGGTGCGGCGGAGCTCCTCTATGTCCAGCCTCCGGGAGAACGCCTCGCCGAACACCTTCGACACGTACGCGCGCTCCACGTTCACCGTATACGCCTCGTTGAGCCACATGTCGAACACGCTCTCCATCGTGACGCCGCTTCCGCAGTGGCTGTGCTCGTATTCGTGGGGGATCACGCCGTTCGCGTAGACGAGCCTGCGGTCGCCGATCGTGTCGTCTATGAGCGCGGCCTCCGTGATGATCGTGGTGTTGCCGGTGTTCTCCATCCCGCCGTAGAGCGACTTCTCCATGCAGATCGTGCGGTAGGTCTCGTAGGGATACACGAACCCCGTGAGCTCGTGCTGGAAGATCACGGACTCCTTGAGTATGCGCATCGGCTCTCGCGCGCCCTCTATGTGCCCGGGCGGCACGAGGTACTCCAGCTTCACCTTCCTGCCCGTGTCCGGGTATGTGACCTCGTCGCGCAGAACCTCCCATGTGCCCGCGCACGCGATGAAGAGGTAGGGCGCCATGCGCTGGCGGTTCTCGTACACTACGAACTTGCGCCCCTCGCCGCACGTCCCCTCCTCCACGAGGTCGCCGTTGCTCACGAGGTGCGTATACCGCGCGTCGCCCTCCAGGCGCGTGCGGAACGTGCACTTCGCGGTGCAGTCGTCCACAACCGGCATTATGCGCTGGAAGCCGAACTGCTGGCACTGGCTCATGTACTGCTGGGGGCAGCCAGCGGGCGTCACGTCCCTGTATATTCCGTAGAGCACCGAGTCGGACGGCTCGAACGAGTTCTCCACGGCGATGTCGAACCTCTCGCCTTCCGCGACTTCGCGGCCGATGGGCTTCTTCAGCTTGCCGCCGTTGAAGTCGAGCTCCACCTCGGACATGGGCTTGCGAGCGGTGAGCGTGAGGACTCCCTTCGCCTCCACGTGGTCCTCGTAGAACGCGATCGTCGCCTCCACGTGCTCAAGCTGCACGTCCGGACGCTTGAACTCCGACCTCTTGAATATGTAGTCAGCCATATCGTTCCTTTCATTTGCCCGACAGTCCTCGAAAGGGCGTAGTATAGTCTATCTCCCCCGCCGATGGCAAGCACGCACCGCTCCGGAGCGGTAATGGGTGGCGGAAAAATTCCACGCCGCACCAGAGCCCAGAATGGTTCTGGGGCGTGAGACGCCAGACACGAGACGCGATGCTTGACACGAGGCGCCAGACACGAGACGCGTCTAACGTCTCACGTCTCGCGTCCCCGAAACACACGCCGGCTGGCGGGTTACTTGAGGAGCTTGCGCAGGAGCGGGAACACGAACAGCGACAGCACCGCGCCCCAGACGAGGGAGTTGAGCACCATCACCGCCCACCATAGGACTCCGCCGCTCGCCGCGCCGAGCGCATTGGCGACAACGGCCCCGGGCCATCCAAGGAATCCGCCGAACAGAACGAACAATATGAAGTGCACCACGCTCAGCGGCACATTGGCAAACAAGAACGCCTTCATTCCACCTGCTCCTTTCTTGGATTGGACGCCCGCGCGCCCGACACTGCGTATGCTACCAAATCCCGCGTCCGCTTTCAACAGCACTTTGCGCTACAAACGCAGCGGCGGTTATGGTACAATCGCAGCATGAAAATACTCTTTGTCTGCCACGGGAACATCTGCCGCTCGCCAATGGCGGAGTTCGTGATGAAGGACGTCGCCGCGAAGGCCGGCATCTCCGAACTGTCCGTCGAGTCGGCCGCCCTGCACGACGACGCGATCGGGTGCAACGTCCACGGCGGGACGCGCCGCAAGCTCCTCGCCGAGGGCGTGCCCTTCTTCCCGCGCGCCGCCTGGCGCCTCACGGCCAACAAGGCCCGCGAGTACGACCTCATCGTCGGCATGGACTCCTACAACATGGCGGACCTCCGCTCGCTCCTCTTCCCCGAGGACCTTCCCAAGGCGCACCGCCTGCTAGAGTTCGCCGGGAAGTCGCGCGACATCGCCGACCCGTGGTACACCGGCAACTTCGACGAGACGTACGCCGACATCCTCGAGGGCTGCACCGCGCTCGCAGAAAAGATAACGTCCTGCGAAATCGCCGATGCGAACCACGCCGGACGCCTGCGCGGCAAATCTGGTGGACCCGGCGCGACTTGAACGCGCGACCAAAGGATTATGAGTCCCTTGCTCTGACCAACTGAGCTACGGGTCCGAAAAGTTTGCGGGTATTCTACCAAAACCCCCCGACGCTTTCAATAGCGAGTTCGCGGCACTAGACACGCCGCCACCCTTCTGGTATACTTCAAGGCAACACTAATTCACCGCGTCAAGGGGACTAAACCATGTGTGAGCTGATGACAATCGCCGCCGCGGCCGTCTTCACGGCCCTTTACTTCGCCGGACGCCGTTCGCGCGCCGTATTCGCAACGATGATGATGTTCTGGGGCGCGGCGCTCATGTGGGCGGTGGACTGCGTGCACTCCGCCATGGATGGCGACAGCCTCTTCGACATCAGCAAGGAAGACACGATCCTCGGATGCATCGTCCTCGCTGCAGGGCTCCTCGTGTTCGGCGCGATGCACTTCTTCGAGCGCAGGAGCGCCGAGGCAAAGGCCTGACCTCTGCAAAAAACAAACGCCTTAAGGAGAAACACCATGAAGATGACAAAGCGAGAGTTCCTCAAGAAAATCGGATTCGGCGGCGCCGCAGCCGCGGCGGGCGCCGCATTCGGCGACGAATTCGTGGCATCCAAGAACAAGCTCCCCAAGGGAAGCGTAGGCGATCCACAGAACGTCTGGTTCGGAAAGCACATCTTCCCGCTCGAGCACACGCTGCAGGACGGCCCGAGCTGCAGGCTCGAGAACGGCAAGGTGATCGAGCCCTCGCACGTGCTGCCGATCTTCCACACGACGGACGTGGTAGTCGTTGGCGGAGGCCCCGCGGGCTTCGCAGCGGCGGTCGCGGCCGCGAAGGCCGGGGCGAAGGTCGCGCTCGTGGAGCGCTACGGGTCGCTCGGCGGACTTTTCACGAACGGCATGGTCCTCATCATGCTCGCGACGTCGAGAAGCCAGGACGGCAAATGGTCGCTCGTCACGCGCGGCGTGTGCGAGGAGTTCATGATCCGCGCCGGCAAGTACGGCTCCAACTTCTCGAGCCAGCCCGAAAACACCTGCCCGAAGAAGCAGTGGCTCCCGACCGTCGACCCCGAATGCGCCAAGTACGTGATGGACTCGATGATCGCCGAGAACAAGGTCGAGATGTTCTTCCACAGCTGGGGCGTCGACGTCATACAGGACGGCAGCAACGTGCTGGGAGTCGTGTTCGAGTCGAAGGAAGGCCGCCAGGCGATCCTCGCGAAGGAAGTCGTCGACTGCACGGGCGACGCAGACATGCTCTTCAAGGCAGGCGGCGGATACAACCAGGTCACCGCGCCGATATCGACCGTGTTCCGCTGGGCCAACATGGACACGATCAACCCGCCCGAAGGCGAGAAGCCGCGCTTCCCGCTCCGCGGAAACGAAGGCAACCCGGACGCCAAGTGGGGCGGCGGGACCATGATGACGGGCAACGGCCTTTCCGTGCGCGAGCTCTCGCGCATCGAAGTCGCCCAGCGCCGCGAGAACTGGGAGAAGGTCCTCAAGATGCGCGGCACGCCGGGCTGGGAAAAGGTCTACACCTCCAACTCCGCGTCGCAGATCGGCGTTCGCCAGTCGCGCCTCCTGGACGCCGAGTTCATCGTGGGCCGCAAGGAGATCGCAGAAGGCTTCGACATCCCCGACCCGATCGGATGGTGCGGACACGACGGCCCTCACGCCGCGTTCCGCGTCCCATACCGCCAGATACTCCCGAAGAGCGTAGACCACCTCCTCTGCGCGGGGCGCTGCCTCGGCAAGGGAGACACGATCGACACCTTCCGCCTCATCTGCCCGTGCTTCGTGACCGGACAGGCCGCCGGCGTTGCCGCGGCCCTTGCGGCGGCAAAGGGCGTCACGCCTAGGGCGCTGCCGTATTCCGACCTCGCGCGCGAGCTCGAGCGCCAGAACGTCGCCCTCGCCTGAGGCGGCGGCAATCGGCACAGCCGCCGCGCCCACAAAGCGCGGCGAGCCAAAAAAAGGGCCCCCGGGAAACCGGGAGCCCCTTTCGTTTTGTCCGGCGTTCGCCGGAGCGGCATCACATCATGCCGTCCATGCCGGGCTGGCCGCCATGGCCGCCGCAGCCGCAGGAGTCCTTCTTCTCGGGCAGGTCGGTGACCATGCAGTCCGTGGTGAGGAGGAGTCCCGCGATCGACGCGGCGTTCTGGAGCGCGGTGCGCACGACCTTCGCCGGGTCCACGACGCCGCACTTGAGCAGGTCGCCGTATTCGCCGGTGCGGACGTTGTAGCCGTTCGAGCCGGCCGCCTTCTTGACGTTCGCGACGACAAGCGCGGCCTCCTGGCCGGCGTTCGACACGAGCTTGCGCAGAGGCGCCTCGATCGCGCGGGCGATGATGCTCGCGCCGACAGCCTCGTCGCCGGCGAGCTTGAGCGCGTCGACCGACTTCTGGCAGCGCAGGTAGGCAACGCCGCCGCCGGGAACGATGCCTTCCTCGACGGCCGCACGCGTCGCGTGCAGAGCGTCGTCGACACGGTCCTTCTTCTCCTTCATCGCGGCTTCCGTCGCGGCGCCGACCTTGATGATCGCAACGCCGCCGGCGAGCTTGGCGAGGCGCTCCTGGAGCTTCTCGCGGTCGTAGTCGCTCGTGGTCTCCTCGATCTGCTTCTTGATGAGGTTGACGCGCGCGGAGATGTCGGCGTTCTTGCCCTGGCCCTCGACGATCGTCGTGTTGTCCTTGTCGACAGTGACCTTCTTGGCCTTGCCGAGCATGTCGATCGTGACGTTCTCGAGCTTGATGCCGAGGTCCTCGCTGATGAGCTTGCCGCCGGTGAGGACCGCGATGTCCTCGAGAATCGCCTTGCGGCGGTCGCCGAATCCGGGGGCCTTGACGGCGCAGACCTGGAAGGAGCCGCGCAGCTTGTTCACCACGAGCGTCGCAAGAGCCTCGCCTTCGACGTCCTCTGCGATGATCATGAGCGGACGGCCAGCCTTGGCCACGCTCTGCAGCACCGGCAGGAGGTCCTGGAGGTTGGAGATCTTCTTCTCGAACAGGAGGATGTACGGGTTCTCGAGCACGCACTCCATCTCCTCCGCGTCGGTCACGAAGTAAGGCGAGAGGTAGCCCTTGTCGAACTGCATGCCCTCGACGACGTCGAGCGAGGTCTCAAGCGTCTTGGCCTCTTCGACCGTGATCGTGCCGTCCTTGCCAACCTTGTCCATCGCGTCGGAGATGATCTTGCCGATCTCCTCGTCGCCGTTCGCCGAAAGCGTGGCGACCTGCGCGATTTCGTCGGCGCTCTTCACCTTCTTGGCGAGCTTGGCGATCGAGTCGACGACCGCGCCAGTGGCGGCGTCGATGCCGCGCTTGAGGGCCATCGGGTTCGCGCCCGCGGTGAGGTTCTTGAGGCCCTCGCGGTAGATGGACTCCGCGAGGAGCGTAGCGGTGGTCGTTCCATCGCCAGCGACATCGTTCGTCTTGGAGGCGACTTCCTTGACCATCTGCGCGCCCATGTTCTCGAAGGGGTCGGCGAGCTCGATCTCCTTGGCAACGGTAACGCCGTCCTTGGTGATCTGCGGGGAGCCGAACTTCTTGTCGAGAATCACGTTGCGGCCGGAGGGGCCGAGGGTGCTCGTCACGGCCGCCGAGAGCTTCTCGACGCCCGCGAGTATCTTCTGACGCGCATCGGCGTCGAACTTGATCTGCTTAGCCATTTTCTTGACTGCCTTTCGTTTCTTTCCAAATTACTTCTCGAGAACGCCCAGGAGGTCCTCTTCGCGGACGAGCTGGAGCTTCTTGCCGTCGAGCTTGACTTCCGTGCCGCCGTACTTCGGCAGGAGAACCGTGTCTCCGGCCTTGACGTCGAACTTGATCTCCTTGCCGTCCTTGTCGAGCTTCTTGCCCACGGCGAGCACCTTGCCCTGCATCGGCTTCTCCTTCGCCGCGTCCGGGATGATGATTCCGCCGACTACCTGGTCCTTTTCCTCGATCGGTTCAACGAGAACGCGATCTCCGAGTGGTCTGATCTTCATTTTGCTGTTACTCCTTGTTGTCTTGTTCTTCGATTGTCGTCGACTGCTGTCGAAAAGCCTTCGACGCTGTCGAAATCCATTAGCCCTTCATGGTGAAATCCGCGTCCACCACGTCGTCTCCGCCCTTCGCGGACCCGCCGTTGTTCGGCGGCGGCTCGGGGTTCGCCCCGGGAGGCGGCGTGCCGGCGCCGGAGGGGCCCTGCTGCGAGTACATCGCCTGCGCAACAGGCTCCATCGCCTTCATGAGGGCGTCCTGCTTCGCCTTGATGGCCTCGATGTCAGAGCCCTTCAGGGCGTCCTTGAGGTCGGCAAGCGCCTTCTCGACGGGCGCCTTCTTGTCGGACGGGATCTTGTCGCCTGCGTCCTTGAGCGTCTTCTCGACCTGGAACGCGAGGCCGTCGGCCTTGTTGCGCGCCTCCACGTCGTCATGGCGCTTCTGGTCCTCGCTCGCGTGGAGCTCGGCGTCCTTGCGCATGCGCTCGATCTCCTCCTTGGAGAGGCCGCCTGCCGCCGTGATGGTGATCTTCTGCTCCTTGCCGGTGCCCTTGTCCTTGGCGGACACGTTGAGGATGCCGTTCGCGTCGATGTCGAAGGTGACCTCGATCTGCGGCATGCCGCGCGGGGCCGGCGGGATGCCGTCGAGGTTGAACTCGCCGAGCACCTTGTTGTCGCGCGCCATCTTGCGGTCGCCCTGGCAGATGACGATCGTCACCGCGGGCTGGTTGTCCGACGCCGTGGAGAAGATCTGGCTCTTCTTCGCCGGGATGGTGGTGTTGCGGTCGATGAGCGGGGTCATCACGCCGCCGAGCGTCTCGATGCCGAGCGTGAGCGGGGTGACGTCGAGGAGCAGCACGTCCTTGACCTCGCCCTTCAGGATGCCGCCCTGGATGGCCGCGCCCATGGCGACGACTTCGTCCGGGTTCACGCCCTTGTTCGGGGACTTGTCGAAGAGCGACTGCGCCTTCTCCTGGATCAGCGGCATGCGCGTCTGCCCGCCGACGAGCACAACCTCGTCGACCGAAGAGAGCCCGGCGTCGGCCATGCACTTGCGGCAAGGCTCGGACGTGCGGTTCACGAGGTCCATCGTGAGCGCCTCGAGCTTCGCCTTGTTGAGCGTCGCGGTGAGGTGCTTAGGACCGGTCTGGTCGGCCGTGATGAACGGCAGGTTGATGTCGTAGGTCGTGGCGGACGAAAGCGCGCACTTGGCCTTCTCGGCCTCTTCCTTCAGGCGCTGGAGCGCCATGGTGTCCTTCGAGAGGTCGATGCCCTGCTGCGCCTTGAAGTCCTCGATCATCCAGTGCATGATGGCCTGGTCGAGATCGTCGCCGCCAAGGTGCGTGTCGCCGTTGGTGGCCTTCACCTCGAACACGCCGCCTCCAAGCTCGAGGATCGAGATATCGAACGTGCCGCCGCCGAAGTCGTAGACCGCGATCTTCTCGTCCTTCTTGTCGCCAAGCCCGTACGCCAGCGATGCCGCCGTAGGCTCGTTCACGATGCGCTTCACCTCGAGGCCGGCGATCGAACCGGCGTCCTTCGTGGCCTGGCGCTGCGAGTCGTTGAAGTACGCGGGCACCGTGATGACGGCCTCGGTGATCTTCTCGCCGAGGAACGCCTCTGCGTCCGTCTTGAGCTTCTGCAGGATCATCGCGGAGATCTCCTGCGGGCTGTACGTCTTGTCGCCGACCTTCACGGCTGCATCGCCGTTCGCGGCGCGAACGACTTCGTACGGCACCATCTTGATTTCCGCGGACATTTCGTCGTAGCGACGGCCCATGAAGCGCTTGATCGAGTAGATCGTGTTCTTCGGGTTCGTCACCGCCTGGCGCTTCGCCGCCTGGCCGACGAGCGTCTCGCCGTTCTTGGTGAACGCGACAATCGAAGGCGTGGTGCGCGCGCCTTCAGCGTTGGGGATCACGGTCGCCTTGCCACCTTCCATTATGGCCATGCAGCTGTTCGTCGTGCCCAAGTCTATTCCAAGTACTTTACCCATTTTTGTTCTCTCCTTTTCCTTAAAGTGTTCGGATGTGAAAATCCGTGCCTTCTCCTAGCAACACCCGTGCCAGTCAAGCATGACGAGCGCCTGCGGACGCAAAAACCGCGAAAAACACCCGCACAATCCGCATTTTCGGCAAATCCGTCTGTGACGGCGCCGTGACACGACCCTTTGCGTGTCACACTGATGCGGGACAATCTGTCACAGTTCCCGCCCAGTAGCTGTTTGGGGGCAGCCGCAGGCATGCGGGACGCGCCCCTAACCATTTGCGCATGTCGTTCGCAATTGACCGAGCAGGGGATAAATTGATAAAATAATAAGTACATTGAGCCGCGGGATGTGGGCCACCGATGGAATACGACGAACTCATAAGGTCATTTGCAAAGAAGCACGGTCTTGACGGGATGGAAATCCTGGACGGTACCGCCGCGCTTGACGTCGACGGCATGCGCATAGCCTTCCTGCACGACGAAGACTCAAACTCGCTCGTGCTCCTCGGCGAAATAGGATTGCCTCCGCCCGGGGCGGACGGACGCTTCAACGAGCTTCTCATGCAGGCCAACTACCTTTTCCGCGGATCCGACGGCGCCACTTTCACGCAAAACCCCGAGACAAAGGTTTTCGCCCTCATGCGTTCGCTCACGCTGACGCTGCTAGACGCCTCGTCCCTTGCCGAAGCCGTGCAAAGCTTTGCCAACACCCTGGAACGCTGGCGGCGCGTCCTGGCCGACTTCCGCCCTCCATCGGAACCTCCTGGCGACGCACCTGCGTCGGCTGGGGAATTCATACCGTTCGGCGCCTCTGGCTTCATTTCGGTTTAACTTCCTGCAGCCAGCAGCGCAGGCAGTTTACCGCCATTTCGGCAGTTTACCATCATTGTATTGTCACAATAAAGATCAGCCATGCCAATCGACTTCACAAACGTGAACATTTCGCTGGAGCAGTTCCAGAACATCTCGTCCGGCAAGTACAACGCCGGCGAGGTGCGGCTTTCCAGCGAGAGCACCATCGCCAAGATGAACAACCACGTCCACCTGTGGGGCAGGAACGTGGAAACGATATCGCACGAGGAGACGCTCACGATCAAGGAGGCATTCGTGCGGGCGCTCGCAAGCAGCGGAGTCGGCACGGACGCCCTCAATGCCGTCCGCAGCGAACTCGGCCTTGCGCCCGACGGCAAGGCGGACCAAACCCTCGCGGAGCGCAGCCTGAAGCCGCTCTCCCGCCAGCAGATACGCGAGATACTCGACCGCAACGCCGCTGCGATCAACACGGCGAAGGGAATCGGCACGATCGTGACCGACGCGCAGATGCACACCGGCGAGAAGTCCGCAGTCCATGCCATCAAGCGCGACATGACTAACGCCGCGCTGGACGGATCGCGCAAGCTGTCGATGAACGCCAAAATCGCGCTCGCCCAGGTGCTGATCGGCGGAGACGTGGAGTTCCAGTCGCCCGACGACCGCAAGAATCTGCTCGAATTGGCGAAGTCGCAGAAGACCTGCATATTGATGGCTTCCGGCAACAACCCGTCAAGAGCCCCGAACTCCACGGTGAACGTCTTGTACACGGACTCCCAAACGGGCATCACCACCACCACCAACCTGCAGCTCGGCATGAGCGAGGCGGACTACGTGGAAAGGCTCAGCGACATAATCATGCGGCTGTCCAACGGCTTTGAGCCCTCCGAGGAAGAGCTGGCCGTGCGCGCGGAGTTCAAGTCGCTTCAGGGCGCAGACCGCGACGCATGGCTGGCCCAGCTGTCCAAGGACCCAGCGTCGAACGGGATGAAGGCGCGCGCAGTGGCCGTGATGCTGCTGCAGGAGCACGGCGTCAACGACTTCGAGAGCCTCTCGCTCGTCAACCAGCTGAACGACGCCAACGCCCTCATGCTCGCCACTTCGCTTTCACGCGCCAGCGGCAGCCTCAAGGGCTCGGCCCTCCTCAATAGCGCGGAAGTCCGCCCGTTCGCAGACCTGGCGGCCTCGCGCCCGGCCGACGTGCCGGAGGCATCCATGGCCACGATTCCAGGCCTTTCTGCAAGGGAGTACAACGAAGCGGTGTTCATGGGTCTTGCCGTCGGCTCGAAGGACATCCCGCGTTCGTTCTCCACAATGACGCACGAAATCGGCCAGGAAATAGCAGCCCGGCTTGGCCCGGAAACGCTGGATGAATCCTCGGCGGCCATCCAGTCGTCGGACGACTTGATGCCAGGGCTTGCGCACTCGCCCGACATCAACAGGATGGTCCCGCACAACGACGACAACGTCTCGCGCGTCACGGCCGGCTCAATCCGAGCCGAATACAGGAAATGCGCGTTCGAGAAGGCAGCTCAGAAGTTCATCGCGAACTTCGTGAGCAACTTTGCGGCACAGCGCGGGCTGGCGATCCCCGACGCGACCCCGATCGTCAAGTCGATCCTCGACCGGGCGCCGCAGCTCCTCGACGACCTGGCCGCGTGCAAGTCGCCGGACGAGGCGCGGGCGATGATGGAGGCCATGTCCGCCGACATGCGGTTCCACAACGACATCATGCGCGAGCAGGCAATCAACGAGTGCATGGCATTCGCCGAGACATGGGCGCTCCAGGCGCTTGCCGGCGAACTCGACCTCGGCATCAACGACATCTCCATGCCGCAGGACGTTGCGATCCACTTTGCCCGAGCCATGTTCCAGCAGACGGAGCGGCAGATACACTCCGGCGAAATCAAGGCATCCACGCCCGAAGAAGCCAGGGCGGCGTTCAGCAAGACGGCCGCGAAATTCGCCAGCGACCGGGCAGGTGCGCTCAGCAAACTGGACGCGTTCCAGATGTCGCCGCAGCTGCGCAACGGCCTGCGCACCACAATCCTAAGGATGGGCGACCCAAGCGCGCTCGACCTCAACGCACTCTTCGCGGCCGCGGGCAAGGCCGACTTCTCCGAAGTCGTCGCGCTCGCGAACTCCAAGGCGAAGCCAGAGGAGATCCACGCGGCGCTCGACAAGTTCTTCGCATCCGTCGAGGGCGGCACGCGTTCCGCCGCCGAGGCGGCAGACATGGAATACGACTGGAGCGGGCTCAAGTCCATCATCAGCCAGATCGCCGTCGACAGGACGCCGGGCGGGGTCAAGGCGCTCGAGTCCATCCTCGCCCGTGCCGACATACAGTCGGCGCCCGGCATCACGGAAAGCCGGGCGGACAACATCTCATACCTAAGCGGCGCCCTGTCAGCTCGCGACGGCAGCATGGCCGCCAAGAGGATAATGATGCGCCCGGTAGAGCGCGCGTTCCTGGACGGCCCCGGGGCGGTCAAGGCCTTCGAGGCCGGCTACATCCAGGCCGACCTGCCGATGCTCGCGCGCACATACGCCCTGTGCCGCGCGGCGGGCATGGGCGACGCAGACGCGATTGGCGCAGCGCTCGACCCGGAAAGCAAGCCGCGGCGCCTCGTCCGCTACGGCGGCCGCTTCACGGACAGCGTCGAGGGCTTCAGCCAGGGGCTCAAGCTCCAGGGCCAGTTCGACGAATGGTTCGCCAAGTCGTGCCGGCCGGCTACGCTTGAAGACGACAAGCGCTACACCAACCTGGGGACGCTGATGAGAAGCCCTGCGTTCGCCGGCACGGTCGAGCGGTTCGTGTTCGAGGAGATCGCATACAACACGGGCATCCCGCTCGACGCGACGAACCCGGAGGACATTTTCGGCGTGGAGAGCAACCAGGCGATGAGGTTCATCGGCGGCATCTCGGACTACACCCTGGCGCATGCCGTGTCCCACACGCCTCCGGCCATGCGCGGGCTCGTCTACGAGACGTACGGCCTGTTCGAACCGCCATACAAAGGCGACATGATGCCCGACAGCCTCGGACACCACAAGTCCCTGCTGGTCACGCGCACGCTGGAGAACTACGCCGGACTCGCCGCGCTCCGCGAAGCCGGCAACCTGACCCGCGAAAGCGCCATCCATCTCCTGTTCCCGGAACTGGAAGGTAAGGAGATTAAGACAAACGACGACATAAGCCGCGAGCTCGCCCTTATCGGAAACAGCACAGAACCGCTGAGGCAACTCGGCATTCCGCCGACAGACTACCCCAACCGGGAAGCATACACTGACGCCATGCTCGCCAAGGAGCACGCCTATGTCCATCTGCTGCGCCAGGGAGCCTGGCCCTCGAACATAGCCTTCGGACTCAGCAGCGGCACCGCGATGAGGGACATCATTCCAATCGCCGGCGGGGGGTTCTTCGACGAAGCCGGCATGGCTTCGCTGCGCAGCCCCGTCCAAAGCGAACGTCTGGCGATGAAGAACCTCATCTCCACCCCTACGCCGCCCACCTGGATCGGGAAGTGGGCCGGGGCCATTCCGAAGGAGAACAGCCACTTCGTCTTCAATTTCGCAGACGGGAAGTCATACAACTGCGATCCAACCCATACCACTACGGGGGGATTCGAGCAGTTCATCGACGAAATAGCGGACAAGATCGAGGGGCTCTGCGGGAAGGTCCACCAGGAGCAGCTCGCCGCGGTCTACCGCGAGCTGTCGGCCGACGGCGGCGCGCCGCTGCTCAACTTCTTCCAGGCGCAGGGCATCTCGACCGACTCGCGCTGCCCGCTCGTCCAGACCATCCTGCGCGACGAGGCGTCTGGGTCGATAAACATCGTGCACAGCAATCCGAAGGGATTCCCCTTCAACTTCTCCTGGATGACCAGCATCGGTCCGGACGGTTCCGTATTCACGAACCCGATAATGTTCGGCCCCGCGCAGACGGCGCAAAGGCAGGCGTAAAGCGGGAGGGCCGCGCTTGTCGCGACCGGCGGTATGGCGGATGTCCTCATCCGCCGCAGCTAGAATCTCCAGAGCCCCTAGGACATCTAGAACATCTAGCGCCTCGCTTCCTCTCGCGAATCACTCCAACATCAAATGCACAAAAGGGTGTAGAGTAGAGCGGGACGCCCCTTGTTATCGGGTACGCCCGCTCGGCCTTCGGCTACCCTCAAAACGTGCTTCGCCGTTTTTCGGCGGATACCCCTCATCGAACCGTACGTGCAGTTTTCCCGCATACGGCTCTCCGTGTGGGACTGGTTTCATCGGTTTCGCTCCCCTTCGCCTCTCGGCTCCGTTTCACATTGATTCCGATGGATGCTCCTCCATATGGACGAGCGGTTTCCGACGCGCCGCCCCTCTATGCCCCGCCATGCTTTTCGCGCCGCAAATCGACTCCGA
>CAMORM010000017.1 GCA_946623785.1 uncultured Verrucomicrobiota bacterium
CCTTCGCGAGACGGGTCTCCGTCTTCATGTCGAAGAGCTGGTACTTGAGCGAGCTCGAGCCAGAGTTGATTACGAGAACTTTTCTTATTGCTTTTTTCATTGGTAGATTAGGGTCGTTAGGGTCTTTTAGAGTCGTTTAGGGTCTTTAGGGTCACTCATCTATCAGTTCGATGCGGAAGAAGCCGCTGGTGAGGTCGAGCGTCGGATCGAGCGGCACCTTCACTGTTCCCGTCGTCTCGGAAGTGAGCGTCACGGAATCGGTCGAGGTGTAGTACTCGGTCCATGTCGCTTCGTCGAGCGAGTCCTTCTTGAAGACCTTGACCTTCACGTTGACCTCGCCGGCGCCATCGAACTTGTAGAGCTTCGGGACGATGCTTCCGGCGATGCCGCTCGCGACCTCGGCGCCGACCGTGATGTTCACGGACGAGCGGTCGGGTTCGAGCGCGAAGGAGACGATCTTGACGGAGTTCGTCGCGATCTTCGCCTTCACCGCCGCGTTGATGGCGTCTATCGTGTTTGTTTCCGCGACACTCAGACCCAGAACCGTAGAGACAAACCCAGGGCTCTGCAGCACGGTCAGCGAAGCACCTGGCAGCCCTCTGGAAATTGCGGCACCGTTATTTACTATGCTTGCAAGCGGAATCGTCAGGTCTATTCCACCATCACCCATATGCTCAGGGGTCTGTATGCCCTTAACCTTATCCCAGTCTCCAGTCCAGCCATTATCGGCGTACTCCCATGCGTCCGGCAACCAGTCGCGGTCGCTGTCGCTGTCGTCGATCCAGATTGAGACGACAGGCGCCTTCACCATCGTGCCGTCGTTGACGAGCGTCACGGCGTCGGGCGCATAGCCCCACGGCTCCCACTCGTCGAGGTCGCCTTCGCCATCCATGTCGATGAAGGCGCGGACGTAGTACGTTCCGATTGCGGGAAGTCCTTTGATCCATGCGTTCCTCTCGACGGTCGCAAGCTCTGCGACGTCGCTGGTTGCAATGCCGGCGGCGAGAGGCTCGCCTGAGAAGTCGGGCGTCGCGAACGCCTGGACCACGACCTTGCCCTTGGCAGTTGTCATGTCGGCGCACTTGCCGAGGACAATGGAGGGACCGGCATACTTCACAGCCACGCCAATCGACGAATACCCGTGGTCGTTGACCTCCTGCTGGTTGTTGACGGCCATCACGAAGTCGGACGGCGCGGACCAGGCGTCGGAGCGGAACTTGGCGTTGTACATCGTAACGCGCCAGGAATAGGTGGCCCCCGCCGTCTCGAAGAGGCTTCCGCTCGTCAGCATTGCGCCTGCGCAGATCGGCGCCGTCCAGCTGAAGTTGCCGTTGGCATCTGTTGCCGGGGCGCGGAGCATCGGAGATTCATAGATTACCGTGCCGCCCTTCCTTACCTGCAGCTTGAAGGCGGTATAGCTCGAGCCGAAGCGCTTGACGAGCTCCTCCTCGCCGTTCATGCGCCACGTGAACGTCGGTCGCGCGGAGTACTGGGTAAAGAGGGAGGACGTCGGAACGGCCGTGGCCCTTACGCGGTCGAAGCGGCGGACGATCTTCTCGGCGAATCCGTAGACGACGTTCGTGGACGCCGCACGGCTCCAGTTGGGCTCTCCGTCGCCTATCACGACGAGGTACTCCATGTTGGTGACGGACGTTTCGGCGCCGATAACCTGCTCGACGTTGCCCGCCGCACCGTCAGTCCCGCACGTTTGACCACTCAGACTTGCGACCTTGTTGGTGAACGTATCGGTCCAGTCGATGTCGAACATCCCGTTGCCGATGAAGTCGAGCTCGGAGAGGAGGCTGCGGCCGTCGCCGTACCAGAGCTTGTCGTAGATGACGTCCGCCATTCCGTCGCCCCACGTCGCCGCCGTCTGATAGCCGTTTATGGCGTTGCGGACGACTCTGACGCGCACGGGCGAACCAACCGCCGTGACGGCCTCGAACCGGTTCGACTCTGTGCTGACGCGGATGTCGTCGTACGGCACGTAGTCCGTGCGGTCGACCTCGCCCGACCTGAGATCCATCCTCTGCGTCACGGGGCTCGCGTCGGTCAGTCCCACCTTGAACTTCGCGCCGGACCAGCCGACATCGACATTGCGGACTACGCCGTAGAGCATCCTTCTCGTCGTGACGTGGAGATCGCCTCCGCCGGAGGTGGAATCGCTGCCGCCTGCCGTCGCCGTGTCGCTTGCCGTGTACTCGACCGTGAACGTCGTCGGCCCCTCGGGGAGGCGTCCCGTCGTCGGATCGCTAAGGTAGTGGAGTCCGCAGACCTGCATGCTGTAGACAGGCGACCAGACGAACTTGACGTAGCACGCCGGCGGATTGAGCCCGTGGTACGCCGTCGTTGTCGCATTGCCCCTGCCGCTGTTGCTGTTGCTTCCCTCGGCCTGCGACGGATCGCCGACCATGAGCTCGCTCGTGAACTCTTCGTTGTCGAAGTCGATGGTGACGCGACCCGTCGCGTAGTCGATCGTGCCGACTTCGTGCGACTTGGCGAAGATTCCGCCGCGTGTGACGAGTTTTCCTTCATCGTCGACGATGCCGTAGAACCACAGCGCCTCGTCGGGATTGCCGAGTTTAGTCGGATAGAACATCTGCTCCCCGCCGAGGGTGATGATCGTGCCCTCGACGTAGTTCTTGTCCTTGAGGCAGAGCTTGAAGGAGCCCTTCTTCACCGCTCCGTTGCCGAGGTAGAACGTGCGCGTGCCCTTCGGCATGCGGCCGATGTACTTTTCGCGGGACTCCTCGCCGGTCTCGGTGTTCTGCTGGGTGGCGGTTTCGGTCTCGTAGAGCGTCGTGACCGTCCATGTCGCGTCGGGCGCCCCGAGCGCATCCGGGTCGCGCTTCTCGTTCCAGGCCTTCACCGTGAGCGTGGCGCCTTCGATGTCGGCGAGGCCGTTGTAGACGACGTCCATCTCGACGACGGGCATCGGGTGCTCTATCAGCGTATAGTTGTCGATTCCGACGTCTGTCCCCTTCTCGGGACTCGTCCCGGCGCGGTATTCTGCGTAGTTGGACCATCCGTCGCCGTCGAGGTCGAGGTCGGGATCGTACACGCCGCGCGCGGCGTACATCAGGCCGTCGAAGTCGCCGGTTTCGTAGCGCGCCTCCCAGTCGTCTGCGATGCGGTCGTGGTCGGCGAAGATTTCGCCTAGGTACATCTCGCCGAACTTCTTGTAGTAGTCGAGGGTGTCGTTCGTCGTCGGATCGTCGGGGTCGAGCTTGACGATCTGGAGAACCTCGCTGACGAGGTACTCGGCGTAGTTGCTCAGTCCGTCGCCGTCGTTGTCGGCCCCGGCCTGATCGCCCTTGAGGTGGTAGAGCCACGCATAGTAGTCGCTAACCTCGTCGCCGTCGGTGTCGTAGTTCCACGGATCCGTCGGCGCGCTGCCGCCGTCGTACTCGTGCACGAGCGAAAGCTCGCCGCCGTCGAACGACAGGAAGCGGTCGTCGAAGTTCCAGGGGCTGACGATGTCGCCCGCAGCGAACGCGGCGGCATTGTCTTTCGCATGGCCGAACATGACGTACAGCTCCCAGCCGTCCGCGATGCCGTCGCCGTCGAAGTCGGCGTCAAGAGGCTTGAGCGTGTACTTGGACCACTCGCCGTTGACGTTGACCTCCTCCTCGCTGCATATTCCGAGCGATTCCAGGTAGCGGACTACGAGGTACTTGTCGAGCGCGGTGAACGGCTTCGTGTTGACCGAATCGTCGCCCGGCACGGCCGTCTTCGCGTTGAATCCGTACTCGTCGTAGACCTGCGCGTGGACGAGAGCCACCTTTGCGGAGGTAACGCCCACCACCCTGTTGGTGGTTCCCGCTTCGGCGGCGAGCACGACCGGCGCGCCGCGTCCGTAGTAGTTGACGACCTCGTTGGAGGTCGCGACGGGGTAGTCGTATATCTCGAAGAACGCGAGACCGTCGGCGGAATCGCCGACGACAGGCGTCTTCTCGCCAGCCTTCAGGATGTAGCTGGACGCCACGGAGTTCGACGTGTTCTGGACGGCGACGATCGTCGCGTCGACGACGGCGAACGCCATCACGTCGCCGTCCGCCGCCTCGCCGGCGTCATCGAAGTTCGGATCGAGATCGGCGAAGAGAGCCTCCCATCCGTCGGGCATTCCGTCGCCGTCGGTGTCCCAGACGGACGAGTCGGTGCCGAAGCCGTCTTCGTCGACGTCGGCAAGTCCGTCCTTGTCCGTGTCGCCTGCGACCTCGGCGGACCCTGCGACGGCCGTCTCGAGGCAGTCGGGAATCTCGTTGCGGTTGACGTCCGCGTCCTCTATGTAGATGACGGCCTTCGGAGGTTCGCTCGAGAGGTAGAGTTCGTCCATCACAGTCACGCCGCGCGGGGTGTAGATCGACAGTCTCTCCGTGCCGACGTAGTTGGCGTAGCCCCACGACTCTGTCGCGTCGCGCCTTCCGTTGTTGTTGGCGTCGATGTACGCCACCAGGAACACCTCTCCCGGTTCGATTCCGGCGAACGCGGCGTTGACGGTGGAGATGTCGGTCTCGTCTGCGAGCTGCGATACGTCGGCCCTGAGCTGCGCGAGCGGCTGGTCCGTGAAGTCTGCCGATCTGTGCGCCTCGACGACCACGATGCCCTTGAGGTCGTTCTTGTTCGGGCCGAAGTACCTGACGACAGCGCCGCACTTGCCGTATCCGGTCTTCGTCTTCGGATAGCGGTTTGCGTTGCCGACGTCCATCTGGAACGGAGTCCACGAGCTCCAGAACTTCTCGCCGTCGGTGTTGTACTTGGCGTTGTACTCGGTGACGCGCCAGAAGTAGTTCGTGCCGTCCGCGACGACGAACGCGCCGTTCGTCGCGACCGGTGCGCCGGCATAGAACGGAGCCGTGAACGTGTGCGCGTTGACGCCGTTCGCCAGCGGGACGCGCCCGGGCAGCATGGAGACGCCGGAGTCGTATACGACATCCGCCCTATTCGTCGATGTCGAGATCTGCAGCCTGAACGCTGTCATCGTCTCGTCGGCGCACGTCCAAGCGAACGTGGGCGCCGCGCTGTATACAGGCGCGGACGCGATCGGCGCGCGGGCGACGGGAACGGGGCGCTGGCTGTTGAACGTGTTGCTGAACGTCGCGAGCGAGATGTTCGTGACTGCGCCGCCGGCGAGTGTCACGACCTGGAATATCTCGTACTCCGCCGTCTTGATGTCCGAAGCAGCAAGCCCGAGCTTCGTAGCGTCGTTGACGAGCCACTTCCAGTCGAGGTCGAACTTGTCGTCCGAAAGGACGTCCGCCTCGGTGATGTACGAGCGGTCGTCGATGACATACGTCTTCGAGACTAGCGTGCGGTTCGGAACCGTCTTGTTTCCGTACTCGGTCTCGCCGTTTATGCTGGTGCGGCGGACGACTATCTTCGACGTGAGTCCGCCGATGTTTCCGTCGGTTCCCTCGCCGCCCTCGGCCACAGTCTGGACGACTCCTCCCGCAACGCCCTTGACGACCGAGCGGTCGCTCGATCCGTCGGTGAGCAGGTAGTGCGGGATGATCGTGGACGTATCCTTGAGCTCGATCACCGTCTCGGCCGTCCTGTGCCAGCCGACGTTGACGTTGCGGACGATTCCGTACGGCTCGCCGGCCGTGTACAGGCCGTCGCCGTTAAGGTCTATCCACGCCTCGATCGTGTTGAGGCCCTGCCTGACGCGACCGGAAGACGGATTGTTGAACCACAGCGTCTGCGGCCATTCTGTGCCGATCGAATAGACGTACTCGACCTTGACGAGCATTCCGGCCGGCTTCAGTCCCGCGTCTTCAAGCGGAGCGGGATCGAGCGATATTTCGCCGGTGATGAAGTTCACGGTGCCGAATACGCTCTGAAGCGCAGACTGTGCGCTGCGTATCCTGAAGTCGCCCATGCGTCCGTCGTCGCGGCTCAACGCATTTCCAATAATGTCCCAAGACAGGTCAGGATTGTCGAGAATGACATTGTCGCGACCGTGCGAGCGCACGTCTGCGACATATTCCTCGAACGAGCCGGTGCAGTACCAGCACTCCACAGCAGTTCCATCGGTCCGCGAAAGCGTGCGGAGACCGACGTATGTGCCGGCCGTGTACTTATCGTTGAGCAGGCCCCAGTAGTACACGCCGTCCTTGGACAGGTGGACGCCGTAGACGTAGCAAGAGGTCGGGACGATGCTCCCGGGCTGGAGGTAGCTGCGTATCGGAGTCTCAGCGTCGATGAACGCGCCGACCGTGTGGGAGGCCGTTCCGACATCCGCCGCCTGGGGCGCGACAATGGTGAACGTGGCGTCGGTCCTGGCGCGGCCGGACGTCATCGTCCTGACGACGACCGACTTGCCGGAGACGTCCTGGATGTTGCCTTCGGGATACGTGAACCTTATGCCGATTGCCGGCTGCGGGTAGTTCTTGAGCGACACCTGGTCGGACAGATACTTCGTGATGAGGTCGGAGAGCAGCGTCCCGCACCAAGTCGCCGAGCGGACTTCGCTGAAGTTGTCCCAGCCGTCGCCGTCGGAGTCCTTGTCCGCGTCATACGCATAGACGCTGGCGTAGGACGGGGCGTACATATTCTCCCACCATGCCTCCATCATGTCGTGGTCGGTGAATATCTCGCCGTAGTACTCTCCCGCGTGGACGTGCCTTGCGGCGTCGTCGAACGCCTTGGGCGTACGGAGGAAGTAGTCGGTCACCTTCTGCTCGAGCGAAGTCGAGTAGGCGTCGACCGGGCTGAGGAAGTGCCAGCCGTTCGTCATTCCGTACGGATACGGGCCGAAGCTCACGGTGTACTCCGCGTAGTTGGAAAGCCCGTCGTTGTCAGCGTCGTCGTCGCCGTTCTGCGAGGCGATGCCGAAGAGGTTCTCCCACCAGTCGGGGATGCTGTCGCCGTCGGAGTCGGTGTTGACCGCGTACGCGGGGTCGATCGAACCATCGGGCTGGAGGCCGCGGTAGATGTCTATCGCGTATGCGAGGCCGGCCTTCATGCTGGTGCCGTTGTAGTCGACGAGCGTGTCCCAGCCGACCGCCATCGCGGGGTCTACGTTTGGCGCGTAGTTGTAGCGGGCGTACTCCTCCCACCAGTCGGGGATTCCGTCGCCGTTTGCGTCGGAGATCGTCTGCTCCCACGGATCGGCCACGTCGCCGTCCCAAAGCTGCGGGCACGTCTTGGCGAACGCGCCGCCGAGCGGGACGAGGTCTGCCGAGTCGATGAAGTTGTTCCTCACCTGGAAGCGGCACTCGACGAGCGCGTTGGAGTAGACCGAGCCAAGCTGCTCGCACCTGCGCTCAGCCTGCGCGAGGCGGTAGTAGGCGTCGCGGCCGCGGACCGTCGCCGGATAGGGGACGGCGCTGTTCGGGAACGTGTACTTCGAGAGCCCGTGCTCCGAGGCGGGCGTGTAGACCGCGCCGAAGTACTCGCCGTAGAGGAAGCTGTCGGGCGCGCCGCCGTCCATGAGCGGAAGGTGCGAGACGGTGTTCTTGATCCACGGGACGACATGGTAGTCGTCGTAGACCGTCGAGTGGACGAGGCTGTCGTTCCACCAGCCGACGAGCAAGTCGCCCGCGACCCATCCGCCCGCGGCTCCCTTGAGCTCCATGAGGTTCGGGTAGAGGCCCGCCGTGTCGATGTCGGGGATGTCGGGATTCGAGGCGTAGTCGCTCATCGCGGCGTCGAGCACCTTGGAGTAGAATCCGCCCGGGACTTTGGCCACGTCGGCCTCGTTGACAGCGCCGGGGAGCGTGGAGAAGCCGTAGTTGAGGACGAGTTCCGGCGGAAGCGTCAGGTTGCCGTCGTTGTTGTTGCGCGTGCCGCCCTGCGCGTACACCTCGAAGACCTCGCTGCGGTTCGCGACGGCGGCGTCGTAGCCCATCGCCTTCCTGTAGTTGGCGAGTATCTGCTCGCTCGTCCTCGCGCCGTCCCAGACGCGCACTTCGTCGATGTATCCCTTGAAGTACTCCTGCACGTTGTCGAACGACTCCATGTGCTCGCCGTTCTCGATGAAGTACGGATAGAGCGCGTATATGTTCTTCGCCTTCGGCCTCGCGCCGATGAGGAGCGCGCACGGCATCGACTTGTACACGTACGCGGGGAAGGCTTCGGAGGTGCCGGGGTTCTGCTGTATCTGCTCGACGCCGTTCGCCGGGACGAGGCCTGTCGGAGCGCGCCTGACGAGGTATCCGTCGATGTAGAGCGACAGGGCCTTGCCGTCGAACGCGAGCGCGACGTGCGTCCACTTGCCCGCCTGGACGATCTTGCCCTTGACGAACTGGCAGCTGTTCGGGGAGTTGAGCCCGGACTCTATGGAGTCGTTGTTGTCGAACATTCCGTACACGACGCCCTGCGCGTCGATGCCGATGCGGAAGTTCGCGCGGATCGCGTACGCGGCCGTGCCGATCGAGTCGCCTTCGTATGCCACGGCGCGCTCGACGACCGTCTGCGCGACGTCCGTCCTCTCGGGGAACATCCAGCACTCGACAGTGAACTGCTTCAGGAAGTCCTCGGCGCTGAGCGGCCTGATCTGGTTGTCGCGGGAGACGGCGTATGCGTTCTCGCCGGGGAGGTACAGCGCCTGGCGGCGGTCGGGGTCGTCGAACCTGAGCGGATCGGACGCGGGCTTGACCTTCGAGACGACCTCGCCCGAATCGGGCGTCATGTCGCCGTCGGTGTCATAGCCCTCGTTCTCCTCGAAGCTGTACGTGTAGGAGGCCAAGCTGTACTGTTCGCTCGTAGTGTCGGTGCGCGTGACGGAGGTCCTGGTCTTGAGCGCGGCTTCCTGATAGTCGTCCCTGGCCCCGGGCGCCCACGGCATCGAGAACACGCCGGACGGCAACATGTAGTACTGCGCGACGTAGCTGGCGGGCGTCGTGCGCTCGGTGAACCAGAGCGGCGTCGGGTCTGTGTGGCGCCCGACGGGATCGGCCACGTTCGCTATGATGCGCTCCTCGTCGTTTACGATTCCGTCGCCGTCGGCATCGGCCCTCGGCGAGCCGACCGCCCACGGATAGAGGACGGGATCCCACGCCTGCGGCGCCTGGAGCGGCATTCCGACGGCGTCGCCCGGGGGTGTCGCCTCGCGTCCAAGGAGCCCGGAGTAGGTCGGGTATATCCACTCGTTGTACCATGCGTTGAACGTCGAACGCGAGTCGAACGGATAGTTGAACATCCAATACTGGGCGGAGACTATGTCGCCCGACTTGCCGCCGATCCAGGACGTCGCCTCGGCGTTCGCGGGGCTCGTGCCGAGAATCGGGTTGAGGCCGTGGTAGAGTTCGTAGAAGTCGTCCATTCCGTCGCCGTCGGTGTCGGCGAGGCGCGGATCGGTAGAAGCGTATCCGCCGACGGACGTCTCGATGGCGACCATCGAGCCGGTTATCGGCCACATGTATATCGGATTGACGATCTTGTTGCTCGCGACGGCGCGGTCCCAGCTGCGGCGCGGCGCGGCGAAGTAGCCGAGGCTGCGCCAGCCTTCCTCGTTCCACGCATGCTGGAGGCTCGTCCCGCCTGCGGCGACGTGCTTCGCGACAAGCGACGCGCCGTCGGTGAACCGCTTCTTCTGCGCGGTGTAGTATATCGTGTTGGTCTCGACCTCGCCCGTGTAGGGGTCGACGACCTTCACGACCTCCCTGACGCCGGTCGTGACCGTCTCGTAGTAGACGAAGCTCCTGCCGTTCCACGCCTCGGCCGCGTTCGCGGCGGTCGCTCCCGGATCGGACGCGTCGAACACCGGGAAGCCCGTGCCCGTTCCGTCCGTGTCGCCGGCCGTGTCGCCGAAGCTCTGCGAGTGCGGGGACACGACCCTCTTGGACGCAGGATCGTACTCGCCTTCCTCGAACTGGCGGCCCATGAGGGGCGTCGTGATGTCGTCGTAGCGGAAGTGGCGGAGCGACTGGATGAGATACTCCTGGTAGTTCTGGAGTCCGTCGTGGTCGAAGTCGACGTCGCGGCGCGTGCCGAGCAGTCTGTCGTACGAGAGGCACGCGTCGGGATCTTTGTCATAGTCGTCGTAGACTGCATCGCCCTTCCACGTCGCGTCCATGCCGCCCGCGATGTAGACGCCGTTGCTGAGCGAGACGCCGGTGTATATTCCGTCGGCTATGAACGTCGCCTTGTCGAGCTCGATATAATCGACATCGCCTCCGCGCGGAGCGACGATGGCAAGATCCGGGAGGCTCACGGGCACGCCCGCGTGCTGCATCTCCCATCCGTCGGGGATTCCGTCGAGATCGGTGTCGATCGTGCACGGGTTCATGCCGCCGCCGCGGAAGCAGACGGTGAGCCCGTCGTCCTCGGGGCTGCCGTAGACGAACCCGAGTTCGGCCGCCCACTGGTTGTCGGCGTTGGCGAATACGACGCCCCACGCGCCGCCCTCGATGTTGTCTGGGATTCCGTCGAGGTCGGTGTCGGCTCCGTCGGCGTTTCCGCTGCCGGCGAGGATCAGCAGGGCGAGGCTGTTGCTGAAGCGCTTCATCGTTCCCGGATTCGTCGGGAAGAACTTGTTCCACCATCCCTGCGCCGTGCCCGGATGGTGCCTGTAGATGGATTCGCAGTCCTTGTACGCGTTGCACGAGTCCACGCCGGCGTACTCGTCGACCCAGGAGATCTCGTCGCCGTCGAAGTCAAGCGCACCGCCCTGGCCGAGGCCGTCTTCGTCCGCCACCGCAGGGGACGCGTTCGGGTTGCGGTACATGTAGAGTTCCCATCCGTCCGGGACTCCGTCGTGGTCGGTGTCCGCGCCGTGGTCGATCACAGGGCCCTTGTCGCTGCCGGCCTGGCGGAACGCCTCCGCGAGGGCCTCGGCGATAGAGGCGGAAGCCGTGACGTTTGTGGTCACGGTCTCCGTGTCGTTGGTAGCGGAGACCACGGGGTAGACGTAGTTCGGATTCGTCGTCTTGCGGCGGAGGAACGACCAGACGGTCTCCTTGGCGGGATCGAAGGGGCCGTCTGCGGGGGTGTTGGGAGAATAGTCGATGTCGTAGTCGACGCGGTACTTGAGAAGCAGATACTCGTCGTACGCCTGGTAGGGACGCGTGTTCACGGCAAGGCCGGTTTCGTCAAATGCGTTGACGTTCTCGGAGTTGTGGTTCGGGTCCCAGCGGCTCGACACGTAGCCTTCGACGTTGCTCCATCCCGTGCGCGGATCGAAGCCGAAGCCGTCGCGGACCTGGTCGTGCACGAGCGCGAACCGCAATCTGACCTCGAGCACGTCGCCCTCGTTGAGCGTCTTCTCCTCGGGGATGACGCGGTCGACCATGCGGAAGCCCCATATCCAGTCGATCGGAATCGAATTCGGGATGTCCTCCTCGAGTCCGTACACGAGGGGTTCGCCGTCGATGTACTTCGGGGTGAAGCTGAAGCACCGCTTCGTCACCGTGCGCAGCATCACGTACTTGGAGACGGCGAGGTCGAAAGCGTAGTCCAGCCCGTACTCGAGGCTGTCGAAGGCGTAGAGGCGCGTGCCCTCGGCGTACGGATCGCTGCCGGTGTCGGGATCGATCCAGACGAGGTCGCGGGGATACGTCGAATGGTACGCCATGAAGTCATGGTCGTCGTTGACGGGCTTCGAGCCGTTGAGCGGGTCGAGGCACATCATGACCTCCCACGCGTCGCAGAGGCGGTCGCCGTCGGTGTCCCAGTGGCAGGGGTTCGTGCCGATGACGAGCTCCTCGAGGTCGGAGAGGCCGTCGTTGTCGAAGTCGTACCTGAGCGGCTTCGAGCCCGCGTACGCCTCGGCGTTGTACGGCGAACAGGGGTTGAAGCGCTCAAGGACCTCCTTGAACGGAATCTCGACGCCCTTGACTATGTTGTCGAGCGTGAAGCGCTCGAAGACGTAGTGCTGGCCCGCGCGCTCCTGGCCCGGGTAGACGTGGTTCTTCTTGCTTTCGGCGTCGATGAGCTTGGCGCCGTTGGGATCGAGGTCGTCCGGGTGCGCGTTGCGCCACGCGAAGGACGGGGCCCACACCTTGGCCTGGTACCAGAAGAAGTACTCCCAGCCGTCGGGATAGCCGTCGCCGTCGGTGTCCTCGAGCGTCGGGTCCATGCGCTGATATAGCGCGGTGCCGGGCTCGGGCGTCCAGATCGAGAGGTCGGCCGCAATGGTCGATTCGACCACGCCCTCCTCGTTCGTCGTGGCATAGCCCTTCTCGATGCCCTCCGCGCTAGTGATCAGGTTGGTCCACGCGAGGAGTTCGTCGATGCTGAAGCTGATGTCCGACTTCGTGACGAGCCAGTCGTTGAGCCCGAGGTCGAAGCCGCGGATCTCCATGCGCGTCGCGAGGTCGATGCCGACCGGCGCGTAGGAGCTGTTGTAGCCGCTCACACCGCTGAGCGACCCGCCCTGGGTGTACACGCCCGGCAGCTTGTCGAGGTCGGGGTTGTACGCGGCGAGGTCGACCATGTCGTTGACGCCGTTGTCGTTCTCGCTGTTGAACGACCTGCCGATGAGGTTTGCGTTGTCGCGCCAGTACTTGGTGGCGAAGATGTCTGGCACGCCGTCGAGGTTGATGTCGCCGAGGTTGTCGGCGGGCAGCCATTCGCGGGCGAACGCGGCCTCGACCTTGACGGGCACGTAGCTCTGCTTGTCGCCGGACATGTCGGACGGCAGCTGCGCGCTCGCGGGGACTGCCTCCGCGCTCGGACTCTCCGGCGCGAGCGTCACGTTCCACTCCGCCGCGCCGGTGTCGGTCGACGGCTGCGCGATTAGCCAGGCGTACAGGTAGCTATCGTACACACCCTCGTAGCCGCCGTACTTTCCGGTGTAGTTGTAGTATCCAGTCGTGGCTGCAGCGGCCGTCGCCTTGTTGGCCAGCACACCATTGGCGTTGAGGGCCTGGTCGCGCCCGCCGTCGAGCCATCCGTTGTCGTATGAGTCGGCCTTGTAGCCGAAGCCGTAGACCGGCATCTCGGTGCCGCCAGTGCACGTCCACGTGATGTTGAAGCCGGTTGCCGAAGTCGCATTCGCGCCGACGACGTACAGGTGGCCGCGGCCGCGTCCGTCGGCATTGACGTACTTCTGCGACACGCCGCTGTTGCCGATGCCCGTCGGCCCGTTGGGCGTCGTGACTATCGTCTTGGTGGGCGGCAGGTCGTAGCGCCACACCCACTCCTGGTAGCCGCCGTCCTTGTCTGTGACCGTCATAACGATCTCGCCAGAGCCTGAGGCGCTGCCGAGGTTCGGCGTGAACGAGCCGCTCGCCATGCCGTGGATGTTGGTCGTTAGGTTATTGATTACGCCGTCGCCGGTGATCGAGACGGTAAGCCCCTGATCTGCGGCGAAGTCGCCGGGGACGTCGGCGTTGTATGGAACCGTCCAGACGATGGTCTTCGCGCTCGTCCATACGTTCGTGTTCTTCTCGGGATCGGGCGAGACGCGAATGTAGTCCCTTATAGGATCTGCATTGAACACCGTGACCTGGCAGGTCTCCGACGGCGCGTAGTACGACGCCGCGAGCTTGCCGCTCGCAGGGAGGATCTTCTCCTCGCCGTTCCTCTGCGCGGAGACGACGTAGGCGTTGTACGTGAACGAGTCGTTTACGCCGTCCGCATCGAGTATCGAGAGCTTCTGCGTGAGCTGGTTCCTGGACGAGAAGCTGAGCAGGTAGTAGTCCGCCGCGGCGTCCGCAGCGTTCGTCACCGTGCCGGAGTCCGAAAGCTCGAACGGATCGACCGTCGTCCAGACGTTCGTCCAGAGGAGCGCGTCGTTGAACTTGAGCCTGCCGGGGTTGGTTGAGTCGGGCGCGTTGGACTTGACCTTCAGCGCGACGTACACCGTGCCCGCGAACTGGTTGTCCCAGTAGTTGAGCGTGACGGACAGCTGCTGGGACCTGTCGTTCTCGTCGAAGTTGTCGAGCTGCGTGACGCTCACGCCGGCGTCCGTGACCTTGAGGTACAGGCTGTACTCGCCCGAAAGCTCGTCGGTGTCCTTGTCCCTAAGCTGGCAGCTGACCTTCCAGATGCCGGCGACCTCGAACGTGTTGGTGAAGGTAAGCTCGTTTGGATTGCCGCGCCTGGTCACGCCCTCGCCGCCCGGGTCCATCTGCTCGAACTGGAGGTTCGGGATCTGCTCGTCGGTGTAGTCGTCGACGCTCTCGCCGTCGCCGATCTGGTAGCACCAGGTCGTCCACAGCGTCTCGAAGCGGAGGTCCTTCGGAGTGGTGTTCGTGGCGGTGAGGTCCGCCGTGACGTCCTTGACGACGGCGGAGAAGCGGCGCTCGGAGTCGAGCGGGATCTTCGTCGTGTAGATCGTCCCGGGGTCGAGCGAGGTCGTGCCGATCTTGATCTTGCTGAGGAGCGGCTCGACGTTGTCAATCGCAATCCTGGTCACGGAGTTCGCAGTGTCGAAGTCGTAGGAGACCATGTTCTTCGGGTTGTCCGGGTCGATCGTGTCGTCGAACGAGAAGTAGACCTTCGATATCTGCAGACGCCTCGTCGGCGCGTTGTCGAGAATGCGCAGCGTTCCCTCTGCGACCGTCTCGCTCTGGCCGATCGGAATGCCCTCGAGGTTGGCCATGCCGACGACAAACTCCTCGTCGTCCGCCTCGAATACCGCCGCCTCGTCGAAGTCGGTCTTGAACTCGAGGTAGGCGTAGATCGTCTGCCCGAGCATGTTCGGCGAGTTGAGGGTGATCGTGAACGTGATCTCGTCGTTCTCCTTGAACTCGGGCGTTCCGCCGGTGTAGACATCGCCCGTGCCCTCGTTGGTTACGGAGATGCGGTACTTGGTCTTCTCCACTACCTTGACGTAGAACGCGACCGGGTCGCTCGTGAGGCCGCTTTCAGGCGACGTGAGCGTGAAGGAGGAAGTGAAGTAGTCGGGGTCGGAGCCTGCGGAGCTGAGGCCGTACGAGACGGTCGGCAGCGTTGTCGACGGCGTGCCGTCCGCGTTCGCGACGTAGAGGTAGCCGCCCGCGCCGACGACGAGGTTGGTGATCGGCGCCGGGTCAACGAGCGCGCCGGACGCGTCGAGCGAAACGGTGAGCGTGTAGCCGTTTGTCGAGGTGACGTCGGCGTACGTGTCGGCGACCTGGATCTTGAGCGCGAGCGGGTCGTTGCAGATCACGCTGAGCGGCGCGTCGGTCGAAGTGCCCTTCGCCATGCTGCCGACGACCGGGAACGCCTGAATGTAACAGGCGGCGGGCTGCGAATTAAGATCGCCGAAGGGTTCCGCGGTCCACTCGGGCGTGAACTTCATCTGGTGGCCGGCCCTGTTCGTGCGGGCGTCGGACCTGAGCGCTATGAGATAGAACGTGGCGGTCGTCTTGGTCGGAGAGAACTCGACCGTCGGCACAGTGTGCTTCTTGGTGGATTCGGAGAACTCAGATAGCGCGCCGTCGTCGCCTAGCTCGGTCACGTCGGCGAAGTACACGTAGTCCCACCAGTTGTCGGCCGTGGCGTCGCCGGTGAACGATGGCTTGAGCGTCACGTTGAACGCCGAAGCCGGCGTCTCGGTGAGGGAAAGCGTGACGGTCGCGACTGGCTTGAGGTAGTCGCTCGACGCATAGACGGTGTTGTTGACGCCCGAGATTATGTTGAGCTTCGTCTCGACCGTCGGCGGGAGCGCGTTGGTTACATAGACCGGCACGGTGATGAAGTCGCGCACCAGGTCGCCGGTGCCTTTGTAGAAGGTATACCCGTCGTATGCGCTGAGGACGAGGTTGGTCCACAGTCCGACGGTGTCGCCGCCCTTCAGCGTGAAGTTCGCGTACACCTTGCCAATCCCGAACGAAATGTCGCCGACCGTGGTCTTCTTCGTTATCGGCGTCCCGGAGTCGTAGCCTATGACGAAGTCGTTGACCTCGCGGCCGCCTTCGATCTTCACGATGTCGTCGTCCATGGACCAGACGTGCATCGTAACGGCGTCCTCCGGCGCGGCGTCGGCGTAGAGGCGCGGCGGAAGCGACTGGGTCGTGACGCCCTTGGCGTTCACGATGCGCCAGAAGTCCGTGCTCTCCCATTCGGGGTCGAAGTCGATCGTCTGGACGTGGAAGCCCGCCTTGGCAAGCGTGTAGTCGAACTGACGTCCGGTGGTGTAGGAAGGAGTGAAGCTTCCTGGCCAGTTGGGGTTGTCGTACTGGAACCCCGCCTTTTCGCCGCCGGCGTTGGCTATCTCCCACTTGTCGGTGTTGATCAGCATGTACTCGCTGGAGGTGTCGCCGTACTCGACAGGCTTGCCGTCGTTGCCCGCGAGACGGATCGGGAGCGCGAAGTCGCCCGCCTTGAGAGTGTAGCCGAAGACGAAGTCGCGGACGTCACCACCGCCGCTCACGTCGGTGATGTACTTCGCGTACTCCAGCTTGCCGGATACGAATATGCCGAGCGAAAGTGGCGAGTAGAAGTCGTCGACGAGCTTGGACGACGCGCCGATGTGGTTAAGGGCCCAGGTGTCGCCCGCCGTCGACATCGCCTGAGTGCGCCACAGGCGGACCTTGAAGTAGATCGTCCTCGTGGTCTCCGGCTTCAGCGGGTTGTCGGCCGTCGCCACGGGCCAGGCGATCGCCACGCCCTCCTTGTCGCACGGCACGATCTCGTAGATGTTGCCGGCGGCGTACGCGCCCGCGCCTGCGGCGAGTCCGGCTACTATTGCGAGTATCTTCAGTAGTTTCATCTTCATTTCTCCTGTTCCTTGCTGCTCTTTGAGTTCATGTGTCCGCGGACGGCCGCCGCCGCCCGCTTCCTGTTCTCGTTAAAGGCTTCCGCCACTGCGGCGACCCTGCCGGTGTCGCCGCTCTGCTGCGCGTCGCGGAGCTCGGCCATGAGGCGCTTCCTCTCCGCCGCGACGTCGTCGAGCTCCTTCGCGTACGCGACCTCCTCGGGCGCGGCGGGCGCGGACGGCGCGGCGTCCCCGCCGCGGCCGCAGCCGGCGAGGGCAAGCGCGGCAACGAGAAAGGCCATCGCAAATATGTGTCGCATGCAACTCATCGCGCGGGGTTCTCCTGTTTAAGTTCTTCTACCGATATCGGCACCAACCTCTCGTCGAGGTTCCAGAAATAGTAGTCCTGGCCCCTGCCGTGCTCCTCCGCCCATTCGGCCCATCCGGCCGTGAACGCGGGCGACTCCGTCGAGAACGGGTCGATGACCTCGATGTCGCTCGTGAACGCCTTCGCGTCGGGAGGCTGGACGAACGAGTCGGGCTTGAAGACAAACCACCTGAGCGGCACCCTGTTCTCGCGCACGCTCCAGCTCGTCTTGCCCGTGCCGAGGAACCCGACCACCTTGAACGTCACGCTCGTCCAGTTCCCCCCGTAGGAGAGGGAGCTGGAACCCGGATCCAGCCCGCGAAGGGCGTAGGGAGTCCACGCCGAGCCGGTCGCGCGGTTCGTGATCTGCATGAACACGCCGAGGTCGATGTCCGTCACCGGCTGGCCGCTTTCGCCCGTCCTCGGCAGCGGAACCGGGGCCTTGGACATGCCACCCTTGAGCGCAAGGTTGCCGACCGTAGGATCCATGTCGAGCCAGTACATCGCCCGCAGGCTCAGGTTCGTGTACCACTGGTCGTTGAGGCCGATGAGATCCGCCAGCTTTATCTCGCCCGACTTCGGATCGGCCCAGCTGTTGCCGTAGAGGTCGGTCCCCTTGTTGAGCCAGTCCATTATCGCATTCCTGTACGGCTCGTCGTCCGTGAGCCCGTACTCGTTCACAAGCTTGCTGTCAATCGCCGCCGTTGCGATGACGGTGACGTTGTTGGAAGCGCCCGCCCCGACGTTCGCGACGTACTTGCGCACGCCGGCCGAGGTAAACGAAGCCTGCTGGCCGTTCGTCGTCACGGAGCCGAGTTCGTACCACGGGTCGACCGTGTAGACGATGTTCGTGCCGAGCGTCGAACCGCGCCTGATGAACACCGTGACCGCGGCATTCGTCTCGACGGCGTCTCCCACGGTCTGCCTCACGTGGCCGAGTTCGGAGTCGACGTTGCAGAACACGACGATGGACTCCCCGTTCGGCGTCGGGTGGTCTGGGTCGATCATCTGGTTCTCGTTTATACGCCCGGGCGTGCGCTTCATCACGTTGTTCCACTGGTTGGACGTCTCGCCGGCGGACTCGAACACGCCGAGCGACCTGTACTCGCCGGTGGGCTTCTTCACGGCCTGGTCAGCGCCGGCGTAGAACATGTGGCAGTCCTTCAGGTATTTGTTGAAGTACACGACTGCGTTGGTCGGGTCGTAGTACTGCTCGAGGCCCGGGATGGAGCCGAAGTAGTTCGTGCCGATGCAGACGATCTCGTGCTCGACGATGCCAGTTGGACGGACCAGCTGGATGCCGAACGGATGGAGGGCGTATATTGCGCCGTTGCGAGTGAAGGTGTCGGTGTACTTGGTGGAGAAGTCCCACGTCGCGTCAAGCGTGCCGTCCGACTTCTTGAGCACGCCCTCGGACTTCGGGCTGGCGATCACGCGGAACACCATGTTCGACGCCGCGCCTACCGCGCCTGGCTTCGTCCCCGGCAGTTCGCTCGTGCCGAACATGGCGGCCACGTTAGTGGTGACAAGCCCGCCGCCCTCGACGCTGCCGCCGTAGAAGAGGAGCTTCCAGTCCGTCAGGTCGGCCTCAACCGGAGCCGCGATCTCGACAAACTGGCAGTTTTCCTCGGTGTTGTTCCACGAGTCGTCGAACTCGCCAAAGAGATTGACCTCGTTTATCCACGCCCAGCCTGGCGCCACGGTGTCGAGTATGCAGTACGCCGAGAAACCATCCTCCGTACCACCGCCGAGCTCGGCGTTGAAGTCCACTGGACGATACCAGTCCGGGCGCGTCCAGTCGACCGACTTGAGGTAGTTGGTCAGCGTTTCGTCCGACCCGGTCTGACGGTAGCGTACCTCGAGCATGTACTGCATGACCGTGCCGGGCTTGAGCGACATCGGCACGACCGAGTCGGGCGCTGCGTAGCCGGAACGGTAGAAAGAGTTGGTATCGGAAGCCGGCGGGAGCACGGCGAAGTAGTGGCCCTGGGCCCTCGTCTTGTCCTTCCAGTGCGAAAAGCCCCACGGGTCCGTGCCCTCGAACCAGTGCAAGACGACCTCCGGCTCGTAAGTCGTGTCTATCTCCTTCGAGAGCTGCGCGGCGTAGACCTCGCACTGGACGCCCCACCCTTCCTTGCAGAGCGGCTGCCATATCTTGCCCGGGACGCCGGCCACCCACGTAGTCCTGTTGAGCGCCTCGTCCTGGTCGCGGTTGCGGATGGTGCCGACGTTCCGGAAAGCCATCCTTGCATACACAGCCTCGCTAACGAACACCTCGTCGATCATCACACGCACCGGAGGAGGCGTCACCGGATCGGTGTCCTTGACGTTATGCACGCCCGCGACACCGAGGCGGAACGCCGCATAGCGCGACGAGGGGCTCGCCTTGTAGGTGTACGACTGGTAGACAGTACCCTTCACGGTAATGTTGGTGAGCGCCGTCCACTCAGAGTCCTCCGCGCCGGACACGGAGCCATACAGCGTCACGCTGGCCGGCTGAGCGTCCGACGTGTCGTACCTGCGGGCCTTGAAGCTGACCTCGCCCACGACCTCGGACGCGAAGGTCGGGGTCTGCACGAACGGGACGTGCTGCCTATACGTCTCGGCGTCTTCGGGATTGACGTCTTCCGTCGTGGAGTTGTTGAGCGCGAGGGACATGCCGACGTCCTCCGCATCGGTGGCGTAGTCTGGCAGATACATCCTGCCCTCGGCGTCGGAGACGCCCTCCGTGCCGACGGTCCTAAGGTTCCAGCCCCACCAGCAGGCGGAATCAAGCGCGGGCTCGTCGCGGCAGACGACCTTAGTCACCTTGACCTCGCCGAAGGCGGTGGTGTCCATGACGTTCGTGACGGACCTTGCAAGATTCGGATCCACTACGATTCTCACGAGCCCCTTCACTCCGTGCAGGCCGATGTACGTGGAGACCGTTCCCCTGGCGCGCTCCGTCGCGGAGAGCTTCGAGAAGTCGTTCGTGGCAACCGGCGTCCAGAGCGAATCGTCTTCGGTGTCCCATTCCCTGAGCATCGAGCTCCTCACGTCGTTTGTCGCGATCTGCACCAGCAGCACCGCGTTCGACTGCGCATCCTGGTAATCGTAGGAGACCATGCCAAGGCCGACGCCCCGCTTGATGCCGCCGGAGTATTCGTAGCCGTCCATAAGCGGCGAGCGAATGGAAGACACGTCACCGGCCTTTACGCGCCGCGCCGAGAGGAGAATAATCCCGTTCGTCGTCACGTTCGACCCGGCCTTCGCCGTCGTGTTCGTTATCCACGCCGACGTGAACACCCAGTTCGTGAGTCCCCAGCCGGGATCGACGGAGTATGGATCCGTCCAGTCCGGGATCAGCGGTAGCATCTCGTTCATGTCCGAGTAGTCGTCGCCCCTGAACTGGCGGATGGACACGGTGTCGATCACGATGTCCGTCCTGTTCTCCTCGCCAAGCCCGCCCACGGTGAACTTGAAGCCGCAGTTCTTCGTCGTGTAGAGCGGCAGGGCGAACCTGCTGTCTCCGAATGTTGTGAGCGTTATGTTGGTCAAGGCCGTCTTGCCCCAGTCGGACTTGCCCGCCGTACAAGTGTAGACCGAAAGCGTCTGCGGCACGGGGTCTGCGACTATGGCCGACTTCTGCACAGAGCCGCCGTTCTCCGCCTTCATGCGGCCGGGCATGATGTTCCATTCCGTGTCCTCGGTGCCGAATCCGCCGGTCTTGTCGGAGATGGTGCCCGACCCCGTGGGCAAAGTGCGGGACTTGTTGGTGAAGATCCCCGCTTTGCATTGCTTGCCGGTCACTTTGAGATTGTTCAGCTCGTCCGACGTCAGCAACGTGCGCTGCGAGTACTGCGGGCGCCCGAATACGCCGTCGCAGTTGGCCGAAACGACGCCGTAGGTGCCGCGCACAAGGCGCGAGTCAGTCGCGTCGCAGCACCCGACGATGTACCAGTTTGAGCTCGTCTTGTTCGGTCCGCTCGACACGTCCCATTCGCTGGCGAGCTTAATGCCCGTCTTGCACACGCCCGCCGCGACCCATGTGCAGGCATTCACGGTGTCGTTCGAGACGGTTATGTAGAACGGCATGAAGTCCGAGTCGAGGGACGTCGCTGCAAGCGCGTTGAACACCGTGTTCGTCCACGCCGTGAGCAGTGTCTCCTTCGCGCCGGTCGTGGTGACATTCCAGCGGTACAGGCACAGCCGCTGGCCCTTGTTGCCGCTCGGCTGCTTGTCGATCTTGTTTCCGATCCACTCCCATCTGGCCTCGTAGCAGCCCTTGTTCTGCAAGTAGTCGGCGACTATGGAGAGGGATGCGTTGCCCTTGAAGCTGTCGTTGCTTTTCCTGTCGAATGCGACGCGGGTCATGAACGTGTAGTTCGTCATGCCCAGATGGCTGTCGCCGTTGTAGCAGTTGAAGTCCCTGAACTGAGTGAACTGGCCGAGGCGGGCGTTGAACGAGACGGACTCCACGCCGCGCGGCGCATCGTCCACATCGTTCATGCGGAGGAACCCCCTGCCCTGGCCCTCCATCTGCAGCGCGACTCCCGTCCCGGCCGCATCATTCCTGTACGCCTTCGAGACCCACATGCCGGGGCCGCACTCCCAGAGCCCGTCGTCGTCGCTCTCGAACGGGTCGTACGCCGTGCGCCCGAGCATCGAACGGATGTTGTCGAAGTCGGTGAACATCCACTTCGGGTTTGTGGCGGACATCGGCTTCCACGCGTCGAAGTCCTGCGCGAACGTCTGCTTCTTCGGCGACGTGCCCGACTTCGACGCGTCCTCTGTCGAGTTGCCGACGAATACCGTGCCAAACGCGTCGCTCCAGGCATTGAAGTTCTGGTAGTCGGCATGTACGACCGTAAGGCCCAGGCTCTCGTCGTCGATCTGGAACATGACGTACCCGGTAAGCGCGTCGATGTCGAGCGCGGACCAGCTCGCCTCCGAGCCGACCTCTATCTTGTCGCTCACGGGGAGCTTCAGGTCGGCCGTCGTGCAGTAGTAGTGGCTTGTGGAAGCCGCATACGCGGCGTAGGGCTCGGTCTGGCGGTCGTGCGCCTCGATGCGCCAGGAGATCCTGCCCTCCAGGTTCGTCGTCGTCTGGACGAAGCCGCGCCAGACGTTGTCGCCGACGATCATCATCGGCGCGCGCAGCTCCGCCTCGGAGCCCTCGCGCCTGTAGACGATGTCGACGCCGGAGTAGTCGCTCTTGCCGTCGCGGACGCGGAAGAACCAGTTCGTGCCGCCGCTCGCCATTATCGTGCCGTTTGCGCAGACGTTCGTCTGGAGGCCGCGCTCCTCTGTGTAGTCCATCGTCTTGCCGACGCCCGAATAGTCGACATAGCTGTAGTACGGCGCCTGGATGACGTACTCGTACCAGTACTCGACGTCGCACTCGTGGCCGGGCAGCTTGAACGGCGACACGGCCTTGAAGCCGTCGGCGGGGTTGAGTGCGACCGTGTCCCAGTCGTTCGTGACCTGGCCGAGGTAGCTCCAGCGGTAGTACATCTTTGCGGAATTGAAGAAGTCGTTCGTGTTGTACGACCCGCCGTCGCCGTCGTTGACGTAGTACGACGGCTCCGCGCCGCCGAAGATCTCGCCGTCGTTCACGGACGGATACGGCACGCTCGTCGAAAGCTCCCAGCCGAGCTGCCGCTTGCCCGACTTCGTCCCGTCGTAGTGCCCGCGCGTCGAAAGGCTGCCGCCCATCGCGGGAACAGACGCGATAATGTTGTCGAGGAGAATCAGTCCGCCCTCGTCAACGGCGAAGACTAGGCTTGAATAAGCGGTAGTGCGCCTTATGCGAAAACGGACTGCGTCGCGGTAGTCGACAGGGACGACGACCCTGTAGAAGCAATCCGCCCTGCCGCCAATGTCCATCTGAAGCGAAAGTTCATTTGTGGAGTTGGTCTCGACGAACGCAATGCCGTTCGTCATCACAAACGGACGCATCGTCCAGGCGTTCCAGCAGCTGTCGTCGAGCTTGCCGTACCAGTTCGTGGTGACGACTTCCGTCGTTTCGACGACGTTAGTCGTGACGGTCATGCAGTGCTCGTCCGTCGGCGGAAGCCCGTCGACTGTGTTTGTGGCGATTTCGACGACGATGTTGTTGTGGTCGTTGACGCCAGTCCACCCGTTGACCGCGTCAAAGTAGATGGTGCCGATGCCGTTAGTATAGCACGGAGAGTAGACCGTCGCACCCTCCATATTGCGCATCACGATTTGGCCGGCTGTACTTGGATTGGCACGAGTAGCCAAGCTCATCTTGATGCTGTATGAAGTTAATGAATATGGTAGATAATTCTGTGTTGCCTGAAGGTCGACTGTTTTGGTGGCCGTAGCTGGTATTTTATTGCCGTTCACATCCAATACACCGTTGACGCCCGAGGCAAACACTGGGTATGTGTTGCCGTGTCGGCAATCGACAAGATGCCACAGCCGCTCACCGTAATTCTTCGTCCAAAGACTGCATTCTGTGCCTGTTTGGAGATTGTAAGGTAGGTCGGTACCGTCCGTATTGGCAAAGTCCCAAAATGTATTCTGCGTCTTGTTCTTGCTGTCAAAGCCTTGATAGTTGATCGGGCACTGCGTATTCGCATCTCTGTTCATCAACAGTATGCGCCCGGAATCGCCGTTTGTGCCGCCGATCTTTGTGTATGGCTGGCTCTGCGTTAACTTGAACTCGATAACGTACTCAAGCGGCTGGAAGTCTTCGGTCTGCACCCTCTTGAACACAGCGCGGTAGACGCCGCCCTTGGCAATCTCGGATATTTTTTTGTAGACCTCGGACTCGTCGTACGCCGAGCAGATGTAGTTCGTCACATCGCCGTAGCGAAGCTGGCCGACTGCCGCGATGTCGTTCGTGATGACTTTCCCGTCTTTGTCCACGTTCTTGTCGGGGTCGATGTCCCAGGCAAGCATGTCGGGGTACTTGAGCGAAGGCTCGACAACCCAGTAGTCGACCTTGAGGCCGTCCTCATAGACGACGCCGCTGGTGACGAATTCGCTATTGGTAACCGAAGCATACTCTGCGGCGATCCGATTAATATCCGGCTCTCCCGCGCGGATGCGGAACTCGTCCATCGCTCCGTTGATGTTGCTGTCGCTTCCCGCCTTGGCAAGTCCGCCGATGCCGAGCAGGCCCGTCGTGCCGTTGCTGACTAAGGAGTTGTTCCATGTCGCGCCGTCTTTGTAGACTCCGTTGATCCACCACTCGAAGCGTCCAGAAGTCACCGCACCCCTGAAGTACACGTCGTTGCGGATCCAGGTCTCGGTCGGCATGCCAAACTTGTTCGCCGTCATGTTGCCGCCGTTATTCCACGTATTGCCGAAGAGGATTCGCATGGTGTTGCTGTTTGCATCGACTACGCGCCTGTTGTCGTTTATCAGGCCGGCGTATCCCGCCTGGTTGTAGATAGGACGGCGCGAGAAGAGGTACTGCACCGATGTGCCCGCTCCGGTCGAATTGTACTTCGTATAGAAGCTGACCGTAAACGACCCACCGGTCACGGAATTCACCGCTTCGCTTGCCGTTGCAAGTATTAGCGGATCTCCCTGCTGGTTTGCGGAAAGCGCTCCACCGAAGACTCCGTCAACAGCCGTCGTCTTGTTGCCGAGCGTTCCGGATGACGCACCGGCGGCAGAATCCTTTGCGTCCGTCATGTGCCAGACGCCGGCATAGTCGCTCCAGACCTCAGTCGACATGCCGTCGGGCGCGGTCTGCCCTTCGCGCAGGTTCCAGTAGAACTCGAAGGACTTCCCTGTCGTCGGGAGCGTGGCGAGCTTGACCCAGACGACCGACTCGCCCGACACGTCCCAGATATCGACTTCGTGCGGGATGAGGTTCCCGTCCTTGTCGACGAAGGCCAGCTTGGAAGGATCGGCCCCTTCGTAGGAGAAGCCCGGTATCCTGCTTGCCGAAATGCGAATGGGGACGATGAAGTTCACGAGCTGGGACGTAGCGCCCTTGACGGTCAGCTCCACGTGGTTGTGGAAGAGCGTCGCGGGATCGTCCCACATCACGAACGTCGTCGTCTCGGTCGCGGAGGCCCAGCTGGAGGTCTCAGGGATCACGGCGCGGAGAACCCATGTTCCGGCGTTGGTTACGGCGTTGGCGTCGTCGAGCCACTCGGTTATGGAATCGGGATCGCTGCCGAAGCCGTACGAATACACGGCGCTGTCCGCGCCCCAGCTCGCCTTGATCGTCGGCGCATTGGTCGTGTCGCCGACTTTCCATCCGATGACCGAAAGCGACGTTATCTCGTTCGGCGCCGCCGCGATCGACCACTCGCCGGTATACGGATCGGAAGACACCGGGTCGGTGTCCCAGACGTAGTTGACGGCCGAATCGTTGCCGAGAAGGGTAAACGTAAAGCTGTATGTGCCGCCCTCCGTTGCATTCGTGGCGCCTGCGGTCAGTTCGTAGCGCGTGTAGTCGAGCGAGGCGAAGCCCGCCTGCTCGTCGCCGCTGTATACAAGACCCGTCTTCGGCTGCGGCTGCGCTACCTTGACCGGGGAAATCGTCCACGAGCCGGAAACGGGCTCTGTCGTTCCGTCTGCCCACGAGGTATTGGCTGGCTCCTTAAGCGAAACCGAATATGGATACGTGCCCGCGTTCGTCGCGTTCGTCACGCTTGATGCGTCGAACGTGCAGTAATCGGGAAACTCGTCGGCGTATGTTACGCCAATCTTGTCGGTTCCGTCATAGAAGAGCCCCGAAACAACAGTCGGCTTTTCGAGCTTCCGCTTTACGATTGACCAGTTGACCGTCTTCTCGCCTGTGCCGCCGCCAGAGGCCGCGTCCCATTCAAAATCCTGTCCCGGCTTCACGACAAACGAGTACTCGCCGACGTTCGTCTTATTGGTGTCTCCACTGACATAAATGTAGGCAATGCCAAAGTCAAACGCTATCTGATTTTCATTGTTGAAAGTCTTGGGTTCTATCACAGGAACAGGCACCTGCGTCTCGACAAGCTGTGTGATGCGGACAATAACGACACCGCTGCCGCCCTTGCCGCCTACGCACGCGGCATTTCCGCCGCCGCCGCCGCCGCCTAAACCATCAACGCCAGGCTGCGCATCGGCTGGGCTTGACCCACCATATGCACCAGCACCGCCACCGCCTTTTCCCGCACTAGCCTTTAAAAGTCCCGTGCTTGCACCGCTACCGCCACCTGCATAAATAATCGAATTGCCTTCACTATCCAGTAATATATCTGATTCCTTTCCAACACCACCTTTTCCTGGCCCAGTCACCGCAGTGTTGCCACCAGAGGCCCCAGCGCCGCCGCCGCCGCCGCCAAACTTGGCATTCTTTCCGGAACCACCAGCCATACCCTGACCTTCGACGGATGTACCACCATCCGCCGTCGAACCATTATGCGAGCCGCCGCCGCCGCTTGCGCCGTTGTTGCCGACGGACTGTGCGCCGCCGCCGCCGCCGCCCTCCGCAACAAGATCGGGATCTGTGCCGAAAGAAGAGGGGAAGCCGTTCGCGCCGACGGCAAGCGTCTCGGAATCATCGGCCGCCGGTCCGCCCGCGCCAACAACCACATCGTAAACAACCTCGCCGGACCTGGAATCGATAACAATCTCAGATTCGACAAACCCGCCGGCGCCACCGCCGCCACCGACACCTGCCGTCGTGGTCTTGCTTGTGCCGCCTGCGCCGCCGCCGCCGACAAGAAGGACGCGCGCCGCGCCCTTGACGCCCTCGGCGATCGTGAGCGTGCCCGCTGCAGAAGTGTCGGTGTACTTAAGGGCGAGATGGTCGTAGTCCGACTCGTCCGCGGCAGTTCCGTCGGCGTGCAGGTAGATGACCTGCGGACTGCCCGTCCAGCTGACCTTGGGATTGACCGTGACCAAATCGCGGACGCCCGCACCTGCGACGCCGGCGAGGAGCGAGAGAAGAAGCGAGAGCGCAAGCGTGCAGCGGACGCCTCGGAGAGGCGCCCCTGCCTGGGCCAATATGGACGCAATGCGCTTCATTTGGTTGTGCTACTTTCCTTTGCCGCCGGCCTCGTCCTGGAGCATCCTGTTGCGGACCGCGACGAGCGCCTTGGCGCGCGAGGCCTCCATCTCGACGAGAACGGCAGCGTGTTTCTTCTCAAGCTCCTTCGTCTTCTCGCTCGCCGGATCCTCGGCGCGCGCGGCCTCGAGTTCCTTGCCGATCAAGCTCGCGCGCTCGGCGAGCTCGCTCTGCTCGGCGCGGAGGCTCTCGAGCTGGGCGCGGTAGGCCGGGTCCTCCATGCGCTTGACGACCGACTCCTCGGGAGGGGTCTGGGTCTGCTCGCGCGAGCAGCCGCCGGAGCAGCCGGAGAGAAGCGAAGCGATGAGAAGCGCAGATGCCACCATCTCAATCAAGCCGAGCTTGATGAGCATGCCCTGCCAAGGCATCGCGAGCGTCCGCGAGGACGCCGCGACTCTCGTCGTGCGGTTCAGCATTTTCCCCTCTTTCTCGTTTTCTCTACATCCTTTTTACACAATGTTTTCAGGCCTTTTACAGCTTGTCAACAGATCAGTGCACAGGCAAATATTTCACTTCGAGAGCATCGAAGAGACTATTCACCTATGTCCAATCGTTTGCATTATACCACAAAACCCTTTGCGTGGGGGAAAAATTTTGCGCTGACGCTCTGACCTGAAGTCATATTGAAAACAACATAAACAACTTTTGAAAACAACTTTTCAAGGTGTGCGGGCTAACATGCCCGCACGTTCCTCATCTCGCCGCGAAACCTCGCGGCGCTCTCAAATCGCCGCGCTTGTTGCGCGGCGTAAAGAAGTTGTTTTTACAAGTTGTTCCAGTTGTTTCCAAAACCTTTCTACATGCTCTACATGTTCTACACGGCTATCATCTTCCCTCTACAAGCTCTACACGTCTAAAATCACAAAACCCCGCGGCGTTTCTGCCGCGGGATTTATTCTTCTCTTTTACGCATTTGAAAACTGCAGCGGGTAGTCTTTGCCGCCTA
>CAMORM010000018.1 GCA_946623785.1 uncultured Verrucomicrobiota bacterium
GTTGGCCGAGGGCGAAGCCCGAGCCGCTAAGCGGCCGCAAGGGCCCGCGTGGAGCCAATTTTGCGAAGCGTCGGAGTTAGCTTAGAAGGCAGCGTCCAAGAGGCGGAGAGATCGGCAATCCATTTCGCCTCGCCAGAAACTCAAAAATGGGTAAACTCCAGTGGATTGCAAGGGCTGACACACATCGCGGATTATGCTAAAATGCCTTCATGAACAAGATACACTACTGCCCGATAAGCCCGATCCAGCGGAAGTTCGGCCTGTACATCACCGGAGCCGGACGGGAGACGACCAAGCCCGGCGAAGCGTATCCGCATGAATACCATTCGTCGGACTACTACTTCACATGGCAGAACGGGCGCGCCCTTCCTGACTGGGAATACCAGCTCCTGTACATCTGCGACGGACGCGGCGTCATACAGTTCAAGCGCGGGAAGAGCATCCACGTGGGCGCCGGGACGATCATCATACTGCATCCAGGCGAATGGCACCGGTACAGGCCCGACCCGGACACAGGATGGAGCGAGGCCTATGTCGGAATCGGCGGGGAGTTCCTAAAGGACGTCGCAGCCGCGCCGTTTTTCACGCCGTCGCAGACCGTGCTCAAAACAGAGCCGAACGGCTGGTTCCACCACGACCTCCTGGAACTCGTGGAGGAAATCCAGACCGACAGCGTCACGCACCCCTACACCCTCGCACTCAAGACGACGACGCTGATGATGGCGCTGTGCGAAAACACATCGGCGCGGAGCACGAACACGTCGCACAACATCGCGATCCGGCGAGCAAACCTCCACATCGCGCACCACCTCGGTGAGGTCGTGGACTTCCAGAAGCTCGCCAGGTCGCTCGGCATGGGGTACACCATCTTCAGGCGGCGCTTCCAGCAGTACAACGGGATGGCGCCGCTGGAGTACCAGATAGCCCTCCGGCTCAGGCGCGCCACGCATCTGCTGAAAAGCTCGGACCTTCCGATCGCGCAGATCGCTTCCGACACGGGGTTCAGGTCCGCGGCGTACTTCTCGAAGTTCTTCCACGACCACGTCGGCTCGTCGCCAATCCAGTTCCGCCTCTCAAACCGGCCGCGCCAAAACCGCGGATCATAACGCCCGGCAGCGTCCACGAAACTGGCCCTGTCTCCTCATCTTCTTGCCCACTCTGTTGTTTCGCCATTTGCGAATTGCGAAGTCAGTTGTGGTCAGAACGGAGTTCGAACACGCGAGTCTCTCCCTTGCGGAACGGCAGGACGAGCCGCGGCCCACTGCCGAGGGATTTCCCCGTCATGTAGTCGAACACCTCGCCTGACGCGCCGAAGTCCACCTCCATGTCGCCTCCGACGACGGACTGCACCATCGTGAACGCGCCGCCAGCCGCAACATTCGCCACGCCGGGCTTTACGACGCTCCTAGCCCCCGCCGCGCGGACCTGCTCGCCGACGAAGCGTTCGTTGAACTGCTTGGGGTCGGTCAAGACCGTGTCGCCAGCACGCTTCAGCTCCGCAGCCGTTCCGTCGTCCAGGCCGGGCATGGCAAACCACACGAATCGCAGTCCGGGACGCGCATCGCGCACTTCCGCCAGTCGCGCCTTCTGCGCGTCGGTCAGGTGGAACGCAACGGGCACGAAGCATATCTTTGCGGAGGTGGGCTTCGCCAGCCAGTCGTCGAGCGTGTACTGTCCGTACGGCGCGCCGCAGCTGTCGAACGGACGGCGGTTCATCAGCACTGCCGCCGGACGGCGGTCCGAGTTCCAGCCGAGGTAGAGGAAGCTCCGCTCGTCTACAAGAACCGCGACGTCAGGCTCAACCATGCTGCCGCAGCCAAGCAATGCGTCGTCCATGCGGTTCAGGTGCGCGCGCATGTCCCAGAGGCCGGCATCCGCGTACCATCCGCGCCCGAAGAGGTCCATCCACCAGTCGCCCTGTCCGCGCAGGATGCACTGCGAGGCGTTTCGCAGAAGCTGGTCGCACGTCTGCTCCTTCGTCTTCCAGCGGTCTCCGCCCGTCCCCTGGACAGCCTTGTAGCACCAGATGTCCTCGAGGTACGTACGCGTGTCGTCCTCGTTTATCCAGAGGATGCCAGCACGGGCGATCGTCTCGGCAGGCGACATCACGGGACTCGACCCGGGCCAGCGGCGGTTCGTGTAGCTGAACGGTCCGGAAAGTCCGTCGACATTTTCCGCGCCGTGCTCAAGAAGCCACTGCAGTGCATAGTGGCCCGTCTCGGATGCACCGGCCATGACACCGCCGAGCTCCCAGAAATAGCCATAGAAGAACAGCGCCAGAGAATGTCCGTCCGACCCGCGCCGCACGGCCGCGCCGAGCTCGGAGAGGAACGTCGCGACCTCCTCCTGGCGGAACTGCTCGAAGTCGAGGAGACGCCTGTCGCGTACCGGGTCGCGCAAGAACCCACGCGAGCTGTCGCGGCGTTCCTCCGGAGACGGAACCTCCGCCGTCGCGGCGTCTGGCTCGCCCCTCTTGGCGAGCCAGGCGCGGAATGCGTCGCGGGTATGGACGTCGTAGCCCGAAAGATCGGCGCTCTGCGAAAGGTGGTAGAACCACTCGCCCGAGTTCTGGCCGCTGATGTGCAGGCCCGCGAAGTTGCGCGGGAACGCCTCGCGGAGATGGCGTGTGAGGCGCTCGATGTAAGCGCACGCCTGCTCGCGGTATGGACGGGCGGAGACCGACGCGAACTCAAGCGTGAAGCCGCGGTCGAACTTCATGCGGATGGAAGGATCCTTCTTCAGCAGCCAGGCCGGCGCCTCGGCGCTCACACGCGGCAGGAGGAGAACGTTGGGATTCGCCTCGACGAGTCTCCGGCAGTAGCGGTCGAGACCATCGTAGTTGGGTTCTTTGCCTGGCTCGACCCAACCGGTCGAGGAGCCGTAGGAGTTCGCGCTGAAGGTCACGATGTTGACTCCCGCCGAGGCCGCGAGTCGCGTGGTTCCGGCCAGCGTGTCGCCGTACGGAAGCGGCATCCGTACGCGGCGGCCTGATTCATCGACGGCGAACGCGCCAGCCGAGAGAAACTGCCTGTCGCGCGTCGCCTTTACGTCAACAAGGAACCGGTAGACATGGTCCTTCTCAAACGTGAGCGGCGCTGCGGTGAACGCGTCCATGCGCGTCTCCTCCGCAAGACCCCAGTCGTTGGTGACTCCAGTCGTCATGTCCACGAAGCGCGCGTTCTTGAAAAAAAGCGCGTCGTCCTGAGACTGGCGCGCAACACGGTATGTTCCGTTGGTAGTGGAGAGGGTCGCCCGAAACGGGTATACGAATGTGGTGTACCACGACTCCGAGAGGTTGGCGAGCGATGGCGGCGCGCCATAGAAGATGCGCGGACGGACCGGACGCCCGTCCACGAAGATGCGCGGACCGCCTGGCGTCTTGCGCACCCTCACCTCGACCGCGTCCGCTGCGGGGGCGGAGGAGGTTCGGCGATCCTTCTCCTCACGCAGCCTCTTCAGCGCCACCTGCACTGCGCACGGCGTCTCCTTGCCGGTCCAGTCCTGCGACTGTATCCACTCCTCCGCCGCGAAGAGCCGCTGCGCTGCCTCTTCGTACGGGATGCCGCCAAGCTCGGAGATGAGGCGGATGCCGCGGTCCACAAGCTTCTTGTTCGAGATCGACACCCAGCTCATCCAGTTGCCGGCGACTCGTCCCGATGCCGCCATCGTTCCCGTCGAAAGAGTGTTGAAGGTCAGCTTCATAGCAAGGTGCTTCCATATCTCGAGCGGCGAGGCGTCAGTAGGCGCAAGCGCAAAGAGGCGCACCGTCCCGAACTTCGACGCCTGCTCGCGCGCCGCGGACTCGAACGCGGCATCAGGTGCGCCTGCGCGGACGATTACCGCCGCTGACTCGCAGCCGGCGTATCGCTCGGGCGTGTCCTCGTTTCCGATCGGGTACTTCATGAGAGAGCTGCGCCCGATCGGCGGCGGAACGCCGTCCTTGACCGGCGGCATCCCTGGCGCGGCGTAGTCCGCGGCAGTCCATTCTAGGCAGCGGACGGGACGGTGGAAAAGCGCGTCCCAGCATTCGGGAGTCGAGTGCAGCGGGTTCTTCACGAACGCCCACGACTGCGCAAGGTTCTTCTCCTCCGTGGAGCGGAACGGCGGAAGCATGAAGGTTGGGCTGCGCTCCGTCGTGTCGGTGAAGAGGTCGAGCATGCAGTCGTCCGCAAAGTATGTGACGCGCCCCCCGCGTGCGTAGAGCGCCTTCTCGAACTCGATCATCTCAGCGATGGCCTTGCGCGAGGCAGGCGACTCGAGCGAGGAAAGGAGCTTCTCGAATGCCGTGGTCCAGTCGGCCGCAGTCTCCTTCGCGAACCGCGGCATGACGCGGCATAGCGCGGCCTCTAGCGCACAGGAGCAGAGAAGCTGCTCGGACGACGTTGCCTGCATTCTCGTCGACCCCGCAAGCGCCATCGAGCCGCAGTAGATGTCGAGAACCGTAACCTTCGGATTGTCGATCGCCTCGCGCGAGCGGTCGAGCCGCGCGCGGAGGATCCCCGCGGGGTTGTTGAACACGAGGAAGCACTTCGCTCCGTGCGCCGCCGCGTAGCGGAGAGTCCCAAGCACGGACGACGTCTCCCCGCCCTCCGTTATCGCCACGAACGTGTCCCCTTCTCCGATGTTCAGCGCGGCGGCCTGGCGCTCTCCGCCCGGCATCGAGTCCTCGAAGCTCTCCACGCTCTTGATGAGCGCGAAGTCGCCGCCTGTCATGATGGACGCCGAGCGCTCGGCGAGCGCGCGCTCAGCGGGCGTCAATTCCGCCGCGCGACGGTGGAAGAAGTCGCGCCACATCGACTCGAGCAGGATTGCAAGTCGCCCGGTCGCGCCGCACCCTGAAAAGACGATTCGGGGAAGTGGGCGAGTGGAGGAGTTGGTGATTGGAGGAGTTGTGAGAGTTGCAGCCATTGCGTCCACAAGACTCGCGAACTTAGGCGAGGCGAACACATGGCGCAACGTGATCGGTATCTGGCGGTCCGCCCTCTGGAGGCACTGCACGCCCGCGACGGTGGAGCGCTTGAAGTCCTCCTCCAGCGTGGCGGTGATAGGGTTCGACTGCTCAGTCGGCAGGAACCCGAGGTGGAACTGCTTTTCGTTGTCGATGAAGTCCTGCGCCTTGGCCTTCACCGCGTCCGAACAGTCGAACGCTGGAAGCGCCGATGCTACCATGCAGGCGGCCACGGCAAGAAACGCTTGTGGACAGCTTATGTTTTTCATGGAATCATTATCTTACAAACGGCTGACAAAGTCAATTACAACATCCGGCCTGCGTGCAACTACAGTGCGGAGAAATCTGCCGGGGAATGGAACTGTGAAAAATCGTCGCTGTGGTGCGCCAGGTTGGCACGGTGCTGGCGTGGCAGAAACTCTTGGATTAAGGGCAATTCCGCGAAAGACACGGCAAACTGCGGCGGGCGGACGGTTTGGCACGGCATTTGCTAACCACAAGGCGATGCAAACGAAAGGAGTTGAGAACATGAACACACTGCTTAACATAGATCCGTTCGGAATCCTGGACGAGCTGCTCAACACGGGCAGCAGGTCCTTCAGGACCGCGAGGGCAAGAGCCGCAGGGAGGTTCCCGCCCGTAAACGTGTATCTCGACGACAACGCGGTGATTCTCGACCTGGAGCTTCCGGGCAAGACAGCCAAGGACGTCGACCTCACGCTCGAGTCCCAGGCCGTGACGATAACCGACAGGCCCGCCGAGACGGCAGATGCCGAGACCGGCAAGTCCGAGGAGAAGCGCCCCGCGTGGAGCCGCAGGCTTGAACTGCCCTTCCGCGTGAACGCCGACAAGGCGAACGCGAAGTTCACCAACGGAATCCTCCGAATCGAACTCCCCAAGGCGGAGTCCGCAGGAGCAAGGCACATAGCCATCCAGTAACGAAACAAGCGCCGTACCGCAAGGGCGGCAGAAAGGAGTTTTCAAATGAACGAAGAGAAGTACATCGTGCCCACGGCCACGTTCAACGAGACGCCCGAGGCATACGAGATCAAGGTCGTCCTGCCCGGAGTTGGCAAGGAGGATGCGGAGCTCCACGTCGAGGGCCGCACGATTACGCTGAAGACGCACGCGAAGTTCCAGAACCCCGCCGGCTTCAAGCAGGTCGCCGCCGAGTTCGAGCACGAGAACTACGCGATGAGCGCAGACCTGCCGGAACTCGCCGACGCATCGACGCTCTCCGCGAAGCTCGAGAACGGAATGCTGACGATCTTGGTGAAGAAGCGCCCGGAGACCCAGCCGAGAAAGATCTCCATCGGCTGACGCAAACATTGGAATTCAGGTCAGACCTAAATTCCAATGTTTGAAACGTGGGCTTCGCCTGCATAGACGCGAGTCCCGCCGACGTCCAGAGTGCCATCGGGCATGATACCCCCGCAGCCGCCGCGAAGCGGCTGCGGGTCTTCGTCTGTCTGGCGGACCTCGAGCTCGCGCCCCTTCAGGAAGTCGATTGCCGCGATCTCGGGATGCACCGCCTCGAACCCACGCTCCCTCCAGATTCCATACCACTTCCACAGCTGGCCTAGGACCTCGCCGCGAACCTGCGAGACCTTCATCTCGCGTCCGGTGGCGAGCAGGAGCGACGTAGCCCTGTCCGCAATCTCGGCCGGAAACTCTCGCTGCCGCACGTTGACACCTATTCCCGCAATCACGCAGTCGCCGTGTCGCTCGCAGAGGATGCCCGCAATCTTTCGCCCGTCAACGAGAACGTCGTTCGGCCACTTGAGCGCCACACGCCCCCCAAGCCACGGAACGATGCGGCGGCGCAAGCCCAGCCTCTCGAGCGCCTTCGCGACTGCGAGCCCGACGACGAGCGGAAACGTGGCGACGCGCTCCGGTGCGATTCCCGAAACGTCCAGCACTGCGCTCATCATGAGGTTTGTCCCTGGCGGCGAAAGCCAGCGGTGGTCGAGGCGCCCGCGTCCAGCGGTCTGGAAGTCCGCAGTGTACACGTCGCCGTGGGAACCGGAGAGCGCGTCGACGTTCGTTGACTCCGTCTCGTCCTTGCGGTGCATACGCCAGCGGAACTTCGAGAATTCGCAGCCGCAGTAGTTCTGCCTGTAGAGTCCAAGTTCGGCGGCGCGCCGTATCGAGCGCGCGAAGCCACCGTGCGCCTTGAAGTCGACGGGCAGGAAAACGGGCGAGGAGTCCGCAGGAACACCGCCGGCAGTATCCACGCGGACTTCGGCGACCTCGGACGCCGCCGCGAACACCATCGCGCTCACCTTGAGCGGAGAAACGGTAAGCGACGTTGTGAACTCCCCGTACCCGTGCGCCTTGGCGTACTCGGCCGCCTTTCCAAGGTTGTAGCGGAAACACCTCGCGCAGCGCTCTCCGCATTCCGGCTCGTGTTCGAAGCCCTCCGCCACCTCGCGCAGCCACTCACCGTGGTCGTATTCAAGGGATGCGAAGCCTACGCCATCTATCCGGGCGAGTCTCTCAGCCTCTGCCCTCCGCTTCTCGAACTCCTCGCGAGTGTCGATGTTCGAGTTGGCGAAGAGCATGGTCACCTCGCGGCCGGGGCCCTTCAGGACTGGAACGCAGCCGCTTGCGCATGGGCCGCAGCAGACATGGAGAAGCGTCTTCATGCCTCGACCGGCAGGCCCCAGCCCCTCAGCTGCTCGGCGATCCAGTCGAAGCTGGCGCTCTGCATCTCGCGCGAGGAGCCTGTAAGGACGGGTCCGCAGCGCAGGCGAATAGGACGCGAAGGGTCGACTGGCCCGAAGTCCTTGAACGGACCGCCTCCTTCGCGCGTAGGCTCGCAGTCGGTCTGGAGCGCAATCGGTATCACGGGCACACCCGCCTTCTCGGCGAGCTTGGAGCCGATGGAACTCCAGTGCTTGCGCGAGAACACCTTCTGGCGCGTGCCCTGCGCGAAGATGAGGATCGAGTTGCCCTGCTCCACGCGCTCCTTGCCGACCGTGAACATCTGCATGAGATCCTCGCGCGGGTTCTTGCGCCCAACAGGTATGAGCCCCATGTGGGCCGCAGCCTTTTCGAGGAACGGGAGATGCGAAAGCGACTGCTTGACAACGACGTTGAACGGACCGTATGTCAGCAGGATGGCAGGCAGCAAGACCGTCTCGAGGGTGGACATGTGGTTGGCGAGGTAGATCACCGGGCCGTCGTGCCTCTGGCGGTTCTCCCAGCCGTCGATGATCATGTCCATGCCGTATCTCTCTGCCTTCTGCACGCAGCGGAAGCAGTAGTGCGCCCAAAGGTCGGTCGTAAGGCGCCCCATGGCCTCGGCGATGCCGCTCAATGGGAACACGCTGAAGACTGTGAACGAGAAGCCCAGCGTGGTAAAGAAGCCTGGCTTGCGCTGCTTCTTCGCCTTTCGCTCCGGTGGCGTGGTATAGCTTCCGGAAGCCAGCAGCTCCTCTCGGAACTTCTCCAGGGTCGTTCTAGTCATGTCAAATCTCCACGGGCGTGCCCTCTCCGCCGGCCTCGCGCTGCTCGCGTTCGCGCTGCTCCCGCTGTTCGCGCGCACGGCGAAGCTCTTCCTGTATCTGGAGGAGCTGCTGCTTCTGCTGCTCGCGCTCCTCGGCGGCTGCAGCCCTGTCTGCCTTCTCCTTCTCCGCCACTGCCTTGCGGCGCTCCTCCTCCTCCTGCATGTTCTTCGCCATCTGCGCGCGGCGCTCGCGCAGGCGGTCCAGCGCGCTTCCGCCAGGTCCGCCGGCGTTTGCCGCGGGTGTTTCGGAGCCTGGACGGCCGCCCGGCCTTCCGCCGCGGCCGGGAGCGGGGGCAGCAGCCCCTGGCTTGGGGAACTCCACATCCACCTCGATGCCGTCCTTCTCGAGCACGGCCGTCTTGGCGTCTACGTCCGCCGACTTCACCGTCCACCCTCCGCGCGAATCGCCCACGGCCATGTAGTAGCTGGCAGGCGGCTTGTGCGAATTGTCAAGGAAGCCGACCATCACGCGGTGCTCGGGCGTGAGGTTGAAGGCGCAGAGGCGCACGGACGCCTTGAGCTTGTTCTCCTCCTGGGAGAGCTCCCGCTCCGTCTTCGCGGCTCCGCGCGCAGCGGCCGCGGCGGCGGCGGAGGACGAAAGGTCGTGCGGGTCGAAGTTCGGCGGCGGCACGCCAAACGGACAGCGGTCGATGATGGAGCGGTAGCGCTCGAAGGTGACCGGCGCATCTTCGGCGTCCGCCTCCTCGTCGTCCGCGCGGACAAGTCCGGCGGCAAGCAGTGCGGCAACGGCCGCAAGTGTCCTGATGTTCGCGTTCATCGTCTGTATTGTACCATATCAGAGGTGGCGGCGGCAAATGGCTAGGAGGCGCCGGGCTTCGTCCGCCGAATAGAAGCGGCGCGGCGCCTTGATCGAATCCTCGAAGCACGAGGCTGCGTCCTTCCAGCGGCCCTCGTGCATCGCCGCCATCCCAAGGGCCTCGAGCATCATGCCCTTCCGGTCCAGCGAATGGTCGCGCTCCGCCTCCGACCCATAGCGGCGCACTTCGGCGAAATCGTAGGCCCCTCCCCTGCGCGCAAGCGCGTAGCAGAGCTGGGCCGCGGTGTCGAAGCTGTTCTCTATCGCGAGAGACATGCGGAAATGCTCGATCCCGGAGTCGAGGTCTCCGAACCGCGCACACTCCTCGCTCGCCACGTGGTAGAGCGCGCGGGGGTGGTTGGGGTCCACGGCAAGCACGCGGCGGAAGAGCGTGTAGTCGTTGCGCCACGTGCCGACGAGCATCCAGGTAAACACAGTCCACGCGGCGGTATACACGGCAAAGCCAGCGCCCCGGCTGACGGCGAGGCGGGGAATCGCGATGGCGACAAGCGCGGCCAGGGCGACGCACGGCATGTACGAGAACCTGTCGGCCATCGCCTCGCGCCCGAAGCTCCCGAAAAGCCCGAGAACGGGAGCGACCGCGGCCAGGAAGAACAGCGCCCACGGCAGCGCGCGGCGGGCGGTCTCGCGGTTGCGCTGGATGAGCGCAGAAATCGCCAACGCGGCGAAGAACGCAAAAACCGCGACGGTTCCGAAAGGCATGGCGCCAGTCATTATGAGGCGGTCGGCGTGAAGCCCGACCGGGAAGATCGACTGTATCAGGTAAAGCCCAACGGACACCGCGGCGTTGAGCGCGCGCCACCAGAGCGGCGCGGTGTAGAGCGCGCGTTCCGCGTAGCCCGCGGCATGAGTCTGGGAATACACCGCGATGCAGGCGACTGCGGCCGCCATGGCGACGAGCGGAAGGTAGGCGAGGAATCGTGCGTCCGCAAGCATGGCGGGACGGAAGCGGGGGAGGGGCTTCTTGGGCGGATCGACTGCGAGCGACACGCAGAGCGCAAGCGCGGGGAAGCACATTGCCGTGGGCTTCGAAAGGCACGCGAGCGCGCAGCATGCGTATGCGCAGAGCGCATGGATCCCGAACGGGCGCCTGCGCGCCATCCAGAAGAGAAGCCCAGCAAGGGAGAACATCGTCCAGAGCAGCTCCTTGCGTCCTGCAATCCAGCACACGGGCTCCACGCGGTACGGATGGACCGCCCACCAGAGAGCCGCCAGAAACGCGGCGAAGGCGATCTTCCCTTTGGGCCTCCGCCTGAACACCGCTGCCGCAACTTTCGTCAGAAACGCAAACACGAGAAGTGCGTTCACGGAGTGGATGAAGACGTTTCCGAGATGGACCGGCCCCATGTGGGCGCGAGTTGCGCCGAACAGCGAGAAGTCCACCATGTACGTGATGTACGTCACCGGCATCCAGATAGCGGCATGCGTGAAGTTGGAGAACGCAGCAGCGACATTCGCCCATGAGAAGCCCGTTGCGACGAACGGACAGAGGAAGGTGTAGTCGTGGTCGTCGAGACGGACGAATTCAAAAGAAGCGGTGCGGGCGAACAACGCCCACACCGCCGCAACCAGCAGCACCGGATATATCCAATGCCTCTTCATCGTCCATTACAGGTTCTTGAGGTCCAGCGAAAGCAGGAACTCCGGATTCGACTTGTGCTTCTTCAGGCCGGCAAGGACGGTCTGCATCGCCCGCTCAGGGCCGACATCCGAAAGGACGCGCCTCAGCGCCCAGGTCCTTTCGAGCTCCGCAGGATCGAGCAGGAGATCCTCCTTGCGCGTGCCGGACTTGTCGATGTCGATGGCCGGGAAGATGCGCTTGTCGGCGAGTCCGCGGTCAAGGCAGAGTTCCATGTTGCCGGTGCCCTTGAACTCCTCGAAGATGACCTCGTCCATGCGCGAACCGGTGTCCACGAGACCAGTGGCGATGATGGTGAGCGATCCGCCGCCCTCGATGTTGCGGGCAGCGCCGAAGAAGCGCTTGGGACGGTGCAGCGCGAGAGCGTCGACACCACCCGTTAGGATCTTGCCGGAATGCGGCTGCACGGTGTTGTACGCGCGCGCAAGGCGCGTAATGGAGTCGAGGAGGATGATGACGTCCTTGCCGTTCTCGACCTGGCGCTTCGACATCTCGATCACCATCTCCGCCACGTTGACGTGGTGCTGCGGCTCTTCGTCGAAGGTTGACGCAAGAACCATCGCCTTAGTGTTGCGCTGCATGTCGGTGACTTCCTCGGGGCGCTCGTCGATGAGCAGCACGATGAGGATCGCGTCCGGATGGTTCGCTGTGATGGCGTTGGCCATCTTCTGCATGAGGACGGTCTTGCCGACGCGCGGCGGCGCCACGATGAGGCCGCGCTGGCCGAAGCCGATAGGGGTGAAAATGTCGACAACGCGCATAGAGCACTCGCTTGGAAGCGTCTCAAGGACTATGCGGCGAGTCGGGAACGTCGGGACGAGGTTCTCGAAGTGGACGATGCGGGCGGCCTCGGACGGCGTCTTTCCGTTCACGGTGACTACGTTCCCGAGCGCGAAGAAGCGGTCGCGGTCGCGAGGGTCGCGAACCGGCCCTTCGACAATGTCGCCCTGGCGGAGCGCATGGCGGCGAATCTGCTGCTGCGGAACGAACACGTCTTCAGGGCACGCGAGGAAGTTCGTCTTCGCGGAACGCAGGAATCCGAAGCCTTCCTTCACGACTTCGAGGCATCCGGAGGCCATAACTGCGCCGCCGCGCGCGAGGTAGGAGCGGATCGCGGCGAAGATGATCTCGTGGCGCTTCATTGCGCCGAGATCCTCGGCGTTCGCGTCCGGCATCATCTTCTCTACGATTTCCGCGTTGTCCCAAGAATGTATGTCGGCAAGCTTGTACTCTGGAAGGTCGGGGTTGCGCGGGACAACCGCCGACTGCTGCGGCTGGTCCTGCGGAATGCCCTGCTGCTGTCCGCCGCCGTGCTTGTTCCCGCGGCCGCGGAACTCGCGTCCCTGGCGGTTTTTGCCGTTTCCGTGCTTCGCACCCTGCTGCTGCGCATGGCCGTTCTGCTGCGGCTGCGGGCGAGCGGCTTCCGCAGGCCTGGCAGGCTGGCTCTGCTGGGTATTGACAGGCGACTTGCCCTCTTCCTTGGGCTTCGCGACCGACGCAAAAACGTCGTCGTATTCTTCATTGCTCATTCTTGCATTTCTCCTTGAGGAAGGCCGCCAATCTGTCGACCTCCCTTTTCAGCTCGTCCTCGGTACCGTCGTTGCGGATCACCCAGTCCGAGCGCATTTCCTTTTCCTCCACAGGCATCTGCGCCGCGATTCTGGCTTCTGCGGCCTCGTAGGTCATGCCGCGATTCTCCATCATCCGCTTCACCTGCGTTTCGCGGGATGCGGTTACGCACGCCACGAAATCGAAGTCTTCGCTCCAGCCCGACTCGAACAGCAACGGTATCACGGCCACCCGGGGGCGATCCGCACATACGGAAACGCCGCGCGGGCCGCACCATGACAGCATGGCCTTCCTGACAAGCGGAAACAGTATCGACTCGAGGTCGCGCCTGTTTTCCAGATGCCCTCTGTCCTGGCCGAAGCAAAGCGACGCAAGCTCGGCGCGGTCTAACGTGCCGAAACGCGAGAAAACCGCGTCAGCGGCTTCTCCTCCGGGGGATTCGAGGTTATGGACGACATCATCAGCGTCCAGAGTCTCCACCCCGGCCTCTGAGAGGCACTTGGAGAGGAGACTCTTTCCGCATGCGATGCCGCCCGTCAGGGCTATACGCATGAGTGCTTATTCTTGGGCAGCAGGCGCAGCAGCAGCCGGAGCGGGAGTTGCGGCAGGAGCGTTTCCGCTCCCACCATTCGCGTCCATGTTTCCGACATTCACCACGCGGCCGCTCGGATCAACGAGACGAGCAGTCACGAAGATAAGAAGGTTGCGCTTGTTGGACCATTCGCTGCGGCTGCGGAAGAGCCGCCCGATGAAGGGAATGTCGCCAAGGAACGGAACCTTGTCGTCCATCGCCTTGCGCTCCTCGGTGATGAGGCCGCCCATGACCACGGTTGCGCCGTTGTAGATCGATATGTGGGTGTCGATCGAGCGGACGTGGAAGAACGGCTGCTCCATCGGGACGGTGTAGTACTGCTGCTCCTCGATCGTCTCGCTCAGCCCGAGGAACTTTGCAATCTGCTCTTCCGTCCAGTCGACCATCTGCGTCAGGTCTGGGCCGCCACTGGTGCTGTTGTTGCTCTTCGGCACCTTCATGCCGTAGTCGTGCCAGATAGGCTCGTCGACGACCTGGGGCTTGAGCTCGAGGTTGATCAACTGGCCCTCGGCCGTGATTTCAGGAGTGACGTCGAGAATCACGCCGACTTCGCGCATCGTGAAGTTCTGGGGCTCGACCATGGCGAGAATCTGGCTCGTGCCGCCGCCGCTGCCGCCCCAGCTGCTGCCGCTGCTGGAACCGGACGACTCGATCGTCACGTCGTAGTCCTGAGGATAGATGTACTCGGTGACGACCTTGATGATTGCCTGCTGGCTGGACTTCGTGACAACCTTAGGAGCGGACAGGAGGTCCGTATCGGTGCGCTGCGAGAGCATATGGAGAATCATCGACACGTCAGCGTTCCCGAGGAAGCCGTTGAGCTTCAGGAACTGGTCGTTGTCGGACGCGCCGGAGCCGCTGATCGGGTTGCCGACCGTGCTGAGGAAGCGATTGCCGTTCCTGAAGTCCGAAGACCCGCCAAACGCATTGAGACCGAGGTTGCGGCGGTTGCGCCGGCCGGAGGCATTGTAGCGCGGCATGCGGTTCCACTTGGTCGACTGGGACGCGCCGACAGTGGAAGTGGTGGTATCCGTTTCGGTGACAGGAGTCGTCGTGGTGACGCCGCCGATCGTCGTGGTGGTGGTCTTGGAGCTCGTGGTCGTGTCGACCGTCGTCTTCCCGCCCGTAAGAACGTTTTCGAACGCGCCAGGCTTGAGGCCAAGGACCTTGCCGAGCTTGTTTCCGATGTTTATCGTGTAGTCGCTGTTGAGCAGCCACTCGAAGCCGAGCGAGTTGAGGTCCTCCTGCGAGACTTCAACGAAGCGTGTCTCGATTTCGACGAGCCTGGGCGTGACGTTGAGGTAGTTGAGGACCTGCTCGAACACAGCGAGGTTGTCGGCCGTGTTGGTGACGCGGAGCTGGCTCGTCGTCTTGATGTAGCTGATCGACGAGTTCGGCGGCCAGTCGACGCCCATCTCCTTGAAGTACGCCTGCCAGTCGCGCTCCATCGAGCCGCCTTCAGACGCCTCAAGCGTGTTTCCGCCGCCAAACCTGTTGCCGCGGGACTCGCGGATGTCGGTCGCCGCGCTGTTCACGCGGTCGACGAACAGGTCGAGCACGTTGTAGAAACGCGTTACATAGGCGTCGATCGTGGCGTCCTTGGGCATTACGATTACGAACGGACCGCTGATCTGGAACTTGAATCCAGTGACCTGGCAGACCTGGTCGAGCGCCTGCCAAAGCGTAACGTTGGAGGCGTTGATCGCGGGGATCTGCGGCACGGGGCCGGCAGCCGAGGCGGCCTCGTCGTCAGAAGAAGCGGAACTGGAAAACGCATCTGCTTCGCCGCCGTCTGCGGGCTGGGCTGCACCAGTAAGGGCCGAGCCGAGACGAAGCACGAAGTTGATGCCGCGCTCTTCGGCCGGAACGTCGGGGAGGTCGAAGTCCTTTGAAGCCTGGCGGAAATACTCGACCGCGTCGACAAGCGTGACCGGCGGGCGGAAGGACACGGAAGGGAGCTTGATTCCCTTCAGGCGCCTCTCTATGTTCTGCTCCTGGGAGAGAGTTCCCTTGTCCAGGGGCTTGGCCTGGGTCGTTCCGCCGTCGACCGGCTCGAGCTGGGCGGAGTCCGCGGCATACGCGGGGCGCCACGCCTGGTTGACCTGGTGCATCATCTCCTCGCGCGTGACCATGATCTCGCGGCGCTCGATGCGGTTGACTCGCTCGGATATGAGCTGGCGCAGGCGAATGGCCTCAGTGTTCTGCGGCTGGGCGCGGAGAACGAGTTCGCACTCCTCATAGGCTTTTTTGTACTCGCCGGTCGTGTAGTACTGGCGGGACTTGCGCAGGCGCTTGCGGAAGACGTCGCGCTGCGCCTTGTAGTCCTTGTCGTTGATGCGGTGCGCGATTTCGGATGTGTCCTTCTCGGCCTCCTCGGCAGTCTCGGCCTTGAGCGCGTCGAGGTCGCGGAGCGCCTGCTCGTGATGGAGCTTTACCGCGTCTTCAAAATTCTTGATCGCCTCTTCGCGGTTGTTCTCGAGGACGGCGCGGCGGCCGCACTGGTACTTCGACTCGGCCTTGCGGACCCTGCACTTGTCGCGAAGGTCGGTGGTCGCGGGGCTGTCGTTGAGGTGCTTCGACGCAAGGTCGTACATGCGGAACGCCTCGTCCCAGTCGCGCTTGAGGAATGCGCGGTCGGCCGCATCGATCTCCTCCTTTGCCTGCGCGTCAAGGCTCGCACGGCGCATTTCCTCGGCTGCAGCTATCTCGGCAAGGAGCTTCTCAGCCTCGGTCATCGCCTTGTCCGCCGCAGGCTCGGCGGCCTTGGGCGCCTGCGCTTCGGCGACAGGAGCGGGCTCAGCGGCGGCTGCGGGCGCAACAGCAGGTTCCTCCGCGGCGGCAGGCGCCGGCTCTTCCGCGACAGCGGGAGCAGCATCGGCCTTCGCAGGCGCGGCACTCGCGTCGTCCAGCAGCTTGTCAAAGTCATCGGCGGCTGCAGGTGCAGCAACTGCGGGTTCCGCGGCTGGCGCAGGCTCGGCGGCAGGCTGAGCCACTGCGTCCTTCTTTGCGGGAGCTGTTGCCGTGTCGTTGAAGACGTCCAACCCATCGTCTTCCTGTGCGATAAGAGAAGACGAATAGCCTAGCGCCATGCTGAAAGCCAAAGCGAATGCGAAACCTTTATTGCATCTCATGGTTTGAGGACTCCTTGTCGAAGATGATGTGTATAATACCGAAAATTTCGGAACTAATCAAGCCCCTAAGATTACTTGATTACCCTCTCTGCTCCCAGCGGCTCGGGCTTGACCGTAACCTCCACTCCGTCTGTACCGACGGGCGTAAGCGCGACAACCTTGTACTTCTGGCCGTTGAGATCGAATTCCGACCCTTTCGCTACGACGATCTTGCGATCGGTTCCGCGGCGGTAGAGAAGCGTGGCCTGCATGTCAATCGGCGCATTGCGCTGGTTGATGCTGATCAGGAGCTCCTTCTTGTCGGACTTGCGGACAAGCTTGACCGTGGACACGTCCACCATCTTAGTCATTCCGGCGGCGCCCTTGATCGCCTGCTTCTCGAACTTCTCGGTGTACTCCACGGGGATAAACCCCGTCTTGCATATCTCCTCGCCCGGCTCGACACGGTAGTCGACGCCTCGTCCGCCATAGGGGTTCTTCGCGGCAGGGTCGCGGAACACATAGCGGAACTTGCCGCCGCCGAGCTTGTCCAGGCCCTTGAAGAACACATGCAGCGTAGTCGTCTCGGGCTTGCCGTCGACCGACAGCGAGTCGAGGTAGTCCGGGTGCGAATTCCTGTCCTTCGGATCGGTCTTCGCCAAAAACTCCTCGAGGTTGGTGAAACCGTCGCCGTCGAGATCGCCGTTGGCGTCGGCCGGGTTGTTCGGATCGAGGCCGAGGGCGACTTCCGCGTCGTTGGGGATGCCGTCTTTGTCTGTATCAATGGCAACCTTGACTTCCTTGGGCTGCTCGGCACCGCAGAACGGGCACTTGGCAAGTCCCGGAGGAATCGGCCTTCCGCACGCCTTGCCGTTGGCGGAGGTACAGGTGATGCGGCGCCCCGAAGCCAGGAAGCTGGCCTTCTTCGGGTCGATGTCCTGCAGCGCCGCCGGCTTCTTCACTCCGCGAACGACCGCGTCAAACTGGCTCATGTCGTTCTTGGCGATTCCCTCGCCATGCGAACGCTTGCTGCCGACTATGGCCGTGTATTCCGAAGCTCCGCCTTCGGGCGACTTGCCGAACGATATCAGGAGAAAGGCAATAGCCACCACCAGAGCGGCAAATCCCGCCAGCGCGACAAGCCAGTCGTAGTGCTCCTTGAAGAAATTGCTGGAACCGGTCTTCATTTCGCTGTCTCCTCCTTGGAAGCCTCCGCAGGGGCGGCCTGCTCAGGCGCGTCGGCTGCTGGCGCAGGGGCCGCCGCAGGGGCATTCTCCGCCGCAGGCACCTCTGCCGCAGGTGCGGAAGCGGATTCCGCTACCGCGATTCCCTGGCCGAAATCGTACACCCTGATGGAAATGTCGACTGTAAACGGAGCATCTATCTCCGGGTCTATCACTATGCCGCCATCGGAAGAGCCCGACTCAATCGACTCCAGCTGCTCAAGCGCCTTGTTCTTGCGGCGGCCGCCGCGCCTTCCGCCCTGGGCGCTCCTGGCCTCGCTTTCCGCCTTCTCGCGGGCAGCAAAGCTCTCGGAGATGAGGTCGCGGCTCTCGGCGAAGTTCAGTTCGGTGACGACCGTGAAGCGGAACTCGGAGTTAAGCCTGTTCATCAGCGAGACAAGCGCCTTCGGGGATGCGAGCAGCTGGAAAGAGTAGTCGAGCGAGGTGGCTAGCGGACCTTCGTCCGCCGCCGCCGACTTGCCCTTCTTGCCCTTCTTGCCCGGACGCTGCGCTGGCGCATCTTCCTCGGCCTGGGCGGCAGGGGACTCGTCGCGCTTGACGGCCTTCACCTCGTCGACGCCGACCTCGGAGAACAGCTCCACCGCCTCGGCGATGAAGTCCAGCTGGCGCTGGAGCTTTGGCAGGTCCGCCTTTTCCGGCATCGTGGGGCTCTGCCCGAGGTACTTGTCGAACCCGAACGCGAAGCCCTGGGCGCATATCCTCCCGTCCACCTTCCCCGGCAGCGCCGAGAGGCGCACCTGCTCCGACTGGAGGAACTGCTTGAACGACGGCGGCGTGGTCTCCGCGAAAGCCTTGTCGCCGCGAGACGCAACAAGCTTCGACGACTCGCGCCACATGGCCATCTCCTCCGTGTTCGCCTTGACGGCTTCGAGGGATTCCTTCGAGGGGAAAACCTTCGCGGAGTAGTACCTGTCGATGGCGTCCATCGAGTTGTTGCGCTCCTCCAGCGCCTCGCTGCTTTCGTCGATCGCGCTCCAGAGGAACCACCCCAGAGCCGCCGCGCCGACGGCAAACACACCACCGATAGCGCAAAGCGTTGTCTGATTGCGGTTGAGACTCACTTGCGGCCTCCCTTCTTGCCGGACTTGCGGCCTTCCTCCTTGCCGGGCAGTTCAAACACGATCTTCATCGTGAACTCGTCGAGGCAGTTCTTCTGTCCCACGTCGGTCTGGCCGGTTATCGTGGCGGACTCGACATGCGGCTTCCCCTTGACCTCGTCAAGGACGATTTCCGCCGCCGTGCGCGCCTTGCCGCCATGCGACTCGGCGTCATTCTTGACGACCTTCTCAAGCTCGTCCTTCCACCCGCGGATCACGACATTCACCGTAACGGACTGAACATCTTCGCCCCTCGATGGCTCCGTCTTCCATTCGCGGATCCACATTCCCGGAGGCAGCGACTCGCGCACCGCCACAAGACGCCTGAGCGCAAGGGGACGCATGGCGAGCAGAATCCGCAGCTCGTCGGCCTTGTCGGACTCGACCGCAAACCTGCGCTGCTCGTCCTTGATCTTCGAGTCGAACCCCGAAAGCGTGTCGCGCTGCGCCTCCACCGCCCCGTTCTGCGCGCGGTAGACTTCCGTGTCGCGCTTGAACGAGAGGATCCCCAGCCCGAGAGCGGCCAGCACCAAGACGCCTCCCGCCACAAGGAACGGAATGCGCTTCACGGCGCGCTTGCCCTCTATGATCTCGGGGGGCATCAGGTTGAAATGCATCTGCGCAAACGGCGTCATCCTGAGCGCAAGGCCCACGGACTCGTTCAGCGTAAGCGCCTCGCCCTCGAGCTTCGCGGCGTCGACCGACGGCCCGATGCTGATCGAGCCGAACGGGTTGAGGTACTCGACCTCGACCTGCAGCGACTCGCGGAAGAACTCGTCCAACTGCGGGATCATCGACGTCCCGCCCGTCAGGAGAAGGCGCGAAGGCTGGCTGCCGCCCTGCTGCGAGCGGTAGAAGTTGATCGAACGCGAGACCTCGGCGTGAAGGCGCGTCATGACGCCGCGGATCACCTTGGAGACGCGGTCCGTCACTTCGTCAGGATCCTCGGTGACACCGCCTAGCGCCACATAGCCGCGCTCGCGCTTGAGCTGCTCGGCGTCTTCCAGCGAGCATCCGAACGCCTGCGATATCTCCTTGTTGATCGAATTGCCGCCAACCGGAATCGAGCGGATGTAGACCTTCTCGTCCTCGACGATTATGAGGGCCGTGGCGCGCGATCCGATGTCGAGTACAACGTTGCAGCCCGACGTGTCCGGCGCGCCGAACTTGAAGGTGTTGTACACCGCCATCGGCGCAACGTCCACGATCTCGGGCGAAAGCCCCGCCCCCGCAACGGAGTTCGTCACCCCGCGCACGTGTTCGAGCTTCGCCGCAACGACAATCGTAGCCTGGTCGCCGTCGGGCGTCTGCCCGAGCGACTGGTAGTTCCAGACGATCTCGTCCATCGGGAACGGCACGTTCTGCTCGACCTCGTAGCGCACGATCTGGTCGAGCTTCTCGGCATCGCCGACAGCCGGAACCTTCGCAAAGCGCGGAAAGACCGACTGGCCGTTCAGCGACACCACAACGGGCGCGGCCTTGATCCCGCGCTCGCGCATGATCGCGTGTATCGCCGGCGTGAGGACCGACTCCATTGCGCCTGGAGTGTCGGCGTCAACAGGCGCCAGCGGCGCCATGCCGTAGTTGACCAGCGTGAGCTCGCCCTTGCCGCCGACGGTGTACTCCGCCAGGACGGTCTGGGACGCGCCCACGTTGAGTGTTAGAAAGCGGTTAGCCATTACATCTCCACCATTTCGTAGTCATTGGGGTTGACCAGGCCCCAGATGGTCTTGGAACGCTCAAGCAGACCCTGCCTGCGCTCGATCATCGCGTCGCCGGTCTTCTTGTCCCTCGCGTTCATGATTTCGTCGTCGTTCCACCAGAGCGTGCCGCCCTTGATGCCCTGCACCTCGCTCTCGCTCTGCCCGCCCAGGATGTCGCCGTTCTTGTTGCTGATGACGACGCCGATCGCCTTGGCGTAGCCGTAGCGCTCGAGGATCGAAGGCGGCAGCACGACAGACGCCGCATGGCTGCCCTGCGGTATGTTGGCGTAGGTGACCGAAGTGGTGTAGTAGGAGTAGGGTGCCTTCTTGTCGTCGCGGTCCTTCTCCGTGGCGCTCTTCGACTCGAGGAGGATGTGCCACGTGAACGTGAGCTGGTCCTGCCACTTGACGAACGTGGTGTACTTCAGCTCGAACACCAGCCACTTGCGGGGCTTCTGGTAGCACTTGCCGATCGTGGTCTGCCCCTGGAGCGAAGGAGCGGAAAGCGCGCTCGCCTGGCCGGTCTTGGGGAACTGGTCGACGTTCACCTTCGCCTCGCGGCCCTGCGTGAGGGCATCTCCCTCCACGCCCGCCATGGCGCCTGGAGCGACTTTGGGCGCCGCAAATGCAGCGGCCGCGCAGGAAATTGCTACAATGGAGACTATCATTTTCTTCATGGCTTCGTTCCTTTCTGTTAAATCACCTTCATCTTCGGCAAGTCCTGGATGTCGACCATCCCGACAAGCCTTCCAGCCGCGTCGCACACCGGCAGGTCGTCTATCCGGCGCTTCTCGAAGACCTTCAGCACGTCAGCGGCGTAGATGTCGCTTCGGACGAACAGCGGGCTGCGCGTCATCACGTCGCCAACCGGCTTGCCGAGAATGTCCTTCCCCTCCGAGACGTGACGGCGGAAGTCGCCGTCCGTGAATATTCCCGCAAGCTTCCCGCCCTCGTCCGCGATGGCCGCGGACCCGGCCTTCGCCTTCGTCATCGCGAGAAGCGCGTCCATGACCGTGGCGGACGGAGAGACCACCGCGAGCCTGTCGCCCGTGCGCATGACGTCCGTGACCTTCATCACCAGGGCGCGCCCGATCGCCCCCGCAGGGTGGTTGCCCGCATACTCCTCGATCGAGAACTTCTGCTCGTCCAGCATCACCATCGCGAGCGCGTCGCCCATCGCCATCGTCGCCGTTGCGGAATTCGTCGGCGCCATGCCGAACGGGCACGCCTCCTTGCCGCAGGGTATCTCAACGACTACGTCCGAGAGCTTCGCAAGCGTCGACTGCGCGTTCCCGACAAGGGAAATAACCTTGAGGCCGTGACGGCGCACGGCGGGGATCAGCTTCACGACCTCCTCCGACTCGCCGGAGAAGGAAAGCGCCACCAGCACGTCCTTGGGACCCGTCATCCCCAGGTCGCCGTGCATGGCCTGGACCGGGTTGAGGACTATCGACTTGGTGCCCGTGGACGAGAAGATGGCACTCATCTTCTCGGCCACATGCAGGCTCTTGCCCACGCCGGACACGACCACTATTCCGCCGTCCTCCATGCATCCGCGCATGAGGGAGATTGCACGCACAAAGGATTCGCCTATCGAATCCTTCGTCCTTGCGAGGCCTTCGATCTCGATGTCGAAGACCTGCCTGGCGCGAGCTATCTGCTGTTCGGCGGTCATCTGTCCCCTTCCCGCGTACCTCTACTTCTTTGTCTGGCTCTGGAGGAGCGTCACGCAGATCGTTCCCACGATATCCTCGGCGCTGCATCCGCGCGAAAGGTCGTTCATGGCCTTCGCGAGACCCTGGAGGCTGGGTCCGATTGCGTCCGCGCCACCTATGCGCTGCGCGATCTTGTAGCCGATGTTGCCCGACTGGAGGTCCGGAAACACGAACACGTTCGCGTTGCCCTGGATCTCGCCGCCGGGGTTCTTCTGCTTCCCGACGGACGGCACGATCGCCGCGTCGAACTGCATCTCGCCGTCCATCTTGATCCCGGCCTCGGCGAACTTCGGCTTCGCGAGCTCGACCGCCTTCTGGACCTTCTCGACCAGCTCGTGCGAGGCGCTGCCCTTCGTGGAGAAGGAGAGGAACGCCACGCGCGGCTCGTTGCCGGTGAGGTCGCGGTAGGTCTGGGCGGACGCAAGTCCGATGTCCACGAGCTGCTCGGAGGTGGGGTTGGGGATCACGGCGCAGTCTGCGAACGCGATCACCGTGTCGCCCGATGGAGCGGGCTCCCTGAGGTCGATGATGAAGCAGCTCGACGCCGTCTTCACGCCCTTCTGCGTGCCGAGCGTGTGGAACGCCGCGCGCAGCATGTCGCCGGTGGACGCAATCGAGCCCGCCACGAGTCCGTCGACCCTGTCGAGCTTGACCATCATGCCGCCGAAGTAGATGCGCTTCGTGCGGAGCGTCTTCTGCGCAGCGGCGAGGTCGATGATCTTCTGCTTCTCCGGCGGCTTGCGCGACTCCTTCGCGTTCCACGACTCGAGGTACGCCGCCTCGAGCTCCGCGTCGCCCGCCGTGTAGTCGATCACCTTGATCCCGCGGTCGGCGAGCCTGAGCCCCGCCTTCTCCTCGGCGGACGCGATCTCCTCGGCCGTGCCAAGCACGATCGGAGTGCAGATCTTGCGGTCCACGCAGGCGCACGCCGCTGTTATTACGCGCGGGTCCATGCCCTCCGGGAGAACGACCGTGCCGTTCAGTTTAGAAGCCTTTTCAATTATGCCCTTGATTGCGTTCATAAAATGGTTATGTGGTTAAGTGGTTAGGTGGTTAGGTGGTTAAGTGGCTATTTGCCAAGTATCCTGACAGTGTCGCGGGCGATCATCAGCTCCTCGTTCGTGGGCAGGACTATGCAGGGAATCTTAGAGTCCTTCGTGGATATCACCGCCGTGGAGCCGTGGGTCTTGAGGTTCGCCTTCTTGTCGAGCTTGATGCCAAGCGCCGCGAGGCGGCCGATCACCTCAGCGCGGGCGACATCGGAGTTCTCGCCGATACCGCCAGTGAACACGATCGCGTCGGCACCGCCTATCACGGTGTTGTACGCGCCTATGTAGAGTGCGGTACGGTAGCCGAGCATCTCGAGCGCGAGCTTCGCGCCCGCGTCGCCCTTCGCGGCCTTCGCGCAGATGTCGCGGCAGTCTCCGCCGGGAACGCCGGAGATGGCCTGCAGGCCGGACTGCTTGTTGAGTAGCTTGTCCATCTCGGCGGGGGTCTTCTTCTCCGCCTCCATGATGGAGAGGACCGCCGCAGCGTCGATGTCGCCGCAGCGCGTGCCCATCACGAGGCCTGCCAGGGGGGTGAGCCCCATCGTGGTGTCCATGACCTTGCCGTTCTTGACGGCGGCAAGCGACGACCCGTTTCCGAGATGGCACGTCACGAGGTTCACCTTCGAGACGGGCTTCTTAAGGAACTTGGCGGCCGCCTGGGTGATGAACTTGTGGGACGTCCCGTGGAAGCCGTACTTGCGGATCCCGTACTTCTTGTAGTACTTCGGGTCGATCGCGTACTGAGCCGCGTATGCCGGCATCGTCTGGTGGAAGGCGGTGTCGAACACGCCTACGTTGGGCACTCCCTTGAAGATCTTCTCGCATGCCTTCACGCCGCCGAGGTTCGCCGGCATGTGCAGCGGGCCGAACTTCACGAGCTTCTCGCACTTCGCGAAGTTCGCCTTGTTCATGACCGCGGAGTCCTGGAAGACCTCGGCGCCATGGAGAATGCGGTGGCCGATCGCGTCTACCTCGTCGAGCGACTTCAGCACGCCGTTCGCAGGATCGGTAAGGGCGGCAACGACCTCCTTGAGTGCGGCAGTGTGGTCGGGGGCCTTGATCTCCCTGATGAGCTTGTCCTGCCCTGGCTTCTGGTACACAAGGCGCGAACCGGGGATGCCGATGCGCTCCACGAGACCCTTGCAGAGCATCTTCTCGCCCTTCATGTCGAAGAGCATGTACTTGAGGGACGACGACCCCGAGTTGACCACGAGGACTTTTCTTGTTTCCTTCTTCATTTTATTGCTGCGGTTCTTTACTGTTGAAGCTGCAACGGAAAGCCGCAGGCCGTGGCCCGCGGCTCCCCGAGCAAGGCAGGCGCTATTCCAGCGTCACCTTGAAGAATCCGGACTCGGGATCGACCGATCCGGTGATCTGGATGTCAGAGACAACCTCGCCGCTCTCCGACAGGTACTTCGTCTGCGTGGAGAGAAGCGTCCACTTGGCGTCGGTGAGGTTCTTCTTGTACCAGACCTTGTAGACCACGTCGCCGGAAACCTGGCCGGTGTAGATCGACGCCGCGGTCGAGAGGCCGCCTGCGTTGACCGTGAGGTCCACGTCGGACGTGACGCTCACTACGCCGCCGTCCACCGAGATGCTCTTGATCGACACGCCTTCCGGCTCGAGCGTCTGCGCGTTGAGCGCCTTCGCTACCGCGGTGCGCGCCGAGGACGATCCGGTTGTGTCGACGCCAAGTATGAGCGCCGCCATTTCGGCGCCCTGCAGCGTCGCGAGATCGGGTCCGGCAATCGTGCAGAGCGAGGCCGAGAGCTCGTGCGAGATCGACGTCGCGAGGTTCTCGTTCACGTTGACCAGGCCGTCAGGCGAGGTAACGGGGCCGAGCGCCGAAAGCGACTTCTTCTCGACCATCTCGTAGGCGTCCGGGAACCAGTCGCCGTCCGTGTCGCAGTCCTCTATGTAGATGTCGCATTCCGGCACTGCTATCGTCTCACGGTCGATCGTCACAGGAACCGGCGAGAACTGCGAATATCCGGCAACGGACATCTCGCGGTTGCAGGCATAGCCCCACGACTCCCATTCGTCGCGCTTGAGGTTGCCGTTCGTGTCGATGTAGGCGCGGATGTACCACTCGCCCTCGGGCAGGCCGGTAATCACCGCGTTGACGGCACGGTCGGTCGCCTGGAGCGACGCCTTGTCTGTCACGATGGTCTCGGCAATCGGATCGCCGGCGAAGTCCGGCGAGGCGTACGCCTGCACGCGCACCTTTCCGGTCGTGCTCGTCTTGTTCGCCACGGTGCCAAGCACCTTGTCGGGTCCGTAGTAGCTGACCTTCGCGGCGATTTCGGTGTATCCGTTGTCGGCAACCGGCTTCGTAGAGTTGGTGTTCATGCGGAACCCGGTCGTAGCAACCGACGAGAACGCGTCGGACTGGTACTTGGAGTTGTACATGGTCACCGCCCAGGTGTAGTTGTTCGTAGAGGAGAACATCTTCCCGCTGGACGTCATGCTGTTCGCGCAGACCGGCGCGGTCCACTCGTAGTTCCCGCGGCTGTTGCGCGCGGGAGCGGGCTGCACGCCGGAATCGTACACCACGCTTCCGCCGCTGGAAATCCTGATCTTGAACGCCGTGTACGAGTTGATCTCGCCCATCGACCACTCAAACGTCGGCCGAGCCGTGTAGATCGTCCTGCCGTTCACCGGCGAGACGGGCGTCGGAATGGTGCGCGTGAGATCATAGCGACGCGAGATCGCCACGCTAAGCATGTTGTTCGTGGAGTTCTCGGTGGACTCGATGCTGCCGTTGCCGAGCACGATGCGGTAGATCACGTTGGTGACGGGAAGCCCCAGCTGACGCACCCTGCTGTTGCTGAGGACTTCGGAGCCGAAATACTCCCAGTCTAGGTCGAAGTTCGAATCGTCAAGGGCGTCGCCTTCGAACAGGTAGTCGCGGCAGTCCCAGATGTTGACCCACTTGTCCACGACAGGGCGTTCAGGCACGCCGAGCAGCGCGCAGTGGACACCGTCGACCAGAGTGCGGACCACGCGGATGCGCTCGAACTTGCCGCCAGAGAGCGAACCTGGCACGAGATCCGTGAAGTTGCCGCTCTCTGTTCCGTAGAGGACCTCGCGGTCGTTTACGGCGTCTCTGAGCTTAATGCGCTCGAATACCGGGCTCACGTCCGTGAGTTCGATTTCGGAAATGGCCCTGCCCCAGCCAACGTCGACGTTGCGGACCATGCCCATGGGTTCGCCGGCGCTATACACGCCATCGTCATTGAGGTCATAGAACGCCACGAACGTGTTAAGGCCCTCTTTCACATAACCAAGGTCGGGCCTGACGAGCGAAAGCGTCAGCTTGTTCTGCTCGAGAACTGGCACCTCGGCAGAATACCTTATCCTGATTACGGTGTCGTTGAGGGGCCATCCAAGCTGCGCAACGGAGTTGTTGAGCAGCGAGAGATCAAGCGAAGCCTCACCCGTCTGGAGGTCGATCGTACCGGCACGCTCGCCGTTGATGCAGAGATGGCCCTTCACCCCGAACTCATCGGTCGTGACCGCAAGAAGCTTGCCACCGGCATTTCCTCTAAGTTCGGACCACTCGAACCCATTGGGGGTCACAAATTCAACCCCACTGCGGTTCACCCTAAGAGCTGCCAGGTATTCGTCATACGACCCCGTGTGCAGTTCACCGTCTTCAGACCACGCATATGTGTCGTTGTGCGCTATACGGGCAACTTCTAGAATTAGCGAGTCGCGGTCGAGGTAACCGGGCGCAAACGTGACGTGCACGATGCGGTTTTCCCACGCGCCAATGTAGAACATGTCGTTGAGCGTTGTGCCAGGGATAAACCTGAATATCGCGTCGGGCATCTGCAGTGTACCGACGCCTGACACTGGATTTGGCGTAGTGTACGAATTGATTATGATCGGCACGCGGGGAACTTCCTCCGGCCTGTATTCGTCAGAGCTTGAGCCATACATTTCGTCCCTGTAAATTTCATCCTTATTATAGATTCCGCTAGAAAGGGAATTCGGCAACAGCCCCTGGGAACCATGATAACGGACTGTCATAAAGATGGTAGGTTGCGGGAAATCGCGAACATGAACGACGTTGCGTTCAAGTCTTTCAGAATGATCCAAATCCCACCAATCGTCATCATCATCGCGTGCGACGGTCAAATCCGTACCCAGAGCGTGGCAGATAAGGTATGCAGCAGTCGAACTGCGGAAGTGGTGGTAGCGGCACTCGGCGAAGTTTGCCCACCCGTCTTCGTCCCTGTCCTTGTTCGCGTCCCACACCCACGGACTCGTGTAGTCGAGCTCGCCGAGCCCGCGCTCCCATTTGTCTTCCATCATGTCGTGGTCCGTGAACATCTCGCCGATGTAGAGGTATCCGACCGTGCGGAAGTAGTCGAGCGTAACATCGTCCGAACGTAGCTTGACGGGGTTAAGGTAGACTCCCATCGAGCGGAACGCCTCGGAAATCACGTACTCGGTGTAGTTCGAGAGGCCATCGTTGTCGGTATCGTCATCGCCGGCAGCGGCATCGATCTTGTAGATCTGCTCCCACCAGTCGGGCACGCCGTCCTTGTCAAGGTCGGTTGACTGGGCGTAGAGCTCGTCGCCAGTTGCGGAGCCCTCGTGAGCGCCGGCTGCGAGCGAGCGGATGTAGGCCTCGGAGGCCAGCATCTCGACGCCGTTGTACGTGACCAGGTCATCCCAGTTGACGTCGCC
>CAMORM010000019.1 GCA_946623785.1 uncultured Verrucomicrobiota bacterium
ACATCTTTGAAGTCGGTGGAAAAGGCAAGAAGTTCAAGCAGATCAAGGACCTGTCGGACAGTTATGTGGTGAATGACGGCGTTGAAATCGGCATGGGCAACAAGATTCCCCTTTGGCTGTTCGGCTTCCTCTACTGAGCCACTCTCCAATCACCTGCGTTATTCCTTTCTCTTGGGCTATGATGTAACGGAATTCGGGCTGGCGGTGGAACGCCAGCCCTACCGTTGCGGCGAGCGCGTGCTGGCAAGATGTAACGAAAAACCGGGGCGCGGGATGCCGTTTTTTGATATAATCTCCCCCATGAAATCGAAGACACAACTTTTCCTCGCAATGGCGCTCGCCTCGGCATGCGTCGTTGCGGACGACATGCAGAAGCGAGTCGACGACGGCTGGCGCGCGATGATGGCGACGTGGCACGAGAAGACGGGACTGGTCTACGGATGTCCGCCGGAGCGCGTCCGCTCCTCTAAGGACTGCGTGAACGGGATGTTCCACTGGAAGGAAGGCGGCAGCTACGGCGCGGGCATGGCGGACTGCGCGCTCATCTGCGGGACAGCGCTTTCCGGACTCGTGGACCGCTATGGCGTCCTGCACGACGACCTCTCGCGCGCGGACGCGGCGAAGGTCGCGCGCGGAGTCCTCAACCTCGCAAAGCTCCACGGAATAAAGGGGTTTGTCGCGCGCGGGCTCTGCGCGGACGACGGCAAGAGCATCTGCTCGCTGTCGAGCCGCGACCAGTACACGCACTGGGTGCACGGGCTCTGGCGCTACACGGCGTCGCCCATGGCCGACCCCAAGCTCGTGGCGGAGTACAGGGCGCTCGTCGCGGACGTGGCGCGGTTCATGGAGGAGCGCGTAACGCCGGAGCGCGAGTGGAACTTCGGGCTTGCGGACGGCGGGAAGGACCCTCGCGGGATATGCACGATGTGGGGTGACGAGCTCGGGCCGCACGAGGACGCGCGCCTGCCGATGATATACGCGGCCGCGTACATGGCGACGAGGGACAATCACTGGCGCGACATGTACGAGAAGTACATCGACGAGGCTCTTGACAGGACGCTGCGGATAGACGGTCCAGACAGGTCCAAGTTCCTCGGCCGCATGCCGTGCTATTCGCTCTACCAGGCCAACTGCAGCCTGGAGCTGCTCCACGCGTTCGAGAAGGGCAATCCTGTGCGCCGCGGCAAGATCGAGCGCGCGATGAAGGCGTTTTCCGCACTTGCGTCGCAGAGGGCGAAGAAGACGATGGACAATCCCGGCGCGAAGCCGCCTTACGGCATGTGCTGGGACGGCGAGCTGCTGCTTACCATGTTCATGACGCCTGGAGTCCCCGATGCCGAGGTAGCTGCTCCGTTCCTTGAACAGGCTGTGAACCGCTCCGCCCTTTCGACATCTGGGATAATCAGGTCGTCGCACATCATGGCGGCGTACTGGAGGGGAAGAGGCGTTAGACGTTAGTTCAAAGTTTGAAGTTCAAAGTTTGAAGTTCAAAGTTTAAGGTTCAAAGTTTGGAGTTTGAAGTTTGATGTTTGAAGTTTGAAGTTAAAAGTAGAGAGAGGAGGAGGGCGAATGAGGAGACGGGAGTTTATAGCAGGGGGGGCGGCGCTAGGCGCGTATGCCGCGCTTTGCACAGACGGTAGGGCGGTCGCCCCGCGACCGCCGAAGTTCCTCTTCATGGCGGACCACCACGTGGAGAGCGACTTCATGGAGCGCGGCAAGCCGGTCTACACGATGTGGAAGCCCGGCAACCACGCGGCGCTTGCGAAGACGTACGAGTTCATCGGTTCCGACCCTTACTGCCGCGACATAGACTTCGCGCTTTTCGGCGGCGACCAGCTCAACACCGGCTACATGGACCATCCAGTCGAGATGGCGGCCGAGAAGGCGAACTACTACCGTACGCTAGAGTCGCTCGACCTCTACAAGCGGACGAAGGGCACGGATGTTTCCGACCTCGACTTCCGCTCGCCCGAGTCGTTCTACTGCCGCGGGAACACCCCGAGGGGATACGTGCAGAAGCCGATTCCGTTCAAGAAGCTCGACTCCCGCGTGATAGCAATCCAGGGCAACCACGACACGGGCGTTGAGGATTTCTACCGCGAATGCTCGTTCAAGTGCGGAGACACCCGTTTCATAACGTTCTTCGCGTCGTATGTGGCGCTTCCTGCGCCCCCCGGGAAGTTCCGCTCGACCGCCAGGATATCGGACGAATCCGTCGACTTCGTCGAGCGCGAGATGGCCGCTGCGGCGTCCGACCCGTCGATAAGGCACATAGTGCTGGCCTGCCACTGGACGGTCGTCCTTGGCGATCCTAACTTCAAGTGGCCGATATTCGACGCATGCAAGGAAAACGGCTTCAACGACAACAGGAAGCGTATCCTTGCGCTCGCCGAGAAGTACGGCTGCGACCTCTTCCTGAACGGCCACGAGCACAACGGGAAATACCCCGTGGGCAAGGCCGGGCCGATGAGCGTTGTCAACTGCGCAAGCGTCACGGGGTCTTCGGCGTTCGCGGTCTTCGAGATGCGCGACGACAAGGCGGTGTTCAGCGTTTATTCTCGCGCCGTTGCCGAGGAGACTCCGGAAGGCGCGGTGAATGTCGTGGAGACCCCGCGGAGGCTCTGCGAGCGCGAGGTGCCGCTAAAGCCCATCAGGTGAGGCACCACGCCCTTGGCGCCCTGCCTTCCCCGTCGATGGCGTTTTTGTTAACACTCCCTTAACATTAGGGTGCTACAATTGCGGTGTTTTCAGAAGGCCGCAAAGGCCGGCGATTTTACAAAACAACGAACGGAGCAAAAGATGGACATAGCAAACGCAACGGAACGGATAGCCGCGCAGGGCGAGCTTGTCAGGCGCATAAAGGACGAAGTCGGCAAGGTGATAGTGGGGCAGGAGAAGCTTGTGGACAGGCTCATCCTCGCGCTCGTCACGAACGGACACATCCTCCTCGAGGGCGTTCCCGGCCTTGCGAAGACTCTCTCCGTGAACACGCTTGCAAAGGCGCTCGGACTCGACTTCAAGCGCATTTCGTTCACCCCTGACCTGCTGCCTGCCGACGTTGTGGGGACTCTCATCTACTCTCCGAAGACAGGCGAGTTCTCGCCGAAGAAGGGCCCTGTGTTCACGAACCTCCTCCTTGCGGACGAAATCAACCGCGCGCCGGCCAAGGTGCAGAGCGCGCTCCTCGAGTCCATGCAGGAGAAGCAGGTAACGATCGGGGAGACCACGTACAAGCTGCCCGAGCCGTTCCTCGTGCTGGCGACCCAGAACCCGATCGAGCAGGAAGGGACCTATCCGCTCCCCGAGGCGCAGGTGGACCGCTTCATGTTCAAGTGCCTCATCGACACGCCGGACCGCGCCGACGAGCGCCGCATCATGGAGCGCTTCGCCTCGAACGCCAAGGCGCCCGAGGCGAAGGCGATCGCGACTCCCGAGGACATCGCGAACCTCCGCGCCGCGCTCAAGGAGGTCTACTGCGACGAAAAGGTGGGCGACTACATACTCGACATAGTGTTCGCCACGCGCGAGCCGAAGAAGACGAAGGGGCTAGAGGGCCTTGCCGAGCAGATACAGGTGGGCGCCTCGCCGCGAGCCACGCTCGCGCTCAACCTCGCGGCGCGCGCCAACGCGCTCGTTCGCGGCCGCGCATACGCGACCCCGCAGGACGTGAAGGAGATTGTCCACGACGTCCTTCGCCACCGCATCCTCCTCACCTACGAGGCCGAGGCGGAGAACGTGACCTCCGACATGATCATCGACAAGATACTTTCCGTCGTTCCGGTGCCCTGAAATGTCAACTGACGTAAAAGAGCTGATGGCGAAGGTCGGGAAGATCAGGATACTGACCAACCGGCTGATCGACGACAGGCTGAGCGGCGACTACCACTCGACGTTCAAGGGCCAGGGCGTCGAGTTCGACGAAGTGCGTCCGTACATCGCCGGAGACGACGTTCGCTCGATAGACTGGAACGTAACCGCCCGCACGGGAATCCCGTACATCAAGCGCTTCGCCGAGGAGCGCGAGCTCACCGTGGTGTTCATGGTGGACATCTCCGGATCGCAGGCCTACGGGTCCTCCGGCAGAAGCAAGATCGAGCTTGCCGCCGAGGTGACTTCGCTCCTCGCCCTTACCGCGATACGCAACCAGGACAAGATCGGGCTCATCCTCTTCTCCGACAAGATCGTCAAGTACATTCCGCCGCGCAAGGGCCGCCAGCCCGTGATGCGCATCGTGCGCGAGGTCCTTGCCACGGAAGACGAAGCCGCAGGAGGCACCGACATCTTCGGCGCGCTCAAGTTCCTCAACGGAGTGCAGAAGCGCAAGGCGGTCGTGTTCCTCGTTTCCGACTTCCAGGCCCCGGCCTCCGGCTATGAGCGCCTGCTGCGAGTCGTGGCGCGTCGCCACGACGTCGTTTGCGTGCCGGTGAGCGACCCCGCGGAGTGCGAACTGCCAGATGCCGGGCTCGCGGAGCTCGAGGACCCGGAAACTGGCGAGCTTGTCCTCGTGGACACTTCGGACCGCAAGGTGCGCGCCGCGTTCGCGGCGGCCGCGGCGGAGGAGAACGCTGAGCGCGACCGCTTCTTCAAGCGCAGCGGGATCGACTCGGTTCCCGTGGCGACAGACAGGCCTTACATCCAGGAGATACGCTCGCTCTTCAGGAGAAGGGCGAGGGGAAGGTAGCGATGAAGGGAATTCTCTCCATAGCGGCGGCTGCCCTCATGGCAATGAATGCGGCTGCGGTCGAGGTTGCGGACCTCAGCAGGGACGGCTGGGAGATCAAGGTGGACGCTACCCCAGAGGCAGTCGACCCAGGCCGCGACTTCATTGTGCGCCTGACCGTGAAGGGCCCGCGAGGCGTCGAGTTCTCACTGCCCGACCTCCGCGACCGCTTCGGCGGCTTTTCGGTCGCCGAAGACTTCGAGGAGCCCGTCGCGATGGACGACGAAGGGCGTTTCTGCAACGAGTCGCGCTGGCGCCTCGTGCCGGAGCCCTGCGCGCGCAGGTACCGGCTCGCTCCGTTCGCCATAGGCGGCTTCCACACCGCGGCGGTGACGTTTGCGCCGCCCGCTGCGCGCGAGCCTGTCACTGGCGGCTACGAGATCGACGCCAGGCGCGACCTTCCCCCGCTCAGCTGGAAGCTCGTCGGCATCTGCGCCGGCGCTCTCGCGCTTGCCGCAGTCGCGGTGATCTGCATCCTCCTGGCGGTCAAGGCCATAGCAGCGAAGGTGCGCGAGATCAAGATGTCGCCGATCCAGCGCGCGATGGTCGAGCTCGAGCGCCTGCTGAAGAAGGGCCTTCCGGGGCGCGGGCGGTACAAGGACTTCTACGTTGAGCTCACGATGGTCGTGCGCAGGTACGTGCAGCGCAAGTACGGCATACGCGCGCCCAACATGACGACCGAGGAGTTCCTCCGCGAGCTCTCGAGGTCCGGAAGCCAGAACGAGGCCCAGTCGAGGACCCTTACCGAGTTCCTCGAGTCCGCCGACCTCGTGAAGTTCGCAGGACTCGAGGCCACTCCCGAGATGGCCGACGCCGCAACGGGCAAGGCCAAGGGCTACCTCGAAACCGACAATTCACTATCTGTGCAACAAACTTAAATTCGGAAACGGGAATTGGGAAACCGATTCCCAATTCCCAACTTTAAACTTTGAACTTTGAACTTTAAACTCAAACACTCAAACACCCAAAAACTCAAACACTAAATGTCATTTGCTTTTCCATACGGATTCCTGCTGTTCGTCCCGCTGGCGTTCGCCGCGTGGCGCATGCTCCGCAGGGGCCGGCGCGGCGGAGTGAGGTTCGCGCCGGTGAAGCGGCTGCCGCAGAAGACGGCGGGCTGGCGTGCGAAGCTCGCCGGCCTTGCGCCGCTGATCTTCATTGCCGGTGCGTGCGCGCTCGTTGTCGCGTGCGCGCGCCCGCGCCGCCCGCTCAACAGGGCTAACAAGAACATCGACGCCATCGCCATCGCGATGACGGTGGACGTCTCGGGCTCTATGGAGGCGCTCGACCTCTCTCCCGAGTTCACCGGGCAGAAGAGCCTGCGAAACGTGAACATAGCCGACCTCAAGACGCGCCTCGACGTGGTGAAGGACCTCTTCGCGAAGTTCGTGGAGGCTCGTCCCGAGGATCTTATCGGGCTTGTCACCTTCGGCGGCTTCGCCTCGTCCCGCGCACCGCTCACCGCCGACCACGAGGCGCTAGTCAAGACGCTGAAGGGCGTTGAGGTGCCGTCGATCAGCTACGACTCCAACGGACAGCCGATTGACGCAGAGGAGACGATGACGGCCATTGGCGACGGGCTCATGACGGCCCTGTCGCGACTGAAGGGCGCCGAGGTGAAGTCGAAGATCGTGATCCTCCTCTCGGACGGAATGTCCAACACGGGCGCAGTCGATCCTGATGACGCGGCGAAGGCGGCCGCCAAGATGGGCATCAAGGTGTACACGATAGGCGTTGGCACGCACGGCAGCCATACGCCGTTCAGGAGCAGGGACCTGTTCGGCCGCCAGTCGATCGCGTACGCCAACATGTCGTTCGACGAGTCCCAGCTGAAGTCCATAGCTAACACGACCGGCGCGCGCTATTTCGCCGTCAACGACGCGGAAGGGCTCAAGGCCGCGCTCGACGAGATCGACCTGCTCGAGAAGACAACCATCGACAGGACGGTTTTCCAGCGCTACCACGAGTACTTCCCGCCGTTCCTTCTCGCAGGCGCGCTGCTCGTGTTTCTGGCGGTGTCCCTCCAGATGGCGGCGTCAAGGAGGCTTGCGTAATGAAATTCGTCTATCCATACATGCTTGCGGCGGTCCTTTTCGTGCCGCTCGCCTGCTTCTTCTGGATGTTCCTCCGCGTCCGCTCCGAGAGGCGCCTGCGCGCGCTCAACTCGTCGCCGCTTGCGCTGCGTCCGCGGCTTCTCGACAGGTTCCAGATGCCGCTCATGCTCGCAGGGCTCCTGCTGATGGCGTTCGCGGCGTCGCGTCCGCAGTGGGGCAAGAGCACGCAGGTGGCGGAGTCGAAGAGCCGCAACGTCGTTGTCGCTCTCGACGTCAGCCGCTCTATGCTCGCAGAGGACGTGCGTCCGAACCGCCTCGAGCGCGCGAAGGCCGACATAGCGGACCTCATTGATTCGCTTGAGGGAGACCGCTGCGCGCTCGTCGCGTTCCGTCGCACCGGCGTGCTCCTGTGCCCGCTCACGAGCGACTACGCGTTCCTGCGCGCGGCGCTCGAGAACGCCTCGCCCGAGTCCGCGCCTCGCGGCGAGACTGACATTGGCTCGGCGATCCGCGCCTCGCTCGACGCGCTTGACCCGGCCATGGACGACCACAACGCGATAATCCTCATTTCCGACGGCGGCGACCTTCGCGGCAACGCGCTCGAGTCCGCGCAGAACGCGCGCAAGAGGAACGTGCCGATATTCACCGTGGGGCTTGGCGACTCTAAGAAGGAGAGCAAGCTCCCCGACGCTTCGGGATCCGGCACGATGAAGTACAAGAACGCCGACGTGAAGGTGAAGCTCGAGGACGCGACGCTCAGCGCAATCGCGAAGGCAAGCGGAGGACGCTATGTGCCGCTCGCAACTGCCGGAACAGCCGAGACGACGCTCGGCTCGATATACCGCCGCTTCCTGCGCCAGGTGGCGGCAAAGGAGCAGGCCGAGGAGGAGGAGCTCCGCGCGACGGAGCGGTTCCACTTCTTCCTGGTGCCGGGGCTCTTTCTGGTGCTTATGGCGGCCATGTGCTCGCGCGGCCGGTTCGCCGGCCGCACGAAGAGGGTGGCTGCAGTGCTTGTGGCGGGTTTGCTTTCGGCTTGTGTTTATGCGGACGCGGCAACCACGCCCCTACCTTCTGGCCAAGCGGCGAACAACGGTAGGGACGCATCCCCGATGCGTCCGCAAAACGTGCAGACCGAAGCCGAAGACCTCGCGAAGCAGCTCATATCCTCGCCGATAGTCCCGCAGCCCGTCCCGCAGCAGGGCGGCGCGGAGGAACCGGCCGCAGAAGGGCAGGATTCCGCGCAGCATCCCGCCGAACAGCCAGCGCAGGAAGCGGCGTACGAGCCGCCGCCGGACCTCAGCGATTCCGAGATATGGAACATCGGCTACGACTTCTGGAAGGAGGGCAACTACACGAACGCGCTATCAACGCTGCGTCCGCTGATGCTGAGCCGCACCCACGGCGCGCGCGCCGCGGAGCTCGTGGGCGCGATGACGGAAGATCCCGAGGAGCGCGCCGCCGCGATGCAGATCGCGCTGAGGGGCGATCCGGGCGACGCGAGGCGCAACAGGAACTTCACGCGCGCGATAGACAAGCTGCCGGAGATCCGAGAGGAGAAGCACATCGAGGAGGTCATGAAGAGGCTGGGGCAGCAGCCCGCCGACCAGCTCCTCGGCTCGGCCACGAAGGACGCCCGCGCGATACTCGCCGAGTCGCGTTCGGTGCTCACGAACGAGGCGCATGTGGCAATAGCGAAGTCCGAGGCGCTCGCGAAGCGCACGGAGAGGCTGGCGGACGTGTGGATACCGGTGAAGCAGTTCGTGGCGCAGAGCGTCACAAACGAGCAGCAGGCCGCCGTGATAGTCGGCGACATAGAGGCGGCGCGCGACGCCACGAAGAAGGCGGCGGACGAGCTTGCCGACATGGAGATCGGGAGCGACGAGAACGTGGGCGTGGCGGAAAACGCGCTTACGCGCTTCTGGAAGCTCGTGGTGATGCCGCCAGGCGCAGTCGACGAGGATATTCAGTGCCAGACGAACGCCGTAACTGGAGCGGCGGAGATAGGCGGGCGCCCATGGCAGGGCGAGGCCCTTGACTTCACGCGCGCGTTCAGGGCGAAGTTCCCGATGTGGGCGCAGCAGTACGAGCAGCAGGCGCAGAGCGACACCAACAAGCCGCCGTTCACCAAGGAGCAGCAGAACGAGATATCCGCGCTTGCCACCGAGGTAGAGAAGCTTCAGATCGAGCTCAACGAGGGCAAGGTCGAGGAGAAGGACCGCGACGCGAAGCGGCTGGACGCCATAGCCAAGCTCGAGCGCATACGCGAGCTTCTGCCGAAGGACAAGAACAGCCAGAACCAGCAGAACCAGCAACAGCAGCAGAACCAGCAACAGCAGCAGCAGAACCAGGACAAGCAGCAGCAGGACAAGAACGACGACAGGCAGGACCAGCAGCAGAACCAGGACCAGCAAGACCAGCAGCAGGACCAGCAGGAGCAGAAGGAAGACAAGAAGGACGAAAAGGAGCAGCAGCGAGACGCGACCGACGAAGAGGTCGAGGCGATGATGAAGAAGGCCGAGGAGCGCAACGACGAGCACGAGCGCGAGAAGCGCGCCCGCATGAAGAAAATGCCCCTCCCGCCGAACGAAAGGGACTGGTAGGTTGGGAGTTTGAAAGTTCAAAGTTCAAAGTTTAAAGTTCGAAGTTTAAAGTTCGAAGTTTGAAGTTTGCCGTTCAAAGCTCAAGGTTCAAAGACGGGGAACGTGATGACCGCTATAGTGGCAAACGGCGAGACGCCGCAGGGCGAGGCGCTGGAGGCGCTCAGGCGCGCGGAGTGCGTGATTGCGTGCGACGGCGCGTATGCGCGGCTGAAGGCCATTGGCATTGAGCCGGATTGGGTAGTTGGCGATTGCGATTCGATCTCCGAAGAGGACAGGAATTCCCTCGGTTCGCGTCTTGTGTGCGTTGGCGAGCAGGAGACGAACGACCTCGAGAAGGCGTTTCGGTTCGCGTGCGAAGGGGAGGGATGCACGGAAAAAATCGTCATCGTCGGTGCAGGCGGAGGGCGGGAGGACCACTTGATCGGCAACGTGTTCCGTCTGCTGGATTTCGCGGAGCGTGTTCCCGATGTGGCAATGCTCACAAACGCGGGGCGGTTTGTCGTGGTGAAGGGCGAGCGCACGTTTGAATGTGCGCCCGGCCAGGCTGTCTCGGTGTTCGCGCCGATTCCGGGGACGAAGGTGGAGTCAGAGGGGCTTGAGTGGCCGCTTGGCGGCGTTGACCTTTCGCGCCTCTGGAGCGGCACGCTCAACAGGGCGTCCGCCCGCGAGTTCACCATCCGCTCCTCCGCTCCCGTTCTGGTATACACGGCGCGGGGGATTTGATATAATGCGCGCTGTCGCAACGGAAGGAGAGACTGAAATGTCCGAAGAAATTGTTCGCGCAGCCATCGAAATGAAGATAACCCCCGCGAGGGACACGGGCTTCGGCCGCATCGCGGAGCGCGTGTCGCGCTTCGAGCAGGTCGAGGCGTGCTTCCTCATGAGCGGCGGGTACGACCTTCTCGTGTTCGTGCAGGGCAAGAGCCTGCAGGACGTCGCGCACTTCGTCTCGGCCGAGCTTTCGACAATCGACGGCGTCCTTTCCACCGCCACGCACTTCATGCTCAAGACCTACAAGGCTAAGGGCGAATTCGCCGACCCCTCGATGGGAACCGACCAGCGCCTGCCCGTTGTATGAGCGGTTCGTTCATAGCGCCGCATGTGGCGGAGCTGCCGAAGAGCGGGATCAGGAAGTTCTTCGACATCGTAGCGCAGCGGAAGGATGTGGTCTCGCTCGGAGTCGGCGAGCCTGACTTCGACACGCCCTGGCACATCTCGCGCGCGGCGGTGACTGCACTTGAGGATGGTGCCACTCACTACACCTCAAACCTCGGAACGCCGCAGCTGCGCCAGGCGATAGCCGCGTACCTTGAGCGCCGGTTCGGCGCGCAGTACGCCTGGGAGAACGAGATACTCGTGACGGTTGGCGTTTCAGAGGCGATAGACGCCGCTATCCGCGCGATCACGTCGCCTGGCGACGAGATAATCTACCACGAGCCGTGCTTTGTGTCGTACGCGCCCACCATCCGCCTCGCGCACGGAGTCCCCGTGTGCGTGGAGACGCGCGTCGAGGAGCAGTTCCGCCTCACCGTCTCCGAACTCAAGAAGGCGGCCACGGCTAAGACGAAGGCCCTGCTCCTCAACTTCCCGTGCAACCCAACTGGAGCCACGCTTACGGACGGGGACATGGAGGAGATAGCCGACTTCTGCCTCGACCGCAACATCATCCTGCTGGCGGACGAAGTGTACTCCGAGCTCGTGTACGGCGAGCCTGGCGAGCCTGCGCCGAAGCCGAGGAGCTTCTCCTCGATCGAGCGCCTCAAGCCGAACCTCCTGCTGCTCAACGGATTCTCGAAGTCATGGGCGATGACCGGCTACCGCCTCGGGTACGCATGCGGGCCGAGGGACGTCGTGGACGCGATGATGAAGATCCACCAGTACGGCATCATGAGCGCGCCAACGCTCTCGCAGGCCGCCGGCGTGGAGGCGATGAACCACGGCGACGAAGACGTTGAGCGCATGCGCCAGGAGTACGAGCGGCGCAGGAACTACCTCGTGAACGCACTCAACACGATGGGCCTCAGGACGATCATGCCGAAGGGGGCGTTCTACATCTTTGCGGACATCCGTTCCACGGGGATGCGCTCGGACGACTTCGCCGTGAAGCTCCTCAACGACTACGGCGTCGCGTGCGTGCCCGGAAGCGCCTTCGGAAAGTCGGGCGAGGGGTTCGTCCGCATGAGCTACGCGACTTCGATGGAGAAGATCAAGATAGCCGCGGGGCGCATCGCCCAGATGGTCCGCTCCGCGAAGTGAGAAAACAGGTCCGGCCTGTTTTCCCACTTTCCCGCATCCCCACTGTGCGCTTGCCCGAAACGGGATTTTAGGGTAAAATACAAGGTAATTTCAAATTAACCAACTGGAGAGGCCATGTCTGCAAACGAGTCGAGGATGTCGAATTTCCGCTGGATCATCTGTTCGCTGCTGTTTTTCGCGACGACGGTGAACTATCTGGACCGCCAGGTGCTGTCGCTCACGTACAAGGACTTCATCGCGCCCGTGTTCGGCTGGACCGACAACGACTACGGCACGATCACGGCGGTGTTCTCGATCATCTACGCCCTGTGCAATCTCTTCGCCGGCAAGTTCATCGACAAGCTCGGCACGAAGAAGGGGTATCTGTGGGCGATCTTCATCTGGTCGCTCGGCGCTTGCCTCCACGCGGGCTGCGGCGTCGGCACTTCCGCGCTCAAGGCCGCCGGCTTCGTCGCGATGATGGGCATCACGGCGTCCGTGTGGCTCTTCCTCGCCTGCCGCGCCGTCCTCGCGCTCGGCGAAGCGGGCAACTTCCCCGCCGCAATCAAGGTGACGGCCGAGTACTTCCCGAAGAAGGACCGCGCGTTCGCCACGTCGATCTTCAACTCCGGTTCGTCTGTTGGCGCGCTCGCGGCGCCGCTGTCGATCCCGCTCATCGCGAAGTACTGGGGCTGGGAGATGGCGTTCATCATCATTGGCGCGCTTGGTTTTGTCTGGATGGGCTTCTGGCTCTGGCTCTACAGGAAGCCGTCCGCGAGCCCGTACGTGAACGCAGCGGAGCTTGCGTACATCAACCAGGACGAGTCAGTATCGTCCGAACGCAGTTCGGACGTCAAATCCGGGGCTGACGCCAAATCTGGGGCGGAGGAGCCGAAGATCTCCTATCTGAAGGCGTTTTCGCTGCGCCAGACATGGTCGCTCGTGCTCGGCAGGTTCCTCACGGACGGCGTGTGGTGGTTCTTCCTCTTCTGGACGCCGGGATACTTCAGCGAGCAGTTCGGCTACACGAGCGACTCCAGCATGGGCCGGTGGCTTATCTTCACGCTCTACGCGATAGTCACGGTCGTGTCGATCTACCTCTGCAAGATCCCGACCTACATGGTCGACAAACGCGGCATGAACGCATACGACGGCCGCATGGTCGCGATGTTCATCTTCGCGTGCTTCCCGCTTCTCGCGCTTGGGGCCCAGCCGCTCGGGGGCTTTTCCGCATGGTGGCCCGCGGTGCTCATCGGCCTGGCGTGCGCCGGCCACCAGGCATGGAGCGCCAACGTGTACTCTGTTGTGGGCGACATGTTCCCGAAGTCGACTATCGGCACCTTGACCGGCATCGCGCAGTGCGCGGCCGGCTGCGGCAGCTTCATCGTGCAGAAAAGCGCCGGCAAGCTGTTTACGTACGCCGCGGGCACGACGATCGTAGACGGCAAGGAGGTGGAGATGACGAAGGACCTTCTCGCCGCCGGGGCGCAGTACGCGCGGCCGGCGATGGAGTTCCTCGGCTATACCGGCAAGCCGGCGGGGTACTGCATTTTGTTCGGCTACTGCGCCGTTGCGTACATCGTCGGATGGTGCTGCATGAAGGGGCTTGTGCCGCACTACAAGAAGGTCGAGCTGTAAGGGTGCCGGAAGCATCCGCATTGACCGGCGCCGCCACTGCCGCGGCCATTGCGCTCCAGCGCGGGGTTCCGCTGGAGCCGCGTCCGTTTTCCGCCCTTGCCCGTAGTGTCGGGCTTTCGGAGGACGATCTTCTCTCGGAGATCGCGCGCCTTCGCGGCGACGGCAAGGTGCGCCGATTCGGCGCGGTGTTCGACGCGCGCAGAATGGGGTGGCGGAGCTCGCTCTGCGCGGCAAGCGTCCCGCCGAAGGACATCGAAAAGGTTGCCGCCGAGCTTGTTCCGATTTCCGGCGTCACGCACTGCTACGAGCGCGTCCCGCACGACACTTCGCGCCTTGCGCCTGATTCCGCCGAACTTCCGCGCGTCCCCAACCTCTGGTTCACCCTGGCGTCTCCCTCCGACTGCTTCGGCGCGGCGTTCATGGACGTCGAGTATCGTCTGCACCCGCACTTCGTGCGCGAGCTTCCGGCGCTCAGGCGCTTCAAGGTGGACGTCGTGTTCGGGGCGGAGTCGCGCGAGCGCGACGAGAACGTGGAGTGCGGAAAGCAGCTCTCCCCTGAAGAGCTGTCGGTTGTGCGCGCGCTGCAGGGCGACACCGAGGCGCGTCCAGACTACTTCGCCGCCATCGCCGAAAAGGCCGGCACCACGGAGTGGAAGCTCCTTGCGACGCTCGAGATGTGGCGGCGCTCCGGCAGGCTCAAGCGCATAGGGCTCCTCCTTGCCCACCGCAATGCGGGCTGGACCCACAACGGAATGTGCTGCTGGCGTTTCGACGGGCCTGACGCAACTGCCGTGGGAAGGGCGCTTGCGGCGCGCGTCGAGGTGACTCACTGCTACGAACGTCCGAAGTCGAGCGAGTTCCCGTACAATGTCTTCGCGATGATACACTGCCGCAGCGCCGAGGAGGCGGAATCGGAGTTCGCGTCCCTCGACGGCACCGTTGCCGAAGCGGCAGGCTCCCGCGTCCCGCATGTGATGCTCGTGTCGACGCGCGAGTTCAAGAAGACGTCGCTCGTGTTCTGACGGACTGTAAACGGCGCCGTCTTTTTGGTATAATCCGCGCCGTGCCGTCAAAATGGCGGCACGACGTTTTTTTTGACGGCAAGGGATACAAGTGATGGAAGCGAAACCTTTTGGCATCATTGCGACTGTCGGGATGCTCGTTGCGAGCAACCTTTTCATGACTTTCGCCTGGTATTGGCACCTCAGACTGCAGAAGCCTGGTGCGTCGGCATGGCCGCTCGTCGCCATTGTCCTCGTGAGCTGGCTCATAGCCCTCGTGGAGTACATGATTGCCGTCCCGGCGAACAGGCTGGGCGCGGCGTCCGGGTTGAACGTGGCGCAGCTGAAGATAATCCAGGAGGTTATCACGGTGTGCGTGTTCATTCCGTTCATGATGCTCTTCATGGGCGAGAAGTGGCGCTGGGACTACCTGTGGGCGATGCTCTGCATGGTCGGCGCAGTCTATTTCGTCAACCGCGCGCGGCTGTAGCGGACAGAATGGTTGTTGCGCACCTTTTGGATATCTGATAAAATACATCCGCAAAACTGGGGGCGGCATGCCTGCGGCGCATAGACAGGCGAACGCGTGCGCGCACGTGCATCTTGCCTGCTGGTTTTCCAACAAGGAGACAACATGAGACATCATTTTGCGAAGGAACTGGTCTTGGCGCTTGGGCTTGCTGTCCTGCTGGCCGGCTGCGAAGAGAAAAAGGGCAGGACGGTCGTCTCGCTCTGCGGCGAATGGGATTTCGTGAAGGACCCCTCCGAGAAGATGATGGTTTCGGACGCGTCGTTCGCCTCCGCTGCGTGGACAAAGGTCGAGGTCCCGCACGACTGGGCCATATCCGGTCCGTTCGACCCGAAGGGCAACGGCGGGACGGGCAAGCTGCCGTGGCGCGGCGTGGGCTGGTACCGCCGCACGTTCACGCTTGCGGACGAGGACTTCGCCCGCGTGAAGGCTGGTGGCGCGCTGTGGCTTGAGTTCGACGGCGTGATGGCGAGCCCCAGGGTGTACGTAAACGGGCGGCTCGCGGGCGGCTGGGACTATGGATACATGAGCTTCCGCGTGGACGCCGCGCCGTTCGTGAAGGCAGGCGTGAACACGCTTGCCGTCCGTGCAGACACGCGCGACCACCACAGCCGCTGGTATCCTGGCGCGGGAATCTACCGCGCGGTGCGCCTCGTCTCCACGTCCGCCGTGTACGTGCTGCCGGGCACCGAGTTCGTGAAGACGCCGATGGTCGACCCGGGCTGCGCCACGGTGCACGTGGCGTTCACGGTGACTAACCGCCTTTCGACGGCCGTGTCCGCCGAGGCCGGCGTGCGCGTGCGCGACGAGGCCGGGCAGATGATCAGCAAGGCGAAGCTCGGTGCGCGCAAGCTCGATGCGGGAGGCGCGTACGAATTCGCGCTGGACCTGTCCGTGCCGGAGCCGAAGCTCTGGGACGTAGACAGCCCGCACCTCTACACGGCCGACATCGGCGTGCGCACGGGCGACTCGTTCGACGTGAAGAAGATCCGATTCGGCATCCGCACGTTCTCGTTCACGGCGGAAGACGGCTTCCACCTGAACAGGCGGCGCGTTCAGCTGAACGGCGTTGACCTGCATTCCGACATGGGCCCGCTCGGCATGGCGTTCAACCGCAGCGTTATGAAGCGCCAGCTCGCCATCATGAAGGACATGGGCGCGAACGCGGTCAGGACGAGCCACAACGCGTGCGACCCCCAGATGCTCGACCTCTGCGACGAGATGGGCATCGTGGTGTGGAACGAGTGCTTCGACAAGTGGGACGCCACGTCCGGCCGGAGGGCAGACCAGAACCTCGAGGACTACGTGTGCCTCAATCTGCGCGAGTTCGTCCGTCGCGACCGCAACCACCCGTCAGTGTTCGTGTGGTCGATCGGCAACGAGATACCGCCCAACGGCTACGACTGGAAGGGGAAGAACCCGAACGCGACGAACGGCATGAGCGCAGTCAGGTTCAGTCTGTTCCGCGACGCGATCCGCGAGTTCGACACCACGCGCCCCGTGGGCATCGGCTGCTGCCACGCGAACGCAATCGAGTCCGGCATGTTCAAGGAGCTCGACATCACCGGGTGGAACTACGGCCGCAACTACGCAAAGATCAAGGCAAAGCACCCGGACAAGCCCGTCCTCTACTCCGAAAGCGCGTCCGCGCTCAGCAGCTACGGCTTCTTCAGCGAGCCGCCTTCCCCGCACAAGACCGCCTTCAACGTGGCGGAGCGGGAAGTCGACGGCTATGACCACAACGCCGCCCCGTGGAGCGACATCCCGGACGTGGAGTTCTGGCGCATGGAGAAGGACCGCTACTGCGGCGGAGAGTTCGTGTGGACCGGGATCGACTATCTGGGCGAGCCCACGCCGTTTGTCCACGGCAACCAGTTCCCGATGATGGAAGCCGTGCCGAAGGAGGAGCTTGCGCGCAGCTCGTATTTCGGGATTGTCGACCTCATGGGCGTTCCGAAGGAGCGCTACTGGCTTTACCGCAGCCACTGGAACAGGAAGTCCGAGACGATCCACTTGCTGCCGCACTGGAACTGGGAGGGCTCTGCGACCAACGTCCCGGTGTACGTTTACACGAGCGGCGACTCTGCGGAGCTGTTCCTGAACGGGAAGTCGCTCGGCAGCAGGTCGAAGGACATGACGACGGAGTTCCCGCTCGACACAAAATCCGGGAAGCGCGCCGAGTGCGGGGACTTCCGCACGAACACGTACTACGACGTCTGCGCGCGCTACCGCCTGCGCTGGTTCGACGTGCCGTACGAGCCGGGCGAGCTCAAGGTCGTTGCGTACAGGGCCGGCAGGAAGATCGGCGAGCAGACGATGCGCACTGCCGGGAAGCCCGAGGCTGTGAGGCTAACCCCCGAGGCGGGCGAGCTTCCCGCCGACGGGGAGACGTGCGTGTTCGTGCAGGTGGACGTGGTGGACGCGAATGGCGTGCGCGACCCGTGGGCGAAGAACCGCGTGTCGTTCAAGCTGACGGGCCCCGGCAAGCTTCTGGCCGTGGGCAACGGCGACCCGCGCGGACACGATTCGTTCGCGGACGTGTCCTCCCACCCGCTCTACTTCGGAAAGGCCGTGGCCGTTGTGCGCCGCGACAAGGGCTCGAAGGGGCCGATTACCCTGAGGGCGTCCGCCGATGGCCTGGCCCCTGCAGAGGTGAAGTTCCCGTGACGAAGTCATAGCCTGGCTGCGTCCTGCCCCAGGAGCCGGAATCGGCTCGCGGCGCCTTCCGCCGGCCGTGTCCTGTCAGTGGAAGCGGCCGGCCTCCTTCAGGCGAAGGTAGTGCTCCTTGTCGCGCCAGGCGAATACTTTTGCCGGATTGCCGCCGGCAATGGCCATGGGGGGAATCTCGCCATGCACAACGGAGCCTGCCTGTATGATCGCGCCGTCGCCGATCGTCGTGCCTGGGAGCAGGATCACGTACGCCCCGACCCACACGCAGTCGCCGATCGTCACCGGCTTTAGCACGAACCCGTCGTCGTATGGGATGGCCTCGCCCTTGTAGTTGTGGTTGCGCGTGAAGATCTTCAGGCCCTCGCCCGAGTGGAACCAGCTGCCGATCTTCACCTCGCCTCCGCCGAAGAAGACCGCTCCGTTGAAGTTCACGTGGTCGCCGAGTTCCGTGCGGCGCGTCACGCGGACGGGCCCGTTGCAGTGCAGTTCCTTCCCGACGCGTTTCGCCCGGCGCCACACGGGGAGCCCGTACAGGGAGAAGACTATCCGCTTGCGCAGCCTTTCGCGGATACGCCTGGGGAAGACGAGGAACGTCAGGAGCTTGGCAAGCAGCGGAACCACCGGTCACTCCCCCTCGCGCAGCTTGCGCAGCGTGGCGTTGAGGATCGTGGAGCTGGTCCCCTTCGTGTAGGGGAAGTAGACTACGCGCACGCCGACCTCCTTGAACTTGCGCTCCATCTCCTCCCAGCGCTCGGACTTGAACCAGTCGTCGCCTACGAACAGCACGTCGAAGTGGAGCTTCTCCCACATCTTGAACTTGTCGAGGTCTTCCTGCGGGATTGCCGCGTCGACGTACTTGATCGACCGCACGATCTCGAGCCGCTCTTCGAAGGGGATTACCGCGCGCTTGTTCTTGTACGCCACGAGCGCGTCGACCGACACCCCGACTATGAGCTTGTCGCACAGGCCCTTCGCGTTCTTCAGCAGGTTGAGGTGCCCTATGTGGAACAGGTCGTAGACGCCGCTTGTGTAGCCGATGATCGTCTTGTTCATGAGAGTTCTCCGTTTTCGTAGGCATTTAGGAATCGTTCAAGGCACCAGACCAGCCACTTCTGGTCGCCGGTCATGTCCTTCTGGCATCCAGGGATGAATTCCGGCCGCGTAGGGCCGCGCCAATCGGCGAACCACTGCGTGGTCGCGCGCGGCATGGGTATCTTCCGCGGCGCGTCCATGCCCGGGTAGCGCCGGGCGAAGAGCTCGCGCAGGAGGTACTTCGACTCGCCGCGCCGCACGCGCGCCAGGTCAAGCGGCCCCGACATGCGCATGCGCCCGTACGGCATCAGCGCGGAGACGCCCGCGAGGTCGAAGGCGTGGAGGTAGGAGCATGAGGACTCTATGCAGAACACGCCGTGGATGAACTCCTCTATGTCCATGATGCCGTCCGGCCTCAGGTAGCGCTCATACACGTCGCGCACGGATACGGGGTTCTTCAGCGCGCGCTCGGGCCGCACGAAGGAATAGCGCTCCATAAGCTCCTCGAGTGTCCAGTCCTTGGACAGCAGCCCGTCCAGACCGCCAAACACTCCGTCTGCGCTCTCGCCGAGTATCAAGTGGTCGAAGCCGTCCGCCTTGGCGCGGCGCGCCGCCTTAAGAAGCTGGACTTCGATCGAATGGAACGGGACGCCGTCGTGCCGGAGCAGCTCTGGTGTGAGCTCCTCGAAGTCCTCCCAGCGCATGTCGATCACTTCGTGGTCAAGCCCGTATTCGGCGGCATACCTGGCCGCCTGCTCGGTCTCGTTTATCGCGCCCTCTGCAACGCAGTGGAAGGTGTATGCCTTCGTGCCGCGCGGCAGGTATGAGGCGAGGATTGCGCTGTCTATCCCTCCGGAGAGGAACAGGGCTGTCTTCCCCGGGACGAAAAACGACTCCGTCTCCTGGCGGATCGCCTGGTCGATTTCGTCCGCGGATCCTACCACGTGGGTATTCCCGCTCGACGGACGCTTCCACACGGAGTGCTTGAGCCCGTCGAAGAAATTCAAGTCCTCATCCTCGATATAGCGGAATGCGAGGAATCGGCTCATGCAGAGTTCTTTGTCAACCATTTCCCTTCCCTTCGATGCCGCTGACGACTGCGTCGACTACGCGCGCCGCGGCGTTTGGATAGTGTATGCAGACCGAGGTTCGCGCCAGTTCGTCACGGCGCGCGGCAAGGGGGTCGTCCCCTCCAAGCACGACCTTGTCCATGAAGTCCGAGATGTCCTTTTCGGACGAAGCCCTGTAAGTGGCGTCGAGCAGCTTCAGGCCGAATGGCAGGAACTCGCGGCCGGCCGTGCCCTCGTCGGCGAGCAGGTAGCACTGTGGCCTTCCGGTGTAGAAGTACTCCGCCAAAAAAGAACCGCAGTCGTGGATCAGCGCGTCGGACTCTGCAAATGTGCGGAAATAGTCCCCGCCGCGCTGGAACTCCACGTTCGGATAGGACTCCATCTTGCGTTCGTACTCGGCTGTGCGCTCTTCGCCCCACCACTTCGCGGTGCGGAGCCTGGGGAAGAGCAGCGGATGCGGACGGAACACGAACTTCACGTTTGGGTAGAGCTCCGGCAGGCGGATGAAGAAGTCCGCGAAGGCGAGGAACGAGGAGAGCCTCAGTCCTTCCGTGTCCCTTTCGATCGAATGGTGAGGGCATATCAGGACCCGCTTCGTTTCCGCACGTTGCCCCTCTGCCGCCTTCCTCGCGTTCTCGTAGCGGTCCATCTTCGCGTAGCCGCACACAATGGCGTTGCGCGCGAGAAGGGGGTTGTGGCTCGTCCATTCCTCGAGGGTGTCCCTGTTCGAAAGCACGAACCTCCAGGACAGCACGATGTTGGGAAGGAAGATCGTGCTGCGCACGTTGTTCTTGAAAAGCCCGCTGTAGCCGTATGAAATGGCAACGACGAGCGCATAGGCGCTCATTGCGCTTGTGGTGACCTGCGGAAGCGACTGGTCTTCGTACACGATGGACGTGAACACGACGTCCGCGCGTCCGCGTAGGTCCGCGCATTTCCTCGTGTCGGGGTCGTACAGCGCGCGCACGGCGTCGCCGTAGCGCGGCCGGAGCGTGTCCAGCGCCTTTGCGTAGGTCTCGCGCAGGAACGCCTCGCCGCGGGTGACGCGCGGCACTACGGCGATGAAGCAGTCAAACCGCGGGTCGTCCTTCATCTTCGCGAACACGGGCTCTGCCGAGAACATCGACGCGTCGCACACGAGAAACGCAACCCGAAGCCGCTCCCCGCGCGACAGCTTTTCCCTGCACGCGGCTTCGTGCGCCGCATACCGCGCCTGGACCACTGGAAGCGTCCGCGCCATTTTCCGCGCGCGTGCGGCAGACATCCAGCGGTCGCGTAAACGGCGCCGTACGCGCTTGACTGGAATCAGCGCGGTCGCGAGACGGATTATCTTCACTGTCAAAGACGTTCTCATAACGGGGAAAGAACGCCATTATTATACACGATTCCCCGCCGATTTGCTAGCCCATGCAGGCGAGGGCGGACTCCCAACGGTCCAGGAAGGCCGAGCGCGAGTAGATCGCCGCGAAGTGCCGGCAGGCGGACTCGCCTAGCCGGCGGCGCAGGTCCGCGTCGCTCATCAGGCGGGCCAGCCCGTCAGCGTACGCCGCCACCTTGGCCTCGGACAGCAACCCCGTCTCGCCGTCGGCGATGATCTCCGCAACCGCCGGCGTCTCCGCGAGCCCAAGCACGGGCTTTCGAAACGCCGCCGCGTCGACGACCGTCAGCGGAAAGCCCTCGTTGGCGGATGGAAAAGCGACAAACGAACAAGACGAATATGCCGCCGTGAGGTCGTTGCAGTACCCCGCGAACACAATGCGGTCTCCAAGCCCCGCCGCCGCAACGCGCGCACGTAGCCTTTTCTCGCACGACGACTTCCCCGTTCCATACAGAACGACGCGCCACCCGGGGAATTCGCCTGCCACGCGGGCGAATGCGTCGATCAGGAGGGCCTGCCGTTTGTCGTCGTTCAAGGCGGCGGGGTAGATGATCGTCTGCCCGTCGTCGGAAGATGAGCCGCACGGCCCGAAACGCGAGGCGTTGCCGATCACGCACACGCGTCCCCTATACCCGGCCTTCCGCCGCAGCACGCCCTCGTGCGAAGGCAGAAGGACCTGAACCGCGTCGGCCAGCGAGATGGCCCGCCGGATGGAACGGCATCGCCTCCAGTGGCGGATCCAGTGGCGGAATGGGTACAGCGGATGGGTGTGGAACTGGAGGATTGTCTTCACGGGGGGCCGCGTGCGGCCGCCGTCTGTAAGCGCAAGCATTTCGTTCGTACCCGCGGCGATGCAGACGTCGTTGCCGCTCACGCAGCCGAGCGGGTCATGGTCGTCGTCTGTTGCGATCGAGACGTCGTGCCCGCGTTCGCGCAGTCCGTCCGCCAGGGAACGAACTGCTATGTCCGCGCCGCGGCGGGCCGCGAACGTGTCCTTGTAGATGGCGATTCTCATATCTTGTACTTTCCGCGCGTGGCGAGCATGTATGACTGCCATGTCTTCATGCCGCGGGGGATGATCTGGCGGTGTATCCTGTACGGATCGGTTCCGACCGGGCGCATCTTCTTGACCATCGCCGCGGCGAAACGGTACCCCGCTTTCCTTGTCTCCGACACGATGTCGTCGTTTTCGCCCCCGCATGGATAGGCGAACGAGACGATCGGATGCCCGAGGACGGATTCCAGGTCCTCTTTGTTCGCGCGGATCTGCGCACGCGCCTTGTCGAGGCCAACAGACGTGAGGACACAGTGGTCCGATGTGTGTCCGCCTATCTCGACGAGCCCGCTTGCGTCCATTTCGCGCAGCTGGTCGCGGGACAGGAAGCGCGGGTCGTCGAAGCGGCTTGTGACGAAGCATGTCGCCGGAACTCCATGCCGCCTCAGGATCGGCAGCAGCTCCAGGTAGTTGTCGGCATAGCCGTCGTCGAACGTCAGCACCACGTCGCGCGGCCCAGGATCGGACGCCGCGTCCGTGAACGTGCGGAACCTGTAGCCTCCTTTGAGCAGCCTGACAATCAACGCCTCCAGCTCGCGCGGCCGAATCGTGTTGTTGGGGCATGACGCGTCCACCACTTCGTCGGAAACTGAGTGGAGCATCAGGAAGGACGGCACGCCGCGAGGCCAGCGCGGCCACCACCACGTGCACTTGCAGAGGGCGTATACGGCAACAATTGCCGCGGCGGCAATGGCGCATGGGATCATGTTTTTTCCTTCCTCGCGTGCGTGGCTTCTGGATCGCGGCCGTCGACGTCAGTACCGCCGCGCGCCAGTATCGTGGCCAGGCGCTTGCGCGCCTGGTCGCGTCTCTTGCGCGACCGCCACGGCAGGTGCGCCTGGACCATCAGGCTGATTGCGTACAGGCGTAGCTTCAGGCGGGCGCAGGGCGTGGGGCTGGCGGTGAACGACATGTCCGGCATCTCGGCCAGCTTGTGGCGTGCCTGCGCCACGGCGTCGGTGTCAGGCAGGAGCGCAAGGATTGCGCCCAGCGCCGCCCGGTCGTCCCAGCATCCGCATGGCGTGTCGTGGTTCACGCCGAACACCACGTAGAGGAACTTCGGATGGGATGCGACCCACGGGTCTTCCCGGTAGTCGTTGCGGTCGATTGACATCTGGAAGTCGATAGCCTTCAGGTGCCCGTCGCTTCCGAGCAGGAAATTGTCGGTGTATATGTCTCGGTGGACAATGCCGGTCTTCTTCAGCGCCTCCGCCAGCATTAGGATGTCCGCCGCGAAAACGCCGGCCTGCTTGTCGTCGACGCCGCGTTCAAGCAGTTCCGTCAGCGACGGCCCAGACACCTTTTCCGTTACGACAAAAGCGCGCATGCCGTCGTCGGACGACCATTCCGCCAAAGGCTCTGGAACGACCTGTGGCGCCACTGCGTAAAGGCGCGACGCGAGGCGGAACTCGTTGCCGATCGACCAGGCGCATGAGGATGAGCACTTGACGACGGCCGACCGCCCCTTGAAGCCGCATTCGAAGAACACGTCGTTGATGTACTTGTTCTCAAGGAGTATCTTGCAGTCCGCGAGCCCCATGGCGGCGCCAGCTTCGTCCACTATCTGGCGCCAGTATGCGTGCGACGGTACGTTTAGGCGGATGCCTTCCGGTATTCCGCGCTCCCATTCCTCCGCCGTGTGGCTGGTGAGCAGGAAGATGTCTCGCGCAAACTCGTCGCAGTCCGTAGTTCCGTGGACGCGGTGCTTGCGTCCAGCCCATTCACGGTAGCGCGCCTTGAGGTCGTACATCAGCTCGTTGGCGGTGTAGTACTTGTCGTCGCGCGCCCAGCGCGAGCCGTAGGTGGGATTCAGGTTGCGCACTACGATCAGAAGGAAAGGGCCTCCTCCGCATTTGCGCGCCTTGAGGCGGCCGTCCAGTGGCTTCTTCCCGCCGTAGAATGCCGGGTAGAACTCTGCCGCAGGCCCAGGAAAGTCGAACTCCCACTTCCCGATCACCTCGATGTCCTTCTGGCGTGAGAGGTCGTCGAGAATCCTCGCCTCGACGCGGCGCGCCTTCTCCCAGAGTATGAACAGATGCAGTTCCGGCTTCATGGGTTCTCCCAGAGTTCACGGGCCCATGGCGTGGGCCGGCACGTGAGGTGGGGCGGTATCTTCTTGCCCTTGTGCCAATAGAATCCGTCGATCGCCTCGGGAATGTCGGGATTCCCGTGGAAGGCGACGACCGATGCCGTCTTCGGCTTTCGCGGCACGAGAAAGCGGTTCAGCGGCCAGACCGGAATGCACTGACGCTTGAAGGAGCACACCCAGTCTTCCGGCCACCACCACACCTGGCCGTGCTCGAACATCGCCCGCGTCTGGAATTTCTGCGATCCCTTGCGGAAATAACTGTCAAGCGACGGATCCTCCTTGTCGCGGAGGAAGCTCTCGTACACGCCATGTGCCGCATCGGAACCGGCGTCGAAACGGAAGCACGAGGAATTGCCGATTTTCGGGCGGTGGAACAGGGCCTTGCGCCGTTCGATCCAATTGTGGATGATGCAGAAGTCCCCTGGATGGTAGTCGAAGAACTTGTCGAGGGGCCCAGTCAGGAGAACGTCCACGTCGAAGAACAGAGTTGGCCCCTCCAGATGCGCGAACCCGCGCCGGAAGAAGGTTAGCTTCGCGTGGATGTTCGGCCATGCGCGGTCCTTCACGTGCGGGTCGGCGTCAAGCGGCACGCAGTCAACCTCTTTGCGGATTCCCTCTGGCTCGTTCGTGGCGCAGACGAAACGGAACGGACGGCGGAGATGCTTTTCGACCCCCGCATACAGCCTGTCGATGTATTCCGCGCCGTATTTCGTCCCCCATTTGGCGCACAGCACGTTTACGCGATCAGCCATTTGACACCATCCTTTCGACGATCTTGCGCAACTCGCGGTAGAAGCGGAACCTGATGCGCAAGTTGACCCTCCGCCAGACCGACAGGCGGTTCGTCTTGACTTTCTTTGCGAGCTTGCGGAGAAGAAAACCGTTTATCGCGAACATCCATTCGTCATGGGAATAGGATGTCTTCGCCAATATGCGGCGGAACGCTCCAAACAGCCTCCTCCGTCCGCAGAGGTCGTACCACCTACAGTGTTCTTCGCTGCACACGACGTAACGCACGAGGTCTTCGGCCGGCGTGCCGAAGCGCAGTTCCTCAAGGTCGAAGAAGCCGCTCACGGCTCCGCCATCGAAGCGGAAATTCCCCTTGTGCAGATCGCCATGGATAATGCGCCGACGCTCTGGCGCGAGTACGAGCGTGTCGTCCTGCATCTTGCTCAGCTCGCGGACGATTTCCGGTGCATTGCCGCCATGAAGGCGCTCCAGCAGCATCCGCTTGACGGCAAGGCCGTCCCTCATCGGCAATATCGCACCGTCGTCTGGAAGATGCGACAGGAAATCCGCGTATGAGGCAAGTAAGGCGTCCAGTTCCCCGTCTGACAGATCTTCGGGACTGCGCGCTTCTCCTTGGACCCATTTGATGGCCATTGCCTTCCATCGCCCGAAGTCCACAATCTTTCCGCCGAAGATCCGTGTCGCCGCGAGACGATTGCCAGACGGCTCAGTGTGCGCAATGAGGCACTTGAATCGTTCCGCGTGCGCCGCCAGAATGCATTTAGCCACAAAGACGGTCCCGTCCATCGTCTCCACGCGGAAGTTGAACGAATGTGCATGGCCATTCAGCGGCTCAAGTTTCCGCACCGATATGCCAAATCCGCCTTCGAGCGCGCGAAGAAGGGCGTCGTCGTTGAAATCGCGCGTCATTGCCGCGCCTCCTGCGACGACGTCATTCGGAGGACGTACAGCCGCTCGTCGTCCGCTTCGCCGCCGTCGGACACCATCACCAGCGTCCGGTCGCCGTTGTCCAGAGTCGGTCCGGCGCAAACGCCTTCGTAGTTCGCCTTGCCCGTATCCGCTCCGAAGAGCAGTTTCTTGGCTATGGGATGGTCCCCGTCGAAGGCCGCGTCCCGACTAGGCCGTACGGCGTAGAGCCGGGCCCGGTACGAGGGGTCTACGCCTTTGCGGCTCAGCTCGCGTTCGAGGACAAGAAGCGTTCCGTCATCCAGCACGCACAGGCCGGACACGCCCGAACGCATGCGCTTCGTCTTCCCCCCGCCGATGGCATCCGTGAGGTAGGCCCATTCTCCGGCAAGCGCCCACGTCGAGCCGCTTTGGCGCCGGAACTTCGTCAGGCGCACAACCGTGCCGCTTTCCACGCTCGAGACGTCTCCGTCGCCGGAAAGAGCCTCCTCGTTCGCCGTCCAGAGGAATTCGCCGTCCGGCGACATGGCGAGCGACTCCAGCCCCCGGTTGTTGCGCCGCTTCTTCTGGTGTTCGGGAAGCTGCACTTCGGCCACGGACTGACCGGTCTCGGGATTGATTTCGCTGATCGCAATCGACTTCTCGTCAGTCACGAACACGGTGCCGCTCCGCCTGTCCCAGGCAATGCCCTCGTTGTCACCGCCAACGCGCACGTTCTTCCCCATCACGCAGTTCGTGATCACGCCGGTCGCCCTGTCGATGCCAATCCGCATCGGCCAGATGCCGCTTCCGTCGTCGCTTACGGCGTAGTAGCAGTCGTCTGCCACATGCGTAATGCCGCTCAGTTCCTCGGGAACGTGCGGACGGATGAACTCGCCGATCGGGGATATCTGCGGCAATCCCCGCACGTCCATCGTCGGTTCCCTCTGGGCCACGGGCCAGAGCGCCCACGCCGCTGCCGCAATGCCGGCGCACGCGGCGGCAACCGCCGCCGCGCGCCTGAACACGCCCCAGCGCTGCCATGGGGCGACGCCTGCCGCCGCGAATTCGACGGCCATGCGGTCGATTCCGCACGCCAGGCACGCGCTTACGCGGTGATGCCCCTGCCGAAGCGAATCCGCGAGCCCGCTTGTGCGGCAGAGCATCACCACGATGGGCTTGTCGTCGCGGTAGCCATCCCGCTTCAGGCTCTCAAGAAGCTCTATCATGCTCGCCGCCCGGTCTTCCCCGGCGCGGGAATGCGGATTCTCGATGGTGCGGATCGAACGTTCAAGGTTCATCGCCCGGACGGCCTTCGCCGAAATGTGGTACACGCGCGAACCGTGGTAACGATAGCGGTTCCGGCAGATGCGGACCAATGTCCCGGGAAGGTTCCACCTTGCGACGGAAGGCACGAACACCACGCGCACGTTCACCGTGCCGCCCAGGTGACGGATGATTTCATCCCGGCCCCTCACCAGAGAATCGGGGAATCCCTTGCGGATAAGGAGAATTACCTTGTCCGGAGGGAGCTCTCCCTCCGGTATCGGCCCGTCGGCATAGTCGGGCACCTGCAAGAAGTCCGCCGCATCCAGTGGATAGATGTGCGATGACCACCCGATGTGTGGTATGTTTGCTCCGCGCGCCAAGGCTATCCTTCCCTGCCGCGGCTTTCCGCCGTCGTCTTGCTGTGCATTCCCTTTGCTTTCCGCATGAGGCTGATTGGTCTTTGGTTGAATGTCTGGGTATTATAGGCTATTGGTCTCCATGGTGTCAATAGTACGCAGGGCTGGAGTTTACCCATTTTTCAGGTTCTGGCGAGGCAAGATGGATTGCCGCTCTCT
>CAMORM010000020.1 GCA_946623785.1 uncultured Verrucomicrobiota bacterium
CGCTTACCCTTGCGCATCCGCTTAACGCCTCGCGCGCGAAGGCGATCGGCCGTAGCAGCAGACCGGCCCGACGATAGGATGTCCTTGCTGGAAAGTCGTTAGGGCGCAGCTAGTTGAGCACCTCGAAGAGCGCGGCTTCGTTCGGGGCGAGACGAATTTCGCCGCCCTTCACGCTTCCGCGCCATACGCGCCCGAGCTTGCCGTTGACCTTCACGGGGCAGGCGATCTCGCGCGGCTCGAAGTTTATCGCCATGACGATCGTGGAGCCGTCCCGCGCAGGATGCTCGGTTATGCCGACCCACGGGCAGTCGCCCTTCTCGACGACATGCCTCACGCCGGCGATCCTCGCAGCCTCGCTGAGCACGAGATAGTAAGGCATCACGCCCTCGCCCGTAAGCGTGTCCGTGCGCGCGACCGCCTGGCGGTCGATAGGCGCGTTGCACACGAGGACGCGGCCCTTGCCGCACCTGAAGGAGGTAAACACCGGCGCGCCGTCCGTTGCGCGGCCAAGGACTTCCGCGTCGCCGTCGAGAAGCCGGCAAGTAGTCCTGTCCCATGCGCTGATCTTCCGTCCGGGGAACGCATCGAGCTCGAACTTCACATCGCGCCCCGAGAGGCTGCAGTAGTCGACCTTCACGCCAGCGTGCTCGCGCAGCTGGGTGAACCGCATCTCGCCGGAGTAGATGATCAGCACGGTCGCGCCCTTCTCGGCCTTCTCGTAGATGCGCTTCTGCGCCGGAAACGTATACGCCATGTCGGACCCCGCAGAGCAGACGACGTAGAGACCGGAATCCGGGAGGTCGCGCTCAGCGCCGGCGAACGAGGGATTGAAACCCGCCTGGCGCGCGAGCAGGTATGCGCCGAACCCAGGAATCCATCCAGCCTCCTTCTCCGGCACTACGATCACGGCGTCGACCTTCGCTCTGGGAAGCTTTGCGAACGGAAGTGAGCGGCGGAAATCCTGGAACGCCTTCATCTCGAGCATGACGGGCTTCGGCGTGAGGTCCTGGCGCAGCATGCCGAGCTCGCGCTCGCAGGGCGTGAGCGTGTAAGGAGGGAACTCGAGCACCTCCTGGTCGGAATTGCACCACCAGAGGCAGCCCTTGAGGTCGTTCGCCCACGCGCTGAACATCGTCGCGCGCATTCCGGCGGCAGTGCGCTCGTCGCTCGTGCAGCTGGTGCCGAGGTTTCCTATCTCCTCCACGAAGCACGGCTTTCCGCCGAGGTCGCGGTAGAGGACCGACTCGGCCGTGGGGTGCAGCTCGGTGCGCATCGTGTTGAACGCCTCCCTGCCGCAGCCAGGGACGTAGTACTGGTACGGGTGCGTGCAGAGGATGTCGGAAAGCTCCCCGTTGAGGCGTATGGGCTGCCTGTCCCTGTCGTACGTCGAGAGGCCGTGCATTCCGGAGACCACTGGACGCGACGCATCCTGCGACCTGATGGCCATGCCGATGTGGTCCATCCAGTTGTAGAACATCGCCTGCTTCTGGTCAGCCCCGTCCTTTGCGTCCATGCAGTTGCACTCGTTGCCGAAGTCCCACGCGGCTATGGCCGGATGGTCCTTCAGCTCACGCACGAAGTGCTTCACGAACCGCGTCTGCCACATGATGGCCTCCGGGTCGGAGAGCACGTTCCTGTTCTCGAACACGGGCGGCACGAACTGGCGCCCCGACATCCAGCCGGTGACTATGCCGACGATGAGCTTGATGCCGTTCCTCTCGGCGACGTCGCAGAACTCGCGGAAACGCCCTATCATGACCGGATCCACGCCTTCGGGATTCGGCAGGTCGCGGTTGTCGCGGAACCTGAACGAGCGGTACGCCCCACCTGCGGCGCAGTCCCCCGTCAGCGGCTGGAAGTCGCTCCAGAGCGGGAACACTCGCATCACGGTGACGCCGTTCGCCGCAAGCGCGGCAAGCTCCTTCTCCACCACTCCGCGGTCCCACTGCGACCACATGTACATGCCGGCGTTCTTCGCCCAGTAGTTGCATCCGACGAAGAACCCGCCCTCGTCGAATATGCCGCCGGCCTTGTCCGCCGAAGCCGAAATAACGGCGGATACGGCCAGCAACACGGCCGCTGCCTTACGCATTCTCATCGTCTTTTCTCCTGTTCGTTGTTTTGGATCGTGCGAGAACGTTGTGACGCAAAAAGCCCGAGAGCGAAAGATAGGCGATGCAGACGCCGAGAGTAGCGACGATTCCGGCCGGACCGAACGACGACTGCGCGACGCCCAGGACCGCGGAGACGATTCCGCCTCCGACTATCGCCATCACCATAAGAGCCGATATCTCGTTCGCCTTCGCGGGGAAGCGCTCGATGGCAAGCCCCATGCACATCCCGCCGGAACGGAAAGCCTCAAGCAACATATCGCAAGCGCAAATTACGCTGCTTTGGCAAGGATCGAGGCATGGATATCTGGAAAACAGCTCTTCAAGGACGGCGTTCATGGCTCCATTATACAACATCCGCGGGACTTGCGCAAACACGCAAATACACATAACATCCTCGCGGACGCATCCGCGAATCGTGCATGTTGTCAGATCGTGCGCAGAAGCTTGCCTGGTAGGGGCACGCGTCCCGCGTGCCAGCGGTCGCGCGGGACGCGCGACCCTACCGAGATGCGCCCTATACTCGCAGGCTCGCCATTCTCGGACCGCATGGGCACGGGTCTACACGCACAGCCTGTATATGGCCGAGACGTCGTTCTCGTCAAGGCGCATGAAACCGCCAAGCGTGTTGCCGCAGAGGTTTAGCGTCTTCAGGAGAAGCGGTATGTCCTCCTCCTTCGCGCCGAGCTCGGCAAACGTGAGCGGCATGCCGATAGACTTGAGCCAGCGGCGGAACGCGACTATGCCGTCGAGGGCGGCCTGAGCGTCAGTTTCGCCGGCACCAACGCCGAACACGTTCCTCGCGAAGCGGGCAAAGCGCGCATCGTCCGCACTGTGGACGTATTCCATCCAAGCCGGCATGACGACAGCAAGCCCGGCCCCGTGAGCGCAGTCGTAGAGCGCGGAAAGCTCGTGCTCCAGCCCGTGGCTCGCCCAGTCCTGGACCCGCCCCGCGCCGCATACGTCGTTGTGCGCGAGCGTTCCCGCCCACATCACGTTCGCGCGCGCCTGGTAGTCTGAAGGGTCCGCCATCACCTTCGCACCCTCCTCGACCACGGTGCGCATCACTGCCTCGCAGAGATTGTCGGACAGCGCCACGTCCTTAGTCGGCGTGAAGTACCTCTCGCAGAGGTGCGCGAACATGTCGGCAAGGCCGCAGGCCGTCTGGAACGGCGGTAGGCTCATCGTAATCTCGGGATTCATCACGGCGAACTTCGGCCGCAGTATGTCCCCGCCCGCAGCGCGCTTGAGGTTCTCCGGCTCGAGGTTCACAACGCTGTTCGTAGAGGCCTCGCTTCCCGCCGCGGCGATCGTGAGAACGACACCCACCGGCAGCGCGGCGGGAATGACGGGCTTGACCTTGACCTCGCGTCCAACGTAGAACCTGCGCCACTCGCCGCCGTTCGCCGCGCCGATCGCAATCGCCTTCGCCGAGTCGATCACGCTGCCGCCGCCAACGGCCAGAAGGAAGTCGACCTTCTCGTCGAGCGCAAGCCGGACGCCCTGGTCGACAAGCGAGCTGCGCGGGTTCGGCTTCACGCCGCCAAGTTCCGCGAACGCCACGCCCGCCTCGGACAGCGAGGACTTCACGCGGTCGAGAAGCCCGCTCCGCACTGCGCTTCCGCCGCCGTAGTGCAAAAGCGCCTTGGTCCCGCCAAAGCGGCGCACGAGCCCGCCCGTGTGTGATTCCTTGCCCTTCCCGAAAGCAATGTACGTGGGCGACCAGAAGTCGAAGTCTATCATTGCGGAACCTCCTCCTTTTAATGCCTGCGTTACCGTGGGTCGACAAGCGCGAGTATCTCGCGGGCTACGGACCGCGGAGAGGCCGCACTTGATTCCGGGACCCCCATTCTGCCCGCACCGCGCCTGAACATGTCCGTAAGCACATGCCCCGGCTCTATGGCGGCTACGCGAACGCCTTTCTGCGCGAGCTCTGCGTCAAGCGCGCGGGCTGCAGCCGAAAGCGCGCCTTTGGACGCGCAGTACGCGGCGCCGCCAGCCCAGCCTTCATTCGCCGAAACCGACGAAACGGCAACGACCCTGCCTCCGTTTCCGCCGGTGCCGCAGGCCGCATACACCTTCACTAGCATGACGAACGCCCCGCAGTTAACGAGCATCGTCTCCGCAAGCGCGCTGGCAGACAGCGACTGGAGCGGGACTATCGGGCACACACCTGCGGCGAACACCACGGCGTCGAAGGGACCATTCTCCGCGAAAAGAGACTTGAGTCTCCCCTCAAGGCTCGACGCCTCGGAAAGGTCAACCCGGAACTCAGAATGACGGTCCGCGCGCACGCAGTCCCAGCCAGCGGCGGAAGCCTCCTCAACAACGGCGGACCCTATTCCGCCGGACGCTCCGATTACGAGAAGCCGCTTCTTCGCCGCCATGCCTGCACCTCCGCCTTCACGTAAGCTGGTACTGTTTGAACGCCTCGCGCGAATAAGGACGCGCCACCTTGAAATCCTCGCGGCCCGAATCGCCGGTGGACTTCACCGTGACTTCCCCCTCAAACCTGTCGTAGCGCGAATAGGCGCATACCAGCGCGCGCACAAGGGCAAGGTCCGACTCGCAGGGGGAAAGAACGAGCGCCGTCGGCCCGGGAACGGACACAGGGGCGACAAGCACCTCGCCTGCGGCACGTTCTGATTCGAGGCGCGCGTTGTCCGTTGCGTCGCGCCCGAGGATCACCGAGGCGCCGCCGGGAAGGCGGAACCTCCGGCCTGCGCGAAGCATGCGAACGAGCCTGAGGTCGTCAAGCCCTTCGTGGTCCATCAGGTCCTTCAGGCGGCGTCCGTAGCCCTTCTCCGTGAGAAGGCATCCGCCCGCGGGAGAAGGATAGTCCGTAAGGCCGAACTTCGCCGCGAGCTCCATCTGCGGCTGACGCTGCCGCCCCGAAAGCCCAAGAAGCTTCGACCTGTCGATGAGACCATCGAGCTCGGGCTGCGTCGGCTCGAGGAGCTGCGCGGAGAGCGGCCGCACCAGTCGTCCCTCGAGGCCGCAGGCGCGCGCCACCACGCCAAGCGACTGGCGAGTCTGGCTCATCGGGCGCTGGTTCACCACTTCTCCTGTCGACACGAAGTCGAACCCACGCTCGCGCATGATCTCGCCGGCGCGGCGTATCATGGTCGCATGGCAGTCTATGCACGGGTTCATCGCCCCGCCGTAGCCGTGCGGCGGGTTCTTCACAAGGGCTATCTCGTCAGCGGTAAAGTCAACTACAGTGAGCGGGAGTCCAAGCGCCTTTGCCGCCTTGCGCGCGGCGCCGGCGGAGAAGAACGGCGTCTCGAACGTAACGCCTTCCATGTATGCGCCCGCCTCGCGGAGCACGCAGACGGCAAGCTGAGAGTCGAGACCGCCGCTGAGAAGTGAAAGCCCTTTTGCCTGTGCCATTTCTCCCCCCCTTCGCTACCAGCGTCCGAAGCGCGAGCGGTTCCTTCCATATCCGCCGCCGGCGGAACGACCGTTGTACGCCGAGCCGGAGCCGCGTCCATATCCGCCGCCGTATCGTCCGCCATAGCCTCCGCCGAAACCGTATTCGGGCGGCTGGTTCCATTCCTTGTCAGTGACTAGCCCAGGCGGAATCTCGCGGAGGAAACGGCTCGTCTCGCACGGGCACAGTCCGCCTTCCGGCGTTGCGCGGGCGCGAGGCTGTATCAGGTACAGGCGGTCCTTGGCGCGAGTCACCGCTACGTAGAAAAGACGGCGCTCCTCGTCGATATTGCCGTCGTCGATGCTGCGCTTCGAGGGAAACAGACCCTCCACAAGCCACGGCACTATCACGGCCGGCCACTCCATGCCCTTCGCCTGGTGCACGGTCGAAAGCGTAACGCAGTCGCCGCCTGCGTTCCTGTCGCGAGTCTGGGCATCGAGGTTCGTGAGAAGCGCGACCTCGCGCAGGAAGCCCTCGAGGCCTTCGTCGGAATCGAGGATGTGCGCCTGCAGTTCCCGCAGGTCCTCGGCTCGGCGATCAGCCTCATCAGGCTCGAATTCGCGCCTGAGGTGTCCGATGTAGAATCCGCGCAGGAACGAGTCGACCATCAGGTGGTCCTTGCCCTCCGCGTGGTGCTGCGCCGCATCCTCGAACGCGCCCTCTAGCTGCCCGTAGAACGTGAGAGCCTTCTTCCCGAGCGCGCCGCGCAGCTTCTCGCGGTCCTCGGGCCTGGCAGGGTCGAACGACATGCCGACCTTCTCCCAAGCCTTTCTCGCCGCGGCCTCGCCGGCGCCCGGGAGGAGCTCAACGACGCGCATGAACGAAAGTTCGCTCTTCGGGTCAATCATGATGCGGAGGAACGCAAGCGCGTCCTTTGCGTGTATCTGCTCGAAGAAGCCCGTTCCGCTCGTTATGCGGAACGGCACGCCCGAGCGCATGAGCTTCATCTGTATGTCGAGCGCGTTGAAGTGCGACCTGTAGAGCACCGCGATCTTGCCGTAGCCGTATCCGTGCGCGCGCAGGGCCTCGACGATCTTGCCGACGAGGTCCGCCTGGGACTTCCCGTCGAACACGCTCCAGCGGCACGGCAGGTCGCCGCTGTCGGGACGGGACGCGCGGAGCGTCTTCTCGAACTGGTGCGGCACGTCCTTCATCACCACGTTCGCGACATCCAGCACCGAAGGCACTGAGCGGTAGTTGCGCTCGAGCTTGATGATGCGGCATCCCGGCCAGCGGTTCGGGAACTCCATGATGTTCTCGAACTGCGCGCCGCGCCATGTGTAGATGCACTGGAAATCATCGCCCACGGCGAGCACGTTGCGCGACTTCCCGGCGATGATGTCTACGAGCTGCGCCTGGAGGGTGTTTGTGTCCTGGTATTCATCGACCAGCACGTGCAGGAAGTGGTCCTGGAGTAGCTTGCGCACGTTCTCGTTCTCGCGCAGGAGCTTGAGCGCGTTGACGAGCAGGTCGTCGAAGTCCATGACCCCTAGTTCCTTCTTGCGCTTCGCGTAGTCCATCGCGATGTCGACGATTGCATCGACATCCACGCCGGCCTCCTTCGACTGCATTGCGGCTGCGATGTTGGCCACGGGGAGCTCCCGGTTGGCGGCGTCGGAAATGATCTTCAGGACGAGCTCCTTCTTGAGGAAGTCCTTGGGCTGGGCAACGCGCTTCTTGATGCACTCGGTTATGAGTTTTTTCGCGTCGTCCTCGTCGAGTATCTGGTACCCGGGCCCATAGCCAAGCGACCCGCCGTAGCGGCGCAGGAAGCGCGAGCAAACATGGTGGAAGGTGCCGCTCCACACGCCGCCGATGGCAGGCCCCACCAGCTTCTCGGCGCGTTCCAGCATTTCCTTCGCCGCGCGGTTCGTGAACGTAAGAAGCAGGATGCGCTCGGGTGGGACGCCCTTCTCGACGAGGTACGCCACGCGGTGCACGAGCGTGCGAGTCTTGCCCGTTCCCGCCGCCGCGAGAACCAGAATCGGGCCGTCCGCCGCGGTTGCCGCGGCGCACTGCTCCGGGTTTAGCACTTTTGAAAAATCCGTCATTTTACTTTCCCCGCCGGGGACATGTCGCATTCGTTTAGGGTTAATCGGGTTACAAACAAGCCGCAGTGCGCCGCAGCGGCTTGACAGTCTCGACGATTTTGCTCCAGACGCTGCCTTTCGCAACATCCATTTCGTACTGGCTTTGCAGGTTCTGCCAGACTTCCGGCGTTGTACCGAAGAACCTGGCGAAACGCAGCGCAGTGTCGGCGGAAATGCCGCGGCGTCCAAGCGCGATTTCGTTCACGCGCCGCAGGGGAACATGTATCTCCTTGGCAAGTCGATACTGCGACAGCCCCATTGGCCTGAGGAATTCCTCCACAAGCACCTCTCCCGGATGAACTGGTTTCATCTTCATTTTCGTTCTCCTTCAATGATAGTCGACGATTTCCACATTTTCCGCCCCGCCCGCGCTCCACGCGAAGCATATCCGCCATTGGTCGTTGATGCGGATAGAATGCTGCCCTGCCCTGTCACCGGAAAGAGCCTCAAGATGGTTCCCTGGCGGAATGCGCAAGTCCTCAAGCGCACCTGCAGCCATGAGGTATTTGATCTTCCTGTAAGCGACCCTCTCAAACGCACGAAACCTGCGGACAGTCTCGCCGTTAGCGAACTTCTCTGTGTCTTTGTCTCGGTAACTCTTTATCATCCACACACTCCGCTACTAACCAACGGCGATATGATAACATATTTGGTTATCATCGGTCAACCCCCAACATTGCACATTTCCACTCTCCGCTAGTTGTTAGTCGTTAGTTTGAAGTTTGATGTTAGAGGCCTCTCCCCACCTCGAAAATGTGCAATTATCCAATATCTAACAGCCATTATCCAATATCCAATATGCCCCCAGCTATCATTGGATACTGAATATTGGATACTGGATATTGGATAATTACACAATACATTGCCGCGGCGGGGCGTTAGCTGTTGACCAGCTTGGAGCCGCCGAGGAACGCCTTCTGCGATGCGATGTCGCCGATGCGCTCCGTAATGGAGCCCACGCCTTCGAGCTTGTATCCCGCAACGCCGGTGTTGTATTTCTGCATCTCGTGGTTTCCGCTCTGGAGGAGGAGGTTGCGGAAGAGGAGCTTCTGCTCGGAGGTAAGCTCAGCGCCGGGCTCGGGGATGTCCTTTCCGAGGGCCACGAGCGTGGCGAGGAACTTGCACTCCACGTCCATCATGCCGGTGCGGTCCTTGCCGCTCTTGCAGTTCCACGCGGGCACGCCGCCCAGGAGGTTCGTGAGGACCGCTATGCGAGAGGCCATCTTGTACGCCTCGTGTCCGTCGGAGGAATAAGTCTTCCTCTGGTCGATGCTGTTGATCTGGTTGAGCAAGGTGCGAATCCCGTCGACTTTCCTCTGCAGGGCCTGCTTTTCCGCCGGATCGGTGCTCTGCGATATCTTCTCGCCAAGTTCGGCAAGCTTCGTGTTCGCAAAATCGTTGAGGCCGATCAGGCTCCTGGCGTTCATGTCCTTCGTCACGCCCCAGCCGCCGAAGAGAGCGCTCAATCCACCTACGCCGCCCCAGTTCACCCCGTAGTTGAAGGTCGAGACGACCGGCTTGATCGTAACCTTCTTCATCGTTGTCACGCTCTGGCCGTTCTCGCCGGCGGTAGTGACTGGAACCTCTATCTCGATTGGCTTGCCGTTCAGGCTCTGGTACGCCTCGGTCTGCGCCCTTAGCATCAACTTCTCGTTATCGCGCCTGCTGCCGAAAATGTTTCGCGCAAAGTCGGGCGTGAGGAGGGAAACGGAGTTGAAAACGAACTCACATGGCTTCGAGGGATCCGCAAGCGCCTTGCCGACAAGCTCGGGGCTGCTTGTAAACGCAGCAATAAGGGTTTCCTTCGCTCGGCTCAGGTTGGCGGCCTTGAAGTCCCGCTCCGACTTGATGTCCACCGCGGCGTGCACGCCGTGGCGGATTCCGGAGAAGACGGTCTGCTCCTGGCCGTTAATCTCCACCTTGAACGACGAATGGGCCAGGTTCACGGCGTGCTTTGCCTCGCCGAACGACATGCAGTTGCACCCGTTCGGACCGCCAGCGTACATTTTGGCCATCGCTCCGCCCATGTGCGACGCCGGAGTGATGACGCTCTGGCCCTTCAGAGCTACGCCATTGAGCGAGAATGTCACGTCCTTCTCTATCGGGTCCCAATTGCCCTCGTCGAGGATGTTCCCGAACTCCCTTTCGATCGCCGCCTTGATGTCCTTGGTGAAGGTGTCCGCCTCGAAGGAGATGCTCTTTGCCGGCACGTGCGCCTCGAGGTCCTGCATAACCATGGCGGTGCAGTACTTGGCGAGCTTCTCGACGAAGTCCTTGCCGATGAACGCCTTCGGGTCAGGGCATGTGTCGGACAGGGAGGCCCCCTGGGGGAGCTGCGGAATCACCTTGCGCATCGCGGCCTTCTGCGCTTCCGTCGCCTGCAGGAATACCGTGGGCGCAGGATTCGTCGAGTCGGCAAGCATCCTGAGGAAGCCGTCGTCGCTCGAGAACTTTTTGAGTGTCTGGATAAGCTGGCCCTTGGTGACGTTGTTCAGGCCATACTCGTCGCTGTCGTTCGGGATTTTCGATATCGCCCTCATGGCGCCTTCAATGCACTTGTCGGTGAATTCGGTTAGCGCCTTGTACGTGATGGGGTTGTTGTTGCACACTTGCGCGGCCTCGGCAATCTTCCCGTCGACCATGGACACGGCCTTCTGGAGGGCCGCTATGACCTTCTCGGCGCCTTCGATCTCCGACAGGCTGCCGTTTATGAGCGTTTCGGCGTTGGTCTTAGCCTCCAATATCTTTGTCCTGAAGTCCTGAAGCGCGAGCATGTCCGTCGGCATGTCCATGAGCAGGTCGTGGAGGGCAGTGAGCGTCTTCTTCGCGTCCGTCATGGCCTTCTGCTCGGGCTCCGACAGGTCGGAGAGCTTGAACGAGGTTTCCGTCCCCTCGAGGCGCATAGTCAGCATCATCTGCTGCCCCTGCGGAGGGGCAAGCCGCTTCATGCGGATCGAATCGGCCATGCTGATCGTCTTGGACACCAGGCTCGCGCTCAGCTTCGCGCCAGTGAGGCCGCTCTTGCCGATAACGGCCATGAAGGCCTCATCGGCCACCTTCGCGCTGTATGCGCGGGTAAGAGCCGCCTTGAAGTCCCTGGTGACGTCGATGTTGAGCTTTTTGCTCGCATCCGTGTTGAAAAGGCGCTTGAGGAATCCGACATTGGTGTCGCTCGCGCTGCCGATCCTGGTCGCCTGCCCATCCGAGATCAGCGCAAGCTGGCTCAGCCCTGACGAGGCCATTGTCCTATATGCGTCTATTGCAAGCATGATTGCACCTGCTCCATGAAAGGGTGTAAGTTCAGTTATGTCATCCTGATTACGCGCCGACGCCCAAAAGGTTACAGGAAATCCCGCGCGGAACTACACTTCAAAAAGAATGGCCCCGCCGTTGTCCAGCCCGTCGGATGCATCGATCGCGTCGTCCGATTCCTCTTCCTCGTCGGCACCCTCGATGATCTTGGCGAGTTTTTCCTTCCATTCCATCGCCACGGAGAGGAACCCCTCCATGACGCTCTGAAGGCGCTCCACGCTGAGATTGGCGGTTTCTTCGCGGAACTGGATGATGACCTCTTCCAGATCCTCCTGGTACGAAAGTGTCGCGCCGTGCGTGCCCACCCAGTAGAAGTTCGCCGACAGGAGCCGTTCGTAGACAGAGGCCTTTTTCCTCTGCGGGACGCTCCCAATCGGGACGGTGAAGTCGACTTCCGGTATTTCGGCGCGGTAGTGCACGTGAAGGAGCATCCCCTCGCCAAACGGCAGCGCGGCCGAATTGTCTTCCGAAAAGTCGATCCTGGGCATCCCCGTGCGGGACGAAAGATCGTCAAACAGCCTCTGGACCTGTTCTTTGTCGTTTTCCATTGTGTTTGTCTTCCTGCTGCTTGTCAACTAGACGCCATTCCAAACTTGCAGATAGCTGCCACACCGGCATGTTACCGAACGACCGCCTTCCGTCCGGCCGGCACGGCGGCTTTCACGTGGATCGTTCCGTTGTGCGCCGTATAGGTTCCGCCCGGCCTCCTCGCGCCGCCAATGCGGTACTCATCAACCGTCACTTCCGCGCCGTTGAGGTCGAGCGCGGCGCCTTCGGCAACTGAAATCCGCCTGAATTCAGTGCCCGTTACATCCGAGAGCACGAGCGTCCCCTCCTCCACAACGAAGCCGCCCTTGAGATCGACTGCACCAGAAACCGTAAGTTGCTTGCTTCCGGTCTTCTTCAGCGCGCCAACGCCTGACATGGGATGCTTGATCTCCTCGTTGTCCCGCACAACTGCGTTGTACACCGCGCCGCCCTCGAGCACGTTGACGCTGAGGTTGGCGTTGTCGGGAATCATGTTTCCGTCCGCGTATGAGTAGGTGGAGCACTCCAGCGTTCCGCCGTTCCAGTTGAACACCGCGCGCGGGGTTCCGCTGACGGCGAGCTGCCTGACCCTGAGCGTTCCGCCGTTGAGGTTCAGCACGGCCGAACTTCCGGAAGCCCCGTCGCCGAAGCGTAGGAGCGAGCCCGCGGAGACAAAACCGCCGTTGACAGCCAGCTCGCCGTCGCCCTTCCTGCCGATGTAGATGTAGTGTGAAGCCGTGAGTCTTGCGTTCCCAGCAACCTCCACCCTGCCCGTCGACGACTGGTCGTATCCCATGACGACGTCGTACACGGAACGCAGGGACGACGAGCCTTCCAGCGACAGCTCGCCCGACGAGCCCGTCTTGTAGCCCAGGTAGATGTTCTTGCCGGAGAGGTCCATCTCGCCTTCGTCCCCCATGGACACCTGCGCCAGGCCGCCGCTCTGCATGCCCAGCTTGACGTTCTGGAGGCTCACGAAGGAACCGCCGCCGCCTATCTCTACCCGCGACCGGGCTCCGCCGGACCTGATCGACATCTGGACCTCGCCCGTCGTGTTCGACACCACGCCGCCGCCGGAAACCCTGAGCACGTCGCATTTCCCGTTCGACTTTGCGTCGTAGTAGTCGCCCATGCGCAGCGTGCCCGCTGCAAGGCAGCCGCCTGTGACATTTACGATGTTGCTGTAGGCCGAGCGGTATCCGCCGACATTCAGGTAGTTGGTGAGGACCAGCAGCCCGCCAGTCACGTCCAGCCTGCCGCCGTGGTCGTGGGACGTGTTTGTCGTCTTTCCGCCGTCAAGCGTGCCCCAGCCGACGTAGAGCGTGTCCGCCGCGACGGAGCCTTCTGACATTGTCGCCACCTTGTCCAAGCCCTTGTTGAGGACGAGCGTGTCCGCAGGATCGAACTCGCCATCCGGCGGGGGATCCCAGGATTCGGCGCGCGTGAACGACTCGGACGCGCCGTTGGAGTCCGCCCAGTAGCGCGGCTCAAGCTCGGTCCAGGTCGCGTACACAACGCCATTCGACTCGCCCGCAGTGTCCCAGCTGGAAAAGACGTAGCCGGAACGGGTGGGCGTCGCAGATGGGAGTATGTGCTCGCCCGCGGGGAGCCTGTGCTCCGCGCTCACGCTAGACGATCCCGGAAACGGCACGTATCTCACGTTGCGGACGTTGTTCGCCGCCTCGTAGGCGTTGACTCGCTCGAGAACCTGCGCGGGCATCTCGCCGGAGAGCGCCTGGGTGATGTTTCCGATCTCCTCCTCCGTAACGCCGCACATCTCGAGGTACCGGCGGCAGCGCGCGGCAATGGACACGCCGTACTCCGCGTCCTTGTCGTTGTAAACATATTTGTTGCTGTTGCACTTTCCGGCCAACAGGTAGCGGATGACGCGCTCGGGCGCGGACATGTTGCGAGAGCTGCCGATGTCCGCGAAGTTGCTCGCGAGGTAGTCGCGGAAGATCGTCTTCTCCTCCACTCCCATCATGCCGAGGAGCATCATTCCTATGAACCCCGTGCGGTCCGTCCCGATAGCGCAGTGGAAATACGCCGGGAGCGCGCCCTGCGTCCCGAGCCGGGAGAACACGCGGCGGACCTGGTTCGTGTAGTTTCCGTTTGCGTCGGTGTCGATCGAGTTGCCGTCGTTGAAGTCCATCGGGCAGTACCAGTAGTCGGCGTCTACGGCAGCCCACGACTTCGCCGCGCCCTGGTAGGCGGCGTTAACGCCGTCGACTCCGACCTTGCGCATGTCGATCTCCGTCTTAAGGTCCGCAAGCGCGCTCGCGGCCTTCTGCGCCGCAGTCGCGTTCGCGAAGGCGTCGAGGTTGGCGCCGCGGAAAATCATGCCCTGCTTCATCTTCGCCGTGCCGTCCACGCTCACGAGCGGCCACGAGCCGACGTCGCGTATGTTCTTGATAAGGGTGCCGTTCGGGGCAACGGCCTTGATCGTTCGCGGCGGCAGGCTCTCCGTGGTGAACGAGTATTCGACCCCGTCGAGCGTGTCGGCATACGTCCTGCCGGTCTCGAGGTTCTCGTAGTGCCTGATGGCGCCCTTCGCCGTGACCGCGATCGTCAGCGGTTGCTCAAGCGAGTTCGTGCCGCGCGCGCCGTATTTACTGGCGTACGTCGTGAAGTCGGGGTCCTTTAGCCACGTCTCCATCGGCTCTCCGTGGATCACAACTTCGCCAAGGTATCCGCCCGAGGATGCGTCTATAACGCCGTCCATGTTCGCCGAATACGTCGTGTCGCCCACCTTGGCCGTCCCCTCGAAGACCATCACGCTGCCCGCCGCGAACGGAGTCGAGCCGGACAGCGTAAGAGAGCCCGCCCCCTTCTTGACGAGCGGCGCGGAAATCACGCCGTCGGCCAGCACGATGGGATGCTTGATCTCGACGTTGTAACCAGCCGTGTCGATGACCATTCCGCCCGCCTGCACTTCGCACGTGACGTTGGCCTGCGCGTCGATGAAGTCCGTCGCCGCCTTGATTGGCTTGAGCGTGCCGCCGTTGAAGACGACCTTGCTGCCGGGCTGGGCATAGTCAAGGCGCAGCTTCCTGACCGCGAGCGTGCCGCCGTTGAGTGTGAGAGTGCCGACGTCGTGCCCGGTCTTCTGGTGCCCGAGGTTCAGGTATCCGCCATTGGCGTTGACCATCGTGAACGTCCCGCCGTTCATCGCGAGCGACGCCGGACCCGTGTCGCCGATGTAGAAATAGGCGGCGTTGCAGGTCAAGTCGCCACCGTTGACGACCATTTCGGCATAAGATCCCTCGCCAATCGAGTTGCCCAGTGCCGAATGGTCCGTAGCCGTCCACGAAACCGTTCCGCCATCGACCACAATTCTTGCAACGGCGTGGTCGATGTAGTTCGTCTGCTTGTTGGCGTTGCCTCCGACGTGGACGCCCTTGGCTGTCCACGAGCCGCTCTTGACATTGACGAGCGCAGTGACGTTCGACACGTAGCCGATGCTGAGATATCCGCCAACGACGAGATTCCCGCCATCCACGACGACCGAGGCAACCGTGTTCGTCGTGCCGCCTACCGTCATGGAATCGGTAGTGCTCGTGCTGGTAGTCGTGAATGTGCCGCCCTTGAGCGTCAGCTTGCCGTTGGCATGGCCGATTGCGCCGACGTATGCCTTGTAGCACTCGAACGTGCCGCCGTTGAGCAGAAGGTCGGCCGTACCGCCGCTCTCGTATCCGATTCGCGCGTACTTGAAATTATACGTTCCGCTGTCGATCTGGAGATTCGCCGGCGAACAAGCACCTGAAATGGCGGAGCCGACATAAAGATAATTGTTCGTCGAGGACAAGCCGTACGCCGGATTGGTCGCGCTCCACACGAAGTAGTCGCTGGACCGCGTGCCGACGCAGACCTTGTCCGGAGCCGTCCCAGCCTTGTCGAACACGGTTCTTCCATTCTGGATCTTGTAGAAGTATGTCGTACCTGTACCGTCGCCCGGCAGTGTCGCCCCGCCTACTCCGTTCCGGGACGACGACCAGTTCGCCTCACTGGAATAGAGCGCATCGCCATCGGCTGCGCCCACCCAGTAGCGACTTGCGAATACGGCCGACGCCGCAAACACGGCGGTCAGAAGAACAGCATACGCATTTTTCACGTGCATGAACGGCAACTCCTGCATTGGCGGAGGGTGAGGGATTCGAACCCCCGTAGGGCTTGCACCCTAAACGGTTTTCAAGACCGCCGCGTTCGACCGCTCCGCCAACCCTCCAGAATCGCTTAGTTCCGCGAACAGATATACGGTGATTATACCAAAAACCACGCCGTCCGTGTTGCATTATTTCATGCAAACCGGGAATTTACCGTATGGCAAATCCGACTTGGTTTTGGTATCATAGCGACATGGCGGAACTCGGACTGACAACTGGGCTCAGCGCGACTTTCAAGACCGCGCTCGAGCAGAAACTGACGCAGCAGATGCGCCAGTCGCTCGAGTTCCTCCAGATGCCGGACGTGACCCTGAGCGCGGAAATCCGCACGATAGCGCAGAAGAACCCGGCGTTCGAGCTAGTGGACGACAGTTCCGAGGTTCACGAAGTCAACGACTCGCATCCATCCGAGGAAGACGACGAGTACGAAACCACCGGCGACGACTTCGCCGACTACCTTGCGAGCGGACTGGAAAACGCAACCCCCTACGACCCCGACTCCGCAAAGAAACGCGACTTCCTCTTCGACTCGCGCACCAACACCGAGACGCTCCAGGACCACCTTCTCGCCCAGGTGGACCTGCTGGACATCTCCGCCGAAGACCGCGAACTAGCGCACGTCCTCATATGCTATATACGCGACAGCGGGATGTTCTGGTACGACCGGAGCCAGCCCGAGTTCAAGGGGTGCATCAACGAGATCCGCCAGACAACAGGCGTCTCGGAAGACGACATCTTCAGGGTGCTTGCGACGATTCGCACCCTCGACCCGCCGGGATGCGGTGCGACTACCGCAAGCGAATGCCTTCTCGCGCAGATGGACAAGCTCGACGACTCGCCGTGGGAGGACGAAGTCCGCAAGCTGATCGAACGCCACCTCACGGACCTTGCGGCCAAGAGGACGGACGTCATCTGCTCCGACCTCGGCATCAAGCCGGAAGATCTCCCGAAGGTGGTCGCCGAGCTGAAGAAGCTGGACGGCGCACCAGGGCGCGCGTTCGCAGGCGGAGCGTCGCTCCCCGGAGCCGAGTTCGTCCGCCCCGAGGTGTTCGTAACCAAGCGCGACGGCCGCTATGTGGCAACTGTGGAGTCGCGCGGCATCCCGACGCTCAGGATATCCCCCAAGTTCGAAGAGCGCCTTTCCGACACCTCGCTCTCGGCAGAGGAAAAGAGCGTGCTACGCTCATATCTGGCAAAGGCGCGCGAAATCATAGGCGCGCTGGAGCGCAGGCCCGAAACCATCAGGCAGATCGCGCAGGAGATATGCGACTCCCAGTCGCGCTACTTCGACGGCGGCGAGATGGTTCCGCTTACGATGGTGTCCGTGGCGAAGAAGGTGGGAATAGACGAGTCGACCGTCTCGCGCACGGTCAACGAGAAATACATCAGTACGCCGCGCGGGACAATGCTGATGCGCCGGTTCTTCACAACGGGCGGGATCAAGACGAGCGACGGCCTGGTGAGCAACGCCGCCGTGAAGGAGCGAATCAAGGCCATCGTGGCAGCTGAAAACGTCTCCGCGCCGCTATCCGACCAGAAGATATCCGAAGCGCTGGCGGCAAACGGCATGAAGGTCGCCCGCCGCACCGTGGCGAAATACCGCGAGGAGCTGAAGATCCCCGACACAAACCACCGCAAGGTCCGCGGATGACCCGCGTCACTTCGCGAACGCGGACGACTTCTTCACCAGCGTGAGTATGCGGATGGTCTCTATTGCGTCGTCCAGCGCCACGGGGTACGGCGCGGCGGTGCGCAAAGTGGCGTAGATCGCGTTCCACATCGCAAGCGGCCCGGTGAGCGAAGGCGGGACGTCGCACTCCAGCGGGATGTCCGTGACCGGGAACTTCTCCAACATGTCCGACAGCGGAGGAGTCCTCACCGACGAACGGCGGCGCGGGAACTTGTGCCCGGGGTCTATGACGTGGAGCTTCCCGGCCCTCTCACCCGGCATGACGCTGAACATGCCGCGTTCGCCGCGGATCTCGAACGAAGGCCTGTACGGCGGCAGCTCGGAGCCGGAGTAGAGAATGTCCGCCGTGGCCTGGCCACGGCCCTTCAGGATTATGTGCGCGAAATCCTCCGCGTCGCCAAGCGAGGCAACGCGCTTCAGCTCGCTCCAGAGCTGCACGGGCGGAAGCTTGAGAAGCGCGAGCGCCTGGTACACCAGGTCGGGACACGCATAGAACGCCGCGCCGCCTCCGCAGCGCTTCACGCTCTGCCAGTCGTCGCGCCTGATGAACAGTCCCTTCCGGACCCGGATGTCGTAGATCTCTCCAAGGCGTGGATCCTCCGACGCCTTTCGCGCCGCGAGGAAATCCGGCTCGAATGCCCCCAGCTGGCGCACGAGAAGCCGCCCCTTCGCCTTCAGGTCCGCCGCACGAAGGACGAGCGCTTCGTCGTGCGACATCGCGAGGGGCGACTCCACGAGCGTCCAGCGCCCGCGCTGAAGCGAAGCAAGCGCGTGCTTCACGTGGTCCGGCGAACGCGACACGATGTCAACAAGGTCTATCTCCGGGTCGTCGAGCATGTCTTCGACCCTGCGGTACATGTGCACGTCGGGGAAATCGGCCTCGACTATGTCGCGGCGCTCCTTCATGAGATCGCACACCGCGGTAAGGCGGAACCTGTCCGAGACCTGCTTGAGTTCGGGCAGATGTTGCATCAAGGCTGCACGGCCAAGCCCCACTATGCCGACCCTTACAGGCGGCCTATCGTCTTTTATTATGGCGTCTGACATTTTAGCTTCCGTTTGCGGTATCGTTACTTCGCTTCGTATTTTACAACCGCCACACGGAAATGTCAAGCGCACTTTTGAGCGCGGTTCATCCGCGCAGGATTCGCGGATGCGCCCTTTGGCCGCCCGCCTACCGCTGCACGCGGCCCGAGGCGTTGCCCGCCGCAAGAGCCTCGACTTCCTTGACCGAGACGAGGTTGAAGTCGTGCTCGATGGAGTGCTTGAGGCAGCTCGCCGCGACTGCGAAGTCTATCGCATCCTGGTCCCTGCGTCCCGTGGCGAGCGCGTAGACGAGCCCGCCGCCGAACGAATCGCCGCCGCCTACGCGGTCGACGATGTGGACCATGTACTCCGTCGAGAAGAACGCCTTCTTCGCCTTGGCGTCGTAGAGCATCCCGGCCCACTTGTTGTCGAAGGCGGAAAGCGAGGTCCTGAGCGTGATCGCGACCTTCTTCGCCCCGAAGCGCTCCACGAGCTGCTCAGCGACGGAAACGTATCCCTGCTTGTCGAGCTTGCCGGAATCGACGTCCGTGCCCTTCGCCTTGATGCCGAACACGTCCGCCGCATCCGCCTCGTTCGCTATGAGGACGTCGACGTACGGAACGAGCTTCGCCATTACCTTCCCCGCCTCCTCGCGGCTCCAGAGCTTGCCGCGGTAGTTGAGGTCGCACGAGACCGTTATCTTCTTCGCCCTGCAGACCTCGAGCGCGTCAAGGCAGATCGCCGGAAGCTCGCCGCCGAGCGCGGGCGTGATGCCCGTGAAGTGGAACCACTTGGCGCCCTTGAGGATCCTGTTCCAGTCGAAGTCGCTGCGCTTCGCGAGGGCGACGGACGAGCCAGCGCGGTCGTAGACGACCTTGGACGCGCGCTGCGAGGCGCCCTTCTCGACGAAGTAGAGCCCGAGGCGCGGCCCGCCCCACACGATGTCAGAGGTGTCGACCCCGAAGTGCCGCACCGCGTTCCGCGCAGCCTCGCCAAGCGGATTCTCCGGGAGCTTCGTCACGAACGACGCGTCGAGCCCGTAGTTCGCGAGCGACACGGCTACGTTCGCCTCGCCGCCCGCATAGCTCGCCTCGAACTTCTCCGCCTGAACAAAGCGCTGGTACCCCTCGGGGTTGAGCCGCATCATTATCTCTCCAAAAGTTACGATCTTCATGATGGTTGGGTGGTTTGGTAGTTGGGTGGTTAGGTGGTTGAGTGGTTAGGTGGTTTGGTAGTTAGGTGGTTTGGTGGTTCTGGAATATGGAGAGCCGCCATCTTGGCGGCTCCAGGATTTTGTGGTTAGGCGGCGGGTGGAGCCGAACGCTCTATAAGCAGGCGAGCGACTTCCTCGATCTTGCCCCACTCGCCGGCGGCGATCCATTCCTTGTTGGTGAGGTTTCCGCCGACACCCGCCCCGACGCAGCCGGACTTGATGAAGTCCGCTACGTTGTCCGGCCCGACTCCGCCGACAGCAAGGAACGGGATGTGCGAGAGCGGCGCACAGATCGCCTTGATGTATCCAGGGCCAAGCGCGCCCGCGGGGAACACCTTCACGAAGCTCGCGCCGGCCTCGTAAGCGTCCACAGCCTCGCTGGGCGTCATCGCGCCGGGCATCGCCACGAGACCTCGGCGCACGCACTCGCGAATGAGCGCGGGCTTTACGTTCGGCGTTATCATGTACTCTCCGCCCGCCTGCTCGCACATCGAAAGCTGCTCCTCTGTGAGCACCGTGCCGGCGCCCGCATGCACCTCCCCGGCGAATCGCTCCTTGATCGCGCTGATCGCCGCGGCGGTGTCCTTCCAGGTCTCCGGCGCCTTCTGGTTGAACGTCACCTCGACAAGGCGTATCCCACCCTTCGCGTATGCCTCGGCAAGCCTAAGGCATGTTTCGGGGGCGAAACCGCGGATGATCGCGACGATCCGCCCGGCCCTGACGGCCTCTTCTATCTGCTGTTTGTTGGACATGCCGGCATTATACCACTCGCCCATCCGGCGCACAATCACGTATGCGAAATATAATGCATAATCAATGCGAAATGTGGTATACTATTGCGCATGAAGACCGTAATCGTGTTCAGGACCGGCGCGCTCGGAACGTGGCGTGAGAAGTACAACGGCATCGCGGCGTACGCGAAATCCGCCGACTGGGCGCTGCATCCAGTGGACGCGCGGTCAGTGCAGCCGGACTTCAAGCACCTGATTGAGTTTTGGAAGCCGGATGGGATCATCGTCGACGCATCGGGCTCTCCGCAGAAGTTCCGCAAGGACCCGTTCGGCAAGCTGCCCGTCGTGATGATGAACCCCGAGTCGGAGATCAAGGGAAGGCTGCGTTCGTCCGTGATGAGCGACTCCCATGCCATCACGAAGTTCGCCGCGGCCGAGCTCCTCCAGACCAATCCGTCGTCCATCATCTACGTCGAGTGGTTCGATCCCACCATAAGCTGGTCGGCTGTCAAGCGGGAGGCAACCGAGGGGATCGCGAGGATGCACGGCATCCCATTCTCCGTGGTGACCCCTGCGAAGAACGACTCATCGGACACCGCCCACCTTGAGGAGGCGATCGCCAAGGCGCTCGCAAAGGCGCCGCGGCCGTGCGGAGTCTTCGCAGTCACCGACCTCATCGGGGCGATTGCGGTTTCCGCAGCGAACCGAGCGGGGATGGCCGTCCCGGATGAAGTGTCGGTTGTATCCGTTGACGACGATCCAGAGATCTGCGAAAGCTGCTCTCCGACGCTTACAAGCGTGCGCCCCGACTTCCACCAGCTAGGCTTCGCCGCCGGAAAACTCCTCGACGAGGCCATGTCCAACGACGCATGCTCCCCCAGGTGCGTGGTAGTCCCGCCGCTCGGGATAGTGCGCCGCGCCTCCACGCTCAAGACCAGGGTCTTCGACAGGAAAGTGAACGAGGCGCTCGAGACCATCAGGCTCCGGGCGTGCGAAGGACTCACGCCAAGGGACGTGGCCGCGCCGTTCGGGCTCTCGATGCGCATGGCGGAGATACGGTTCAAGGCGGCAACGGGCAAGACCATCGGAGAGACGATTATAGACCAGCGGCTTTCCGCGGCATGCAACTACCTCAGGGACGGGAGAATATCAATCTTCGCAATAGCGAACTTCTGCGGATGGAAGAGCGACCTCGCCTTCAGGAAGGCCTTCAAGTCGCGCTTCGGCGCATCTCCGCGCGAATGGCAGAAAGCGCAGCGCAAGGCCTAGCGGGCAGCATCAGGACCTGGAGCGGAGGATGTCGGACGCTATCGCCGCGCGAAGCTCGGCGATCGTCGCGAACTTGCGCTCCGGGCGGATGAATTCGCGCAGCGTGAACGTGAACCTTTTCGGCAGGGGCGCGGCAAGGCCATCGGGGAAGTTGAGTTCCCACACCGGGCTCTTCCAGGCTCTGCCCCCCATGGTGGGCGCAAGGCCGAAATTGGCCACGGCCCTACCAGCAGGCGTGTCGACCGAATAGACGCCGCGGGGCAGGGGCCCGAGGAAATCCGGCTCTACGTTCACCGTCGGGAAGCCAATCTTCCGCCCAACGCCCTTTCCGCGGACTATCCGGCCTGAAACGGAATACGGCCGTCCGAGAAGCAACGCGGCCAGCCGCATGTCGCCATCAGCGATGGCCGCGCGTATCCGCGTGGAGGAAACGGGCTTGCCGCCACGCATCGCGTAGGGCACGACCTTCGCGCGCACGCCGAGCTTCCTCAAGTACGCCGCGTCCCCCTTCCCGCCTGCGCCGAAGTTCCAGTTCCCCCCGCAGAACACGGTGTCGAGACCGGGGAAACGGCGCCTCAGCGACGCCGCAAACTCCTCGGGCGGCATCGCGGCAAGCGCAGGCGTGAAATGCACGGCTGCAACCTCGTCCACGCCAAGCGACTTTATGGCGGCAATCCTCTGGCTCGCGGAAAGAAGGAGGGGAGGCGCAAAGCGGCCACCGAGAAGGACGCTTGCCGGATGCTCGCGGAAGGTGTACACGACTGACCTCGCGCCCTTCTCCTCCGCGCGCTTGAGCATGTCGCCGATGAGCTTGCGGTGCCCGAGATGGACGCCGTCGAAGAATCCTATGGCGAGCTCTGTTGTCATGTCGGAAGGACGTCAGCGGGAAAGGAGTTCGGATGGCTTGACGACGCGGCCAAGAAGGACAGACGAGTCGGAAGTCAGGAGCTTCGCAAACGTTATCGCTTCGGAAACGTCCACCTTGCCCTGGCGCGTCCTGCGAAGCGACTCGAGGGAAGCGCCGCATCCAAGGAGTTCTCCGAGCTGCGCCGCAAGCGCGCGCATGGAGGTCCCCTTCGCGACGACTGCCCGGAATCGCACTACGGGCGGCTCGAACGCCACGATCTCGAACCTGTAGACATGGCCGAGCTTCGGCTGCGGCTTCGGATCGCCTTCCTTCGGCCCGATGATCTCGTAGCTTTCACGCCCTGGGAGCATCACTGCCTGGAACTCAGGCTCGGCAAGGAACACGTCTCCGCGAAGTTCCGGAAGGACTGCGTCGAGCGACTCGCTCGTCACCGGCGAAAAGTCGTTCTCGGAAAGAATCCTGCCTTCGCGGTCTGCCGTGTCCGTGACGCGCCCGAGGCGGATCGCGCCTTCGTAAGCGGAATCGGCGCGCATGAAGAAGTCCGACGCCCTGGTGCCGTCGCCGACCATCACGAGGAAGAGCCCCGACACGTTGCCTGGAAGCGTGCCGCCGTGTCCGGCCTTCGCGAGGTTGAAGCGGCGCTTCACCTCGCGCATGACGTCGTGGGACGCGATTCCCGCCGGCTTGTCCACGGCGAGAACGCCGTCAAGCGCCGACACCATCGCGATCTGGTCAAGATTGGCCATTCTCGATCTTGCTGATTATGTCGAGAACGCGGTCGCCCTTTTCAAGCGACTCGTCGAGCACGAACCTGAGGCGCGGCGTGTACTTCATCCGCACCTCGCGGTTTATCGCGCGCTGGAACTCGCGCGAGCGGGAAGTTATCTCGCCAAGCGCGCGCGCCTTCTCCTCGGGAGTGGGCGCGAAGACCGAGACCTTCACCGTGCAGTCGCGCATGTCCTTCGCGCAGCTCACGGCCGTGACCGTGAATATGCCCGGACTGTACGCGGAAGACTGCAGTACCGTGAAGATGTTCTCGGCTATGACGCGCTTCAGCAGCGAATTCAGCCGTTCTACCCTGTCTACTGGCATTTCTCAAAAACCTCGCCCCGGGGCTTACCCGGTTCTTTCCGTCACAGGCTGCGCGGGAGCTCCTCGAGGATGTAGCACTCGATCGTGTCGCCTTCCTGGAACTTCTCGAAGTTCGCGAAGTGGACGCCGCATTCCTGCTGGCCCGTGACCTCCTTGACCTCGTCCTTGAAGTGCTTGAGCGACTGGAGCTTGCCCTCCCACACGTTCTCGCCGCCGCGGAGGATGCGGTAGCGCGCCGTGGAAACGAGGGTGCCGTCGAGCATCTGCGCGCCGGCGATCTTGCCGACCTTGCCGATGTCGTACACCGCCTTGACGACCGCATGGCCCTTTACGACCTCCTTGTACTCGGCCGGGATGAGGTCGAGCATCGACTTCTTGACGAAGTCCATGAGCTCGTAGATGATGCGGAAGGTGGTGATCCTGACGCCGTCGTGGCGGGCCTGCTGCTGCACACCCGAGTCGTTGCCGATGTCGAAGCCGACGATCATCGCCTTGCCGGCGGAAGCCGTCTTGACGTCTGTGAGCGACACGTTGCCCGTGCCGGTTCCGATGATCTTGAGCGAGACCTTCTCGCTCTTGATTCCGCGGAGCGCCTCGACGATAGCCTCGAGCGAGCCCTGGGTATCGGACTTGACGATGCAGGAAAGCTCCTTCTTCTCGTCCGCGCCCATCTGGCCAAGCAGGGCGTCGAGCGAAAGGGCCTTTGTCTGCGAGAGCTCCTGCTCCTTGCGGAGGCGGGCGGTCTCCTCGGCGAGCGTGCGTGCGCGCTTCTCGTCGAGCATGACACGGAACTCCGCGCCGGCTTCTGGAACGCCGGAAAGGCCGGTGCACTTGATCGGGGTGGAAGGAGGCGCCTCCTTCACGCGGCGGCCATGGTCGTCGATGAGGGAGCGGACCTTGCCGAAGTGCTCGCCTATGAGGATCGCGTCGCCCACCTTGAGCGTTCCGCCCGTGACGAGGAGCGTCGCCGAGGGGCCGAAGCCCTGCTCGAGCTCCGCCTCGATCACGTAGCCGTTCGCGCGGCGGTCGGGGTTCGCCGTGAGCTCAAGGACGTCCGCCTGGAGGAGTATCATCTCGAGGAGGTTGTCCACGCCCTGTCCGGTCACGCCGGAGACCTCGCAGCACACGATGTCGCCACCCCAGTCTTCGGGCGTGAGACCCTCCTTCTGGAGCATCTGCTTCACGCGCTGCACGTTTGCCGTGGGCTTGTCGCACTTCGTAATCGCGACCATGATCTGCACGCCGGCCTGGCGGGCGAACTTGATCGCCTCCTGGGTCTGCGGCATGATGCCGTCGTCCGCTGCGATGATGATCACCGCTATGTCGGTCAGCTGCGCCCCGCGCTGGCGCATGGCGTTGAACGCCGCGTGTCCTGGCGTGTCGAGGAACGTTATGAAGCGCCCGTTCACGTCGACGCGGTACGCGGAAATCTGCTGCGTTATTCCGCCGGCCTCGCCAGCCGCCACCTTCGTGTGGCGGATGTAGTCCATGAGCGTCGTCTTGCCGTGGTCGACATGTCCGAGGAAGGTCACAACAGGCGCGCGGACCTTCATCTGCTCGGGCTTGTCCTGAGGAATCTCGTCGTCGGCGTCAATGGCCTTCAGCACGGGCTTGCGCTCCCCGCTGCGGGCATGCTCGACAACGACCTTGTAGCCGTACTTCGCGGCGACCTTCGTGGCGACGTCCGGCTCGACCCTCTGGTTTATGGATGCAAGCACCTTGAGCTGCATGAGGTCGGCGATAAGGCGGTTCGGACGAATGCCGAGCTTGGTGGCAAGCTCCTTCACCACCACCGCGCCGCGAACGGTGATCTCGCGCGTCTGCACGGATATCGTGACTGTCGGGGCGGCGGGACGGCCCGCCGTGCCGGAGGAAAGCTTGACCTGCTGGAACCCGGCGTGCCTCGCGCTCATTGCGGGCTTCGGCGGAAGCGCCGGCTTTGCGGGGGAGACCTGGATCTTCACGGCTCCGGCCGGGGACTTTGCGGGCGCGGCTGCCTTTGCAGGCGCCTTGGGAACAGACTTCTGCGGCGCCTTCTCCTTGTCCTTCGTATGCTGTTTCGCCGCGGGCTCGTCCTCGCCATTCTCGCCCTTCTTGGCGGACTTCGTGGGCGCGCGCTTGACGTAGGCGTTCTTGTCCTTTCCGTGAAGGAACTGCGAAGCGTCCTCATCGTCGTCGTCATCGTCGTCGTCAAACGACTCCTGGTTGCGGGACGGCTCGTCGACGACATCCATCTCGTCGACCTGCTTGCCGTCGACGGTAATCTTCGCGGTTTCGGTCGGGGCCTCGAGTTCGATCGCGATGCCGCGCTTCTTCTCGGCCTTCTTCTCCGGCTCGGCCGGCTTTGCCGCGGCTGGCTTTGCCGCTGCCGGCTTCGTGGCGGCGGGGGACTTCGTCTCGACCGGCACCGGAGCGGTAAAATTGTCGCCAAAGACCGCCTTGGCGGCCTCGAACGCAATCCTGCGCCCTTCCTCGAGCTCGGCGTTCTCCTTCTCGGCGTGCTCAGCGCGCATAGCCGCGGCCTTGGCCGCCTTCTTCGCGCGGCGGTCCTCGCGGGCTGCGTCTGCCGCCGCAACGTCGCGTCCTGCGAAAGCGGAGGCTAGGCCGGCAGCGTCGGAGGCGTCGATGTTCGATATCGGGGAGTCTATCTCCAGGCCGCGGTCAGCCGCGGCCTCAAGCACTTCGGCGCTGGTCACGCCGTGCTTCCTGGCAAATTCGTATACTCTCATTGTATTCACTCCTCGTCGGCAGAAGCCCCGTCGGCCGTGATCTCCGCCACGGCCTGTGCCGCGGCGAAGATGCCCTGCGCCTGAATGTCGTCAAGTCCCGTGGCGGCGGCGAAGCTCTGCACGTCGGACGCGAGAATCCCGTCCACCGTGAGAAAACCGCCGTGGGCGATCTTCGTGGCCGTCTCCTCGTCCACGTCGAATGTTTCGGCAAGCGTGCGGATCGCGTCCGCCATCTGCTCCTCGAACGACGCCTTCGCCTTGGACTTCGTGATCTCCACGTGCCAGCCGGTGAGCTGCGTCGTGAGCCGCACGTTCTGGCCGCGCTTCCCGAGCGCGAGCGAATACTGGTCAGGGGCGACAACGACCCTCACGGTGTTCTGCAGGTCCGGATCGACCTCGATCGACTCGAGTTTCGCGGGCTGGAGCGCCTGTGCCACGTACTGCTTGATGTCCGGGCTCCAGCGGACGATGTCGATCTTCTCGCCGTTGAGCTCGTTGACGATCTCGCGCACGCGTATTCCCCTGAGGCCGACGCACGCACCGACAGGATCGACCTTCTCGTCGCGAGTGCGCACCGCGAGCTTCGTGCGGAAGCCCGGGTCGCGGCTCACGCCCATGATCTCCACGATGCCGTCCGCAATCTCCGAGACCTCGAGCTTGAAAAGCGCCTTCACGAACTCGGGGCGCGAGCGCGAAAGCGTGACGGACGGCCCGGTGGCGGATTCCTTTTCGACGTGGTGGATGATCGCGCGAACGGTCTCGCCGACCTGGAACTCGTCCTGCGGCATCCTCTGCTTGCCGGGGAGGAGCATCTCGGTCTTGCCGACCTGGACGTAGACGTCGCGCCGGA
>CAMORM010000021.1 GCA_946623785.1 uncultured Verrucomicrobiota bacterium
TGGCAGACCGGGTCCTCCACGTCCTGCCAGACGAAGTTCCTCGACTCGTCTATGCACATCGCCTTCATGTTGTCGCTCCTTTGGCATTTTACCTGCTGCTGTTGTCCGCGCAGGAGTATTGTACCAAATATATTTTCAATTTGCGCAACTATTATTTTCTAATTGCGAAGCACCCCGAAAACCTGGTATCATACTTTCCATGAAGACGGCAATCTACGTAAACTCCGCAAACAGGATCAACGACGCGAGGATATTCGCCGGCATCAAGTCGTTTGCATCCGGCAACGGCTGGGACATCCACCAGATCAACATGTTCCGCACGCGCGAGGACATCGCGAAGGTGAAATCGCTCTGGCGTCCCGACGGCTTCATCGTCAACCGCAGCGCCGGGCACAACAACCTGCCGCCTTCCGCCTTCGGAAAGACGCAGGTCGTGTTCATAGGCTCTCCGAAGCGGGCGGCGCAGCCAAGCGGGACAAGCCTCGTGAACGACGCAGCCGACACGGCGCGGCATGCCGCCAGGGAGCTTCTGTCGCTTGACCTATCGAGGCATGCCTACGTCGGATGGCTGAAGAGGTCGGCGTGGAGCGAACGCCGGCGCGAGGCGTTCTCGGACATCCTCGAGCAGCACGGGTTCAGGCCTGCGTTCTTCGACACGGCGCGGCACGGCGAGAACGAACCCGAGTGCATAGCCGCGCTCGCGAGATGGCTCAAGGGGCTCGGCGGCCCGGCGGGCGTGTTTGCCGCAAACGACCACGTGGCCACGCTCGTTTCGTCGGCATGCGTAGTGGCAGGGCTTTCCGTCCCGCAGGACATAGCCATCGTCGGCGTGGACAACGACGAGACAACGTGCGAGGGGGCGCGCACGTCGCTTTCCAGCGTCGAGATCGACTTCTTCGCCGCAGGGCACCTCGCGGCGGAAGCGCTCGCGAGGCTCATGTCGCGCAGACCTGTCCCGCCGGACCTGCTGCTCTGCCCGGCCCTCCGGCTGGTCCGCCGCGAGTCGACGCGCCGCCTCGCGAAATACGACAAGCCCGTCGCGGACGCCGTCGAGCGCATCCGCCGAGAAGCCTGCCGCGGCCTTTCCGCCGCGGACGTGGTCGAGTCGCTTCCCTGCTCGCGCCGGTCGGCGGAAGCGCGCTTCCGCGCCGTAATCGGACATTCGATCCTGGACGAGATTCGCCGCGTCCGGCTCGCGAGGGCGAAGGAGCTGCTGTCCGCCCATTCTCTCTCGATCGAAGAAGTGGCGCCCCGCTGCGGCTACCGCCGCGTCTCGTCGTTCTCGAACTTCTTCCGCGCCGAAACCGGCACCACCCCGTCCGCCTGGCGCGATTCATGCGGCCGGCGCAACTAGCGGCAAGCCGGGAAAGGCATCTTCTACATCCTCCGCGAATTGTGTATAATACCGCCATGGCCTCAAACGGCAGATCAGAAGCAAGGAATGTCATCGTATGCGTGTCGCTCGCGCATGCGGCGGAGCGAGACTTCCTCTCGGGGGTCTTCAGATTCCTTGACGAAGGCCACAACTGGAAGGTGCGGATCGTCCAGGAGCATCCGCCCTTCTCGGAGAAATCGCTACGCGAGCTCGAGCGGAGAGGAGGCGCGGACGGCATCATCATCTCCGACGCCTACCGGGGAGACCTCATACCCGCGCTCGTGGACACTGCCATCCCGCTGGCCGTCGTGAGCGGTGTCGCTTTCCAGAAGACGCACCCGCTTATCGCCCGGCGCAAGCCTACGTTCGTGGTCCACAACGACAACACCAGCATCGGCAGGCTCGGCTTCCGCCACTTCTGCGACTGCGGGAAGTTCAACTCGTACGGGTTCGTCCCAACCGAGCGCGGCGTAATATGGTCGGACGAGCGCGAGGAGGCATTCGTCCGCGCGGCGCGTTCGGCCGGATTCAGGGCAAAGGCATTCCGCAAGTCAGCCGACGCGCTTGGCGCGTGGCTCGCCGACCTGCCGAAGCCCGCAGCCGTGATGGTCGCGTACGACGAACTCGCTTCCGACGTCCTTGCGGCCTGCGAAAAGGAGGGGCTGGCCGTGCCGCGCCAGGTCGCAGTGCTGGGGGTGGACAACGATCCGCTCGTCTGCCGTTCCGCTACGCCTCCGCTTTCAAGCGTCCTCCCCGACCACGAGGGCATGGGATTTCTCGCGGCAAAGGGGCTCGACGAGCTGATGTCGGGGAAGTCACGCCGCTCAACGCCGCGGCATGTCACACTCGCCCCGCACAGGGTTGTGCAGCGCGAGTCCACGGGCACGGTGGCCCCTGCGGCGACGCTCGTCGACCGGGCAAAGGCGATCATAAGTGCGGAGGCCGTCAGGGGGATCACGGTGGAGGCGCTCGCCCAGCGCCTGCACGTATCGCGCCGCCTTGCAGAGCTGCGCTTCAGGGAAATCGAGGGCTCCACGATCTCGAAGGCAATCGCAGCCAGGAAACTCGAGGTTGCGCTTCACCTCGTGAAGACAACAAAATACCCGCTTGCGCGCATAGCCGAGGAATGCGGCTTCTCGGACGCGAAGCACCTTACGCACCGCTTCTCCGCCAGGTACGGCCGTCCGCCGCGCGACTTCCGGAAGTAGGCCGGGCCGACAGACCTTGTCGCGCGCCACGTATGCCGGCGGCTCGCCTGCCAAGCCTTGCGTGCTTCCTGTCGCCGAAGTCGAAGTCCCGCCAGCTCTTCATGTCGCGGGCAACGTTCGCTCACTGGACGAACTTGTTGAAGCTCTCGCTGAATTCCACTCCCATGCCTAGCCTCCGATTTCTTTAAGCCGCTGTCCGCTGCCGTTCTGTCTACTCGCCAAGGGTGAAAAGGTTTCAGGAGAAAGCCTTTCAGAATCCGAATGTCATCTGCCCGGGGACGTCGGAGAGCTTCTTGCGCGGCTTGCGCACCATCTTGGGCGCATTGACGTCGAGTTCGTTCGCCTCGAGGTTCTTGAGGATCGCGGTCGCGCGGTCCACCACCTCGTGTGGCAGCCCCGCCATCGCGGCAACGTGTATTCCGAACGACTTTTCCGCAACGCCCGGCGCAATGCGGCGGAGGAATATCACCCGCCGCCCCTCCTCCTTCACGCGCACGGTGTAGTTCTTAACCCCCGGGAGCACGTCCGCAAGGTCGGTAAGCTCGTGGTAGTGCGTGGCGAAAAGCGTCTTGGCCTTCACCTTCGGGTTGTTGTGGAGATACTCGGCAACGGACCACGCGATCGAGATGCCGTCGAAGGTGGATGTCCCCCGGCCGATCTCGTCGAGCACGATGAGCGAACGACCGGTCGCGTTGTTGAGGATGTTGGCCGCCTCCTGCATCTCCACGAGGAACGTGGACCTGCCGCGCGCAAGGTCGTCTCCCGCGCCTATGCGCGTGAACACCCTGTCAAGGACGCCGAAGCGCGCGGAAGACGCGGGGACGAACGAGCCCATGTGCGCCATCACGGCGATCGTCGCGACCTGCCTTATGTAGGTCGACTTGCCGGCCGCGTTCGGGCCGGTGATGAGCATGATCTGGTCCGTGGTGCAGTTGAGCTTCGTGGAGTTCGGGACAAACGGCTCGGCGTCCGGGAGCTGCTCGACGATCGGATGGCGGCCGTCCTCGATTTCAAGGACGTCGGAATCGTCCACCACCGGGCGCACGTAGCCGAGCGCAAGCGCGCGGTCGGCAAGCGCAAGCGTCGCATCAAGCTCGCCGAGCGCCGCCGCGGTGGACTGTATCTCCGCCGTCTTGGCGGAAATCCCTTCGACGAGCTCGCGGAAGAGCTCGGACTCGAGCGCCACGGCCTTCTCGTGCGCGCCCATCACGTCGCGCTCGTACTCCTTGAGCTCCGGCGTTATGAACCGCTCGGCGTTCGTGAGCGTCTGGCGCCTTTCGTACTCGGCCGGCGCCTGCGCGGCAAGCCCCTTCGAAATCTCTATGTAGAACCCGAACACCGAGTTGTGGCGGACCTTCAGCGTCTTGATGCCCGTGCGCTCGATCTCGCGCGCCTGGTATTCCGCGAGCCACTGGTGCCCCTTTGCGGCTATCTCGCGGAGCGAGTCGAGCTCCGCGTTGTAGCCGGGGCGGAACATGTCGCCGTCGTTCGTAGTCGCGGCCGGCTGGTCCGCTATCGCCCTGTCGATCAGGTCCACCAGGTCCGTCTCGGGAACAAGCCGAGAGACGAGGTCTCCGAACCTGCCGTTCGCCGGGACGGAGGCCTTGATGTCGGGCACCGGACGAAGCGAGGCCCCGAGCACCTTCACGTCGCGCGCGTTCGCGCGGCCGGAATCGACCTTGGCGATGAGGCGCTCAAGGTCCTTTACGGAGTCGAGCCGCGCGCGCAGCTCCGAAAGCGCGCCGCGCTCGCGCGTAAAAGTCTCCACGCGGTCGAGCCGCTCGTTGATCTCCGAGGCGCGCCCGAGCGGGCGAACCGTCCAGTTCCTCATCGTGCGCTGGCCCATCGGCGTCTTCGCGACGTCCAGGACACCGAGCAGCGAGACGTTCTTCGCTACGTCGTGCGAAGGGACAAGCAGCAGGTGGCGCAGCGTGCCGGAGTCGAGCGTGAGGAAGTCGGAGGAGTCGCGCAGGCGGATGGTGCGGACATGCGCAACGGGATGTCGCAGCGTGACATGCACGTAGTGGAGCAGCGCGCCTGCCGCGGAAATGACGCTCGCATGGCCTTCGATCCCAAAGCCGTCCAGCGCCGTAACCGCAAAATGCCTGAGCAGCGTCTCCCGCGCGGCGTCGGATGCGAAAGTCCACGCGTCCGTCTCCGTTACGTTTCCGCCGCACGCGGCGCGCACCGCCTCCTCGGGGGAGTCTGCCGCTGGGGGGGAGTCCGGGTCTCGCCGGGGAAGGACAGTCTCCGCGGGAAGGAGCCGCTCAAGCGACTCCAGCATCTTCTCCTGTGACTCGAACTCCTCGGCGAAGAACTCGCCAGTGGAGAGGTCAAGCATGGCCACGGAAAGCCCCGAGACGGTCGCCACGTAGGTGTTGACCGCCGAATCGACAAGCCCGTCCTCGGTTACCGTTCCCGGCGTCACGATGCGCGTGACCTCCCTGCGCACGAGCCCCTTCGCGAGGCGCGGGTCCTCCATCTGGTCGCAGATCGCGGCAGTCTTGCCGGCGCGGATGAGCTTCGCGAGGTACGCGTCAATCGCGTGGTGAGGCACGCCGCACATAGGCATGTCTCCGCGGTGCGTGAGCGTTGCGCCGAGGATCGGGGCGGCCTTGACCGCATCCTCGCCGAAGAGCTCGTAGAAGTCTCCAAGGCGGAACATAACGAACGCGCCCTGCGGCACCTCCGTCTTGATCCGGAAGTACTGCTGCATCATCGGGGTAAGCGCTTCACCTGCCATTTTGCCTTTCTGCGTGTCTCTGCCGTGGACATGCGGCGGGCCGGAAGCGAGCCTACTCCTTGTCCTTGCGAGGCTCGCCGCCGTCCTTGCGCGATTCGCCGCCGATCAGCTTCGCCGCCAGAGCGCCGCCTACCGCGGCCTTCACGTCGAACCCGAGCGACTTGCTGAGGCCGTCGAAGAGCTGCGTGGTGCGGTCGATCACCTCGGAGGCTATCTTGCCGCTCTGGTCTCCGTACATCGTGATGTTGCCGACCTTCGAATACGCCTCGGCGATTCCGGACGCGACCCCGGGCAGGACCTTCACGAACTCCTTCGCGACCTGGAGCTGGAGGTCCATCTTCGCCGCCTCGCCGTACTTCGCCATGGCGTCGGCCTTCTTCTCGAGGCCCTCCGCCTCGGCAAGGGCCTTCGCCCTGATGGCCTCTGCCTCCGCGTCTCCCTTCGCCTTGATGACGTACGCCTCGTTCTCGCCCTTCACCTTGTTCGCCTCGGCGATGGCCTTTATGGCCTCGGCCTCCTTGGTCTGCTGGACGAGCTTCGCCTCGGCGTCGCGCGTCTGCTGGTAGAGCGCCGCCTCGGCCGCGGCCTTCGTCGCGTCCGCCTCCCTTTCGGCCTCGACCTGCACGGCCTCGGCCTTGCGCGTCCTCTCCGCAAGCTCGGCCTCGGCGTTCTTCTGCACCGTGTAGAGCTGCGCGTCCGCCTTCTGCTGGGCCGCGAACTTCTCGGCCTCGGCCTTCTTGCGGATCTCGGCGTCGAGCTTCTTCTCCGTGATGGCGACCTCGCGCTCCTGCATCTCGGTCTTCTTCTCGAGGGCCACGATGTTCGCGTTGCCGATGGTGACCTCGAGGATCTTGCGCTGCTCCTCGGCCTGGATGCCCTTCGCCGCCTCGGCGATTGCGATCTGCGTGTCGGCCTGGCGCTTGAGGTCGGCCTTCTTGATCTCGAGCTCGTTGTTCTTGATCGCTATCTCGGTGTCCGCCGCCACGCGCGCGTCGTTCGCCTCCTTGGCGGCCCTTGCCCTCGCCTGCTCGACCTGCGCCTCGGCGTTCGCGCGGGCTATCGCGGCGTCCTTGGAGATCGTGGCGATGTTGTCGATACCGAGGTTCTCGATCGCATGGTCGTCGTCCGTGAAGTTCTGCACGTTGAACGAGACTATCTCCAGTCCCATCCTCTCGAGGTCGGGCGCCGCGTTCTTCTTCACGGCCTCGGCGAACTGCTGGCGGTTGAGGACCATCTCCTTCGTGGTCATCTCGCCGACGATCTCGCGCATGTTGCCCTCGAGGACCTCCTTCGCGTTGTCGCTGATGTACTGCGGCGTGGCGTTGAGGAAGTTCATCGCGGCGAGGGCGAGCATCTCCGGGTCGCGGCTCACCTTGATGTTCACGACGGCATCGACGTTGACGTTGATGAAGTCCTTGTTCGGGACCTTCTGCTTCGTCTTGACGTCGACCTGTATGAGCTCGAGCGTGACCATGTCGAGACGCTCCAGGAACGGGATGCGGAAGCCCGCCCTTCCGATCAGCGTGCGCTTCCTGAGGCCGGATATGATGAACGCCTTGTCCGGCGGGGCCTTGCAGTAGCCCAGGATGAAGAGCAAAACCAGTATTACGCCGCACACGACTCCAGCCAATATCCCGCCGAACTCAATTCCGGCGAACGGCGCCCCTGCCGCCAAGATCGCAATGTCCATGTCCTGTTTCCTTTCACAAGCTGCCGGCACGGAAAGCCCCATGCCTTCCGCGTCTCGCGCGTTGGGGGTAGTATAGCCTATAGGCTGTCCGATTTCAAGCGCCAATGTGGCATTGGCACGGTTGGAGCGCGCAGGATTCCCGCGGCCAGGGGCTACTTGGCCGGATCGCCGTCTTCAAGCGAGATGCACACGGACCAGCCGAGAGAATGCCAGCCGTTCTCCACGCGCACCAGGATGCGGTTGCGGCCCTTGTTGAGGCGGATGCGGCGGTATCCTTCGTCGACGCGCCAGCTCTTGAGCTTGTTCGACGAGCCCCACACCGGGACGTCGTTCACCCAGATGTCGCTGCGGTCGTCAGACCCGACCGCGATCCAGCGGTCGCACGAAATGTCGGCGAACACCTCGGCGTAGGCGTACCAGATGCCGTACTCCTCCGCCGTGAAAGGCACCACCTCGGGCTTGAGGTCGCCGCGCCACGACTCGGCGGGCGTTGCGTTCTTCGCCTGCATGAACTCCCACTTGATCGTCTTGCCGTCCTTGCCGACGTACGTCGCGTCGAGATCGACGACGGACTCGGGCGGGAACTTGCGGCGGAGGTTGACGCGGTTCGGGTTCGGGAACGGGCCTATCACGTACCAGTCCTGCACGTACGCCCATTTCGCGGGGATGCCGTCCTTGGTCGCGCTCTCGGTGAAGCGGAACACGTTTCCGCCGATGAGGTCCTGCATGCGGCCGTCGAGCTTCGCAAGCGCGCCCGCAGGAAGGGACGCCTGGAGGTTCTCGGCCTGCTTTGCCGCGTCGGACTCCGCCAGCTCGGTGTTCTTCTTGACTTCGCTGGCATCCTCCATCACCTTCGTGAGGTCCTTCGCGCGCTCGTCCTCGTTCTCAGCCGCGGCCGCCGTGATGGCGACCTGGTAGTCCGCGGCGGCCTGCATCTCGGCGAGGCGCTTCTGGCGCTCCTCCTCCTGGGCGCGCTTCTCGAAGTCCTTCTGCTGGAGCCACTCCACGACCTTCGGGTTGCTGCTCTTCAGCGGGGACTTCGAAGGGTCGTCGGGACGGACGAGCGCCATCGCCTCCTCCATCATGGCGACTGCGGTCTCGACGATGTTGTCCGCCTCGCGCACGACCTCGGCCTGCGCGGCCTTCTGCCTGTCGAGCGCCTCCTTCGTGCGCGGGTTGTCCTCGATGGCCTCGCGGTTCGCCTCCATGCGGACGGCCTTCGCCACGTCCGTTATCTTCTGGGCGGCCTCGAAGCTCATCTTGCGCTCGATCGCGGTCTGGGTGGCCTTGATGTCCTTGTACGACTCGGTGATCGCAGACTCGATCGCCTTCGCGATCTCGTATGCGTCGACCATCTTCATGGTGGCGACGTCCTTGGTAACGAGCTCGTTCTCCTGGCGGTTCTCCTGCGCCAGCTTCTGCTGCTCGGGCTCGTCGGACTCGAGTATCTTGCGCAGGAGGTCGATGCGGGCCTGAATGTCGGCCTGCGCCTTCGACGCGCGCCTGAGCTTCTCGACCTGCTCGTCGTTCACGGTGGTGCGCCGCACCTCGTCGAGGCTCTTCACCGCGGCCTTGCGCTCGACGACCTTCTTCTCGAGGTCGGCTATCCTGCGCGACGCGTCCTCCGCGCTGCGCCCGCTGGAGTCGAGCCGGCGCTTTTCGCGGTCGGCGCGGTTGCGCGCGTCGTTGAACGCGCGCGTCTGCTCGCGCGCCCTGGAAGCCGACTCGTTGGCCTTGGCGCCCCATTCGCGCGCCTTCGCCGCGGACTCGTCCGCCTTCCTGTTCTGCTCGGCGATCTTCGCCTCGATCTCGCGGATCTTCCTCTCGATGTCCTCGACCGACTGCCCTTCTCCGTCCGCGCGCGCGAGTGGCGCGGCAAGGAAGGACGCGGCAAGCGCCGCCAGAATCGCAGTGCGCCTCATCACGCGCCTCCCTTCTTGGCCCGGGCCGCCCTGTCGCGCTCCCTCTTGGCCTGCTCGAGGGCGCGCCGCGCGGCCTTGAGTTCGCCGCCAAGCCGCTGCGCCTCGGCGCGAGCCACCTTCGCCGCCTCGTTCGCGCGCCCGGCCTCCTCGCGGCTGCGCTTCTCGTCGGCCTGCGCCTCGGCGCGCGCGCGGTCGGCATCGTCGCGGCGCTTCGCGGCGTCGGCGAGCTGGGCCGCTGCTTCCTTGTGTTCGGCGCGGGACTTCTCCAGGCGCGCCCGCTGGTCGGAAAGGGCCTTCTCGCCGTTCGCGAGGTCGCGCGTCCGGCCGAAGTACTCGCCCATGCGGAAGGCGATGTCGGACGCCTCCTTCTGGGCCTGGTTCTGCATCATGGCCGCCTCGATCTGCGCGTCGCGGACCTTCTCTGAGGCGTCGGCCGTCTTGCGGAAGCCGCCGAACTGCGCCTGGACCTGGATGCGGTCGAGCGCATTCCCGGCGCGTGCCTGGGCGTCGCCGATCTTGTCGCCGTCGTTCTCGATGAGGGCCTCTGCCGTGTCGCGCAGCCACTTTGCGCGCGCCTCGTCCTGCAGGTCCAGGCGCTCCTCGGCCAGCATCTTCTCGACCTTCGCGATCATCGGGCCCTGCTCGGACTGCGCGTTCTTGAGCGAGGCGTCGACCTCGTCCAGCATCTTCGCCAGCTCCTCCTTGACGCTCGGCGCGGACTGCCCCGCGAAGGCGTCGTAGTCCTTCTGGAGCTCCTCCTTCATGAGGTCCATGTTGTGCAGCACGGCCTGGAGCGACTCCAGCTGCCTGAGCAGCTCGTTGATGCGCGCCTGCGAGAGGGAGTCGGATATCTGCTCTATGCGGTCCGCGGAGAGGTCCTCGGCGGGGTTCGCCTTCTTCTTCTCCCTGTCGAACACGAGGCTCTTAACAGGCGTCATCATCACGATCGCGGCGAAGACGGCGACATGGAGGGCAAACGACGCGACGCTCCAGAGCAGGCCCTTGCGCCTGCGCCTGCGCTCGCGCTCTCGGATCTCGTCTGAAAACAGCCGCTCGTCCATGTGCGTCACTTCCTAAGGCCGTCGGCGGTATGGATTCCCACCACGTTAAGCCGCTCCTGCTGGCAGGTGTCCAGCACCTGCACGATCGACCGGAACGGGGCGAACATGTCGCCGTCTATCCTGATGCGCCTGTCGGGATTCTCCGCCACAGCCGCCTGGAGGGCGCTGCGAAGCCCCGCCGCGCCAACCGGCTTGGAGTTCACGTAGAGGTCGCCCTTCGAGTCGACCGACACCGTCACTAGGTTCGGCGTCGCCTTTACGTCCTTCGCCACGTTCGACTCCGGGAGCTCGAGCGGTATCTCCTTCTCGATCTTCTTGAGCTGGCTCGAGACCAGGAAGAAGATCAGCATCAGGAAGATGCAGTCCATCATCGAGGTCAGCTGGACCTCGGGCTTCTCCTCCTCTTCGTACTTTACGGCCATACCGCGCTCACTTCCTGACGAAGAGCTGGTTGACGAGATCGGCGACCTCCTCCTCGAGGAGCACCGCGTAGAGGTTGAGCCTGTTCTTTATGAGCCCGAACACGAAGAGGCACGGCATCGAGACCGCAAGGCCGGCCACGGTCGTCACCAGCGCCTTGCCGATGTCGTCCGCAAGCACGGACGCGTCGCCCATCTCGCCCATGGCGGCGACCGTGCCGAACGCGCCGAGAAGGCCGACTACCGTTCCGAAGAGCCCGAGGAGCGGCGAAAGCGTGGCCGCCGTGGAGAGCATCGCCGCCTTGCGGTTCTCGAGCCTGAGCTCGCGGCCCACCTTGTCCTCGGCGAACATCTTGACCTCCTGGTAGTCGTTCGAGCCCTTGTGCTGGATCATCGTCTCCACGACGCGCGAGAGCATCGAGTTCGACCTGCGGCACAGCTCCGCGACCTCTTCGATCTTGCCGGCCTTCCACAGCTCTATGACCTCGGACGTGAACCCCTCGGGCACCACCTTCGACTTGCGAAGGTTGAAGAAGCGCTCGAGCGCGCAGCCGATGCCGAGGATCGAGAGCAGCGCGATGAAGTACATCGTGTTGCCGCCCTGCTCCCAGTAGAGCTTCCACTGGTCGGCGCCGGAGATCTCCTTCGGCGCCTCGGCCTGTGCGGCCGGAGCTTCGGCCGCAGGCGCGGCAACGGCCGCGGCAGCCTCCTCCGCAGCGGCTGGCTTCGCAGCCTCCTGCGCGAAAATCCCCTTCACATACACGGCACCCGCAAGGGCGAGCGCCACGACGACTAGCTGGCTTTTGGTATTCATGTTGCGCGTATTATACACTAACAAAGGTGCGACCACAATACTCTAACGAGTAGCCCGCCGACATTAGTAGCGCACGGAGACTTCGGGCGGCGCCTTGACCGTAACGCGCGTCTTGCCGTCCGCTGCGCGCTCTGCGCGGACCTCCACCTTGCCGTACCAGGAGACCGCCAGCGAGCCTTCCGCCCATTCAAGGTCGCCGAGGTCCGGCTTCACCTCCACGGTCCTGCACCCGACGTCGAGCGGACGTATCCCCAGCACATGGCTTATGCACCACGCCGCGGGGCCGGCGCTCCAGCCGTGGCAGAGCGAATGGCGGAACCCCTTGTAGCAGTACGCCCCGAAGTCGCCGTGTATGTCCTTCTTCCCGGCCACGGGCATCTGGTCCACGCGGAAGGCGTTGTTCGTCCATGCGAGGTCGAAGTCCTCCCAGAACGTGGTCGCGCCCATGTCGAGCATCCCGCCCCAGTAGTCGCGCACGGTGTCTAGCGCGCGGCGCGTCTCGCCCGCGGCGGACATCGCCTCGAGGATGTAGTAGCCGTAGAACGTCGATACCCCGGCGTGCCCGTTCAGCCCAAGCGACGACGAGTACATCTCCTTCGGGTCGCGCAGCCCCGAAAGCGCGAGCATCGCCGCAGCCGTCTTCACGCCATGCGGGTCGGGCCTTGTCGCGGCAACGCGGGCGCGCGGCCCTTCCAACTTTGACAAGACCTGGATCGCGTCCCTGTGGGCCGAGGACGCCCCTGAGGCATGCACCCCGGAGCCGCCCAAAGGGGCCGAAAGCTCGCTCAGGAGAAACGCGGCGTCGTCTAGCGCGAGCTTGAGAAGCCCCTGCGTGCCAGCGGCAGCTGCGGCCTTGTCCGCCTCAGTGGGCCAGTCCAGGAAAGTGCCGGCCTTCCACATGCCGTCGTCGCCGATGTTCTCGAGGACGTGCAGGACGGTCTTGCACAGATAGTCCTCGTGCTTCCCGAGGTACATCCTGTCGCCGGTGAAGCGGTGCCATTCGGCGAGGTTGCGCACCCACCAGAGCGTGTACGTGGGCATGCCGTTCATCCACGCGGAATCGGGCGGCGTGGTGGCGGCGGCGTAGTCGAGCGTCTCGGGAACCACGCTTTGCCACCCGAACACGGCGAGTATCGCCCTCGTCTCGGGATGCGTGTCGCCCATCCACACGAGCCGGTCGCGCTTGATGCCGTCCCATACGTAGTCCTGGCAGCAGAGCTGGACCGTCCTCACCGCTGTTTCCCACACGGCGTTAAGCCGGTCGTCCGAGCAGCGGAAAGCGCCAAGCCGCTTCATCGGACGCACCGCGGAGACCGCGCGGACGTATTCGAGCTGCACAGGCGTCTCCCCGACGTTGTCTATCCTTGCGAAGCGGAAGCCCGTCTCTCCGATCTCGCGCCGCCCCAGCCACGGCAGGAGAACCTTGTCGTCGCGGATAGCGTGGTCGTTCGTCGCCGTTGCGCCGTCCGCCGTTCCAACGAGCTCCGCCATGGTCTCGGAGACGGACTCCCCGAAGCGGACGCGGACGCTGTTCCCGCGGCCCGTCTTGGCGCCGCTTCCGATCTGCAGCGAGCCGTGGAGCTCTCGCCCGAAGTCGAGGATGAGCCAGTCGCCCTTGTTGAGCACGGGGCCGCTGCCGTCGAGGAACCGGCCCTCTGGCACCTGCCAGAGGCGCCTGCCGCAGAGCTGCGCGGCGGAAGCGGCAAGCGGTTCGCCGCCAGCGGCGACCACGCGCGCGGGCGAAACGAACGTGCGCTCGCGCGGGTCGGTGGTTTCGCCGGCAAGCGCCGCGCCCGCCGAAAGGAGCGCCGCGGCGAGTGCCGCAGCCGCCATGGCCTGCGCCGCCATTTCAGATCACGCCCTTCTTGCCGCCGAAGTAGCGCACCGTCAGGGCGCGCCAGAGGACCTTGCAGAAGGCGCTGAGCGGAATCGCGAAAAGAAGGCCGAGGAACGAATGGAACACGGTGCCCCAGAAGAGGAAGGCGAAGATCACCTCGGCGTAGTTGAGCCCCGTGCGGTCGCCCTGTATCTTCGGCGTGATGAGGTAGCCGTCGGCAAGCTGGCCCGCCAGCCACACGGCCAGCACGCCCACCAGGCGCATGGCGCTTCCGCCGTCGCCGAAGTACGCGAGCGGCAGGGCGAGCGGCAGGCACGTTATCGTGCCGAAGAACGGGATCAGGTTGAGCACGCCGAGCGCGAAGCCGATCAGAAAGCCGTACGGAAGGCCCACGAGCGTGAACCCCACGCCGTACATCACGCCCTCGACGATGCAGATCACGACCTGCCTGCGGAAGAACCCAACCACTATGTCCACGAACTCCTGGAGACGCTCGGTCACGAAGTCGCGCGTGGACGGCTTGAGCAGCGGGAACTTCTCCACCAGCTCCCTCGGCTTCATCTCAGGCACCATGATGAAGTAGCAGAGGAACACCAGGACGAGCAGCCACGACAGGAGCGAGAACGCGTACTTGATCGCGCCCATGCCGTACTTCACCGCGTCCACCCCGTACGAGGCGCCGAGCGACGAGATCGTGTCGCCTGCGAACTTCGCGGGGTCGGTGAAGAACGTCATCTGTTCCGCGGGAACGCCGATACGCGTGAGCAGGGCGACGAGCTCCGGATGGGCCGTGCTGACCCACTCGCTCGTGCGCTGGACCACGGTCGGCGCGGCCTTGACCAGGTTGACCACCTGCGTCATTATGATCGACCCGCCGAACCAGGCGAGGAACCCCAGCGGCACCAGGATTATGGCGAACATCACCACGAGCGATGCCGTTGGGTTCTTCAGGTACGACTTTATCCAGCCGTAGAACGGCTTGAAGAGCATTGCGAGGAAGAACGCCGCGATGAGCGGCGTCACCGCCGGCGCGGTGAACTCGAGCACCTGCACGCCAAGCCACACCAGGAACGCGACGAACGCCGCGATCACGGAAAACGACAAGACGGAAAGCGCCGCCGCGACAACGCGGTTCTGCCTGTCGCTCAGCACAAGCCAGCCGCTTTTCCCATCACCGTCCATGCCGTCTCCTTTCTCCACGCGTCACGCGCAGCATTTCCCAAGCCAGAAATGGTACAGGGCCCAGTTCGCGGCGAGCGAATAGAGGTTCGCCGCGAAATCGTCCGCCACAACACCGAGTCCGCCGTCGATGGCCTGCAGCCTGTTCGCGGGCGGGAGCTTCACTATGTCGAAGAACCTGATCACCGCGAAGTACACGAGCATGTGCCACCACGGCATGCCGACGAGCTGGATTCCGATCACGCCTATCGGGTAGAGCATCCACTCGTCGGCCACGATCCGCCCGTCGTCCTTCCTGTCAAACACCCTCTCCGCAATGCCGCAGAGCGGCACCGCAGCGGCGGACAGCGCGAGGCACGCCGCCACCTGCCACCACCACGGCAGGAGCGTGGTGGCGTACGCAAGCGCCACGCCCGGGATCGACCCCCACGTCCCGCTCGCGAACGGCGCGAGCACGCCAAGCCCAAACCCGGTGGCCACGAAGGTCGCCAGTTTCTCGATCGGAGTCTTTCCCGGAAGCAGCTGCATGTCGCCCTTTCCCGCCCGGCCCTCAGGCGCCCGCCGGAAGCCATTCCGGCGGAAGCGCGGACATTACGGCCTCGACCACCTGGTCGAGCGTCAGGAACGTCGAGTCGATCTCCACCGCGCCGTCCGCCTTCCTGAGCGGCGCGCACTTGCGCGTGGAGTCTATCCTGTCGCGAGCCAGGAGCGACGCCTTAACGGCCTCCGCGCTCTGGTTCGCGATGCCCTTCTCGACCTCCTCCTTCTGGCGGCGCAGCGCGCGCGCCTCGGGGGACGCGGTGAGGTAGAAGCGCGCGGGGGTGTCGGGGAAAACCGCCGTGGTGATGTCACGCCCCTCCACGACGAGGTTGCCGTGCGCCGCGAGCCCGCGGAGGATCGCCGTGATGCGCGAACGCACCTCGCGCACCGTCGCCACCGGCGATGCGTGCGCGTTTATCTCGGGCGTGCGTATGCGGTTTCCGGGAGCCTCGCCCTTCACGTAGTAGGCGATCGCGCCGCGCTCCGGACGGCACTCTATCTCGACCTTCGAGGCAAACTCCGCAACGGCCTCGGGACTGGACGTGTCCACCCCGTTCTCCAGGCACTGCCACGTCATTATGCGGTACAGCGCGCCGCTGTCGACATGCAGGTACCCGAGCTTCGACCCGACTATCTTCGAGACGGAGCTCTTGCCGGCTCCGCTGGGCCCGTCTATTGCAATAACGTTCGCCATTTCAGTGCATCTCCTGGTAGACCATTGCCGACATGTATGCGACGAAGGCAAAAAGCCACAGCGCGCCGCACACGCGCCCAGCGCGGCCCCGCTCGCGCGGGCTGCGCCAGTTGGCGCCGAAAAGAAGTATCGAGATCGAAAGCGCCGCCATAACCGGGACGTCGCGCGAGACAATGCACCTGCTGTAGTCGCTGAACGGCGAGATCGAGCCGGCTATGCCGACCACTGCGAGCATGTTGAAGAGGTTAGACCCGACTATGTTCCCGAGCACGAACTCGTTCTCGCCCTTGCGCGCCGACGCTATGGCGGACGCAAGCTCGGGCAGGGAAGTCCCGACCGACACCACCGCGAGGCCTATGATCAGCTCCGCGCGCTTCGGGTCGAACCCTACGGCGTCCGCCACGAACTGCGCAACGACAACCGCGCCCTTCACCAGCAGGTGCGACGACCCCACCAGAAGCACAAGCCCCACGACAAGGAGCGTCCACGCGCGCGCCATGGAGACCGGCGCGGCCGCGTCCGCCATTGGCTCGGCCTCCTCCGAGGCGCCGCTCTTTCTGTCGAACCAGCAGTAAAGCGGCATGACGACCGCGAAAAGCGCCAGCAGCACGAACCCGTTCGCACGGGAGAACGCCATGTCGCGCACCATGAAGAACGAGACAACGCTGATCGCGAAGAGGAGCGGGGACGATATCCATGCGATCGACTTGCGCACCCTGAGCGGATGTATGAGAGCCGCCACGCCGAGAATCGCCGCTATGTTGAAGATGCAGCTCCCGTAGGCGTTGCCGAGCGAGAGGTTGGAATGGTCCGAAACGCCCGAGAGCACGGACACCATTAGCTCCGGCGCGCTCGTCCCGAAGCCGATTATGACCATTCCGACTACAAAAGGCGACACGCCGAACGCCTTCGCCAGCGCGCTCGCACCGTCTACAAACCTGTTGGCGCTCCATCCGAGCAGAAAGAGCCCGCCGAAAAGGAACAACAGCGAAACTGGAAGATTTCCGTCCATTTGCCGGCTATTATATCAAAACCTCGGCGGTTCCGCACGGCGAATAAGACGGATTCTGCGCTGTGGGCGCGAAGCGCCATCCGCGTCAGCGGCTATTCACCTGCGAGGCGCCTGAAACGCAGCAGCGCCTCGAGGAAATAGTAGTCGCCGTAGTCGAGCGGCGTGTCGATCTCCGAGCCCGCCGGCTTGTGGCCCACGCCGTGCTTGAGAAGCCAGTCGCCGTTCTCGCCGGGCTTCGCGAAGTACGCGTCCGAGCAGAGGGAGAGGAGCTGCCTTACCGCGAACGCGCGGTACTTCGCCCCCTTCTCCCCCGGCAGGAACGTCGAGAGCTCCAGCAGCCCCGAGGACATGATCGACGCGGCGGAGCTGTCGCGCTCCTCGCCAGGCGCGCCGAAGTCCCAGTACGGAACGCCGTCCTCCGGCATGTTGGGGTTGTTGATCGCGAAGTCCGACACCTTCTGCGCGAAGGCGAGGTATGCCGGGTCCTTCGACTCGCGGTACATCATGGCATAGCCGTAGATCGCCCAGCTCTGCCCGCGGCTCCACGCCGTCTCGCACGAGAGGCCCTGCCCGCGGCGGATCTCCTGCACCGCACCGTGGAATCCAGGGCGCTGGTCGTAGTTGAGCACGTGGTACGTGCCGCCGTCCGCGCGGAAGTGGTGCGCCATCGTCTTCGTCGCGTGCGAGCGCGCTATGTCCGCGAAGCGCCTCTCTCCGCCGGGAAGCTTCGCCGCCTCCTCGAGGAGCTCGAGGTTCATCATGTTGTCGGGAATCACAAGGAAGTTCTTCTTCTCCCTTATGTCGCCCCAGCTGCGCAGGAGCCCGAGGCCCGGATTGAAGCGCTTGGAGAGCGAATCGGCCGTCTCCTTCAGGATCGCATCGTACTTGTCGGTCTTGAGGAGCCGCCTTGCGTTGCCAAACGAGCAGTTCATGATGAAGCCGACGTCGTGGTTGTCGGAGACCTTCGAGTTGGGCGCGATGGACTCCGTCCAGACCGTCGCGCGGTCCCTGAAGAAGCCGTCCCCTGTCGCCTCGTAGAGGTACCAGAGCGCGCCCGGGAAGTGCCCCGATGTCCACCAGTAGATGGAGCGCATGTCGAGCTTGCCCGTCTTCGCGTCCCAGCCGTGCGGGACGCGGCGCTCGCCGTGGGGCTTGTCGCCGTGGGGAACGGCCTCCTTGACGTCCCCGGCGTTCATGAGCGGAGTCGCCGCCGCGTCGATCGCGCGGTAGTGCGCCGCGCTCTTCGCAAACACTTCAGGCAGCATCGCCTTGAGCTTCGCCTCCTGCGGACACGCCAATGCCGCCGCCGCCAAAACTGCTGATATCATTTCTGTTCCTCCTGTGATAGTTGTATTTTACTATATGCCCGCCCCGCCGCCAATTGTCAAAACGTAAACTTTATATTATCATTACCGCAACGCCAATGGTACCAGGAGCTTCATCCGTGCGGAAACAGGCCTCTCCCCATCCGCCTGGCGGGAGCGGGGCTAGGGGCGACTATGCGTGAAACCCTATCGGCTCGCGGTTTTCGGGCAGGGCAGGCATCAGCGTGTAGATGATGGTGTCGATCGAGCGCTCGGCGGCGGTCATGCGCTTCTCCAGCTTCCCGATCCGCTTGTCGCGCACAAGCCCCCGCAGGAGGAATTCCTTCAGGACTCTTGTCGCCCACTGACGAAACTTGATGCCACGCTTTGTATTCACCCTAAAGCCGACTGAGATTATCGCATCAAGGTTATAATGCTTCACGCTTCGCGTAACTCTGCGCTTCCCTTCAAATCGAACCATTAAGAAATCCTTAATAGTTGCCGACGCCGCCAGCTCTTCATCAGCATAGATGTGGTTCAAGTGCATATTGACGTTTGCAATGGCACATCCAAACAACTCGGCCATCTGTGCTTGTGTAAGCCAAACCGTCTCGTCCTCTAGCCACACGTCGAGCTGCGGCATCCCGGCTTCATCGAACTTGACGATTTCGCCGGATTCAGAGATGGACTTCGCTTCTTTCTTTGCTTTCATGGCCATCACTCCTTTCCCTGTTTTACTTCGTGCGTGATCTTGAGCAGCGCGAGATTCAGCTCGATTGTAGTCTTCCGCGACTGCGTGGAGAGGTTGTCGCCGATAAGGCTCGCAAGCTTGTGCCCTGCCCGCGCGAGTAGATTCGCCTGTTCCGGCGAACCCGCCTTCTCGGTCTGTATCGCCTCCATGTCGCGGACCATCGAGCGCACGCGGGCGTAGGTGTTAACAATGGCGAGCGTTGCCCGCGTAGCCACATCGCCTTTCAGGATTGTCGCCAACATGTAAAGACCGCGTTCTGTCAGTGCATAAGGGGCACGGCGCATTCCCATCTTTACGACTGCAATCTCCCTTGCCGATAAATTGGAGGTCAAAATTTTTGACTTCCAATTTGCGAACTCCTGCTCATTCAATTGGAACACGAACCCCTCGGGGAACTTCCCTGGGTTGTTTCGGATTGCCTGATTGATTTCCTTGGTCTGCACCCCGTACAGCGCTGCGACATCGCGGTCGAGCAGCACCTGCTGGTTGCGGATCGTGAGCATGCGGGACTGTACGGCGGCGATGTCTATCGCCATGGGGTCGGCTGATTTCTTCATTGCACTATTCCTTTCGGCGTGTTTGTCGGCGCATTGCGCGGCCGAACACCGGCCGCTGGATACAATACGCCAACTAGCGCATATTCGGAATAGGCGATGCCTCGCCAGGTGCCGACGACGCTTGGGCCGCGCTTGGCGCTCAAGCCCGCGGAGGAAGCCTCCTCCATCACGTTCCAAATCGGCCGCCGTGGTTCCCGAGATCGGCACCCGCTCCGGGATCGTCCGCCCGCCCTTCAGGCTTTTCGATCCTTTCCCAGCTGGACTCCTTCGGTTTCAACCCACGGCTTGTCAAAGGCTCCCGTTCGTACCTCCGTCGCCACGGAGTTCAATTCCGGAGAGCAATGCCATTGTCTCATAATCAGCGGAAAAGAGCAAGAGCGATTTGCAATTTTCGGTGCGCTACAGGTCCAACACCGCGTTCTCCATCTTCATCCGTCAATCTCATAATGTACCCCCCACTCCCTACTCCCGGCCGGCGTATGCCGCGAACGTGAAGGTAACCTCCGCCTCCTCGACAGACGCAAAATAGACCGACTTGATGTGCGGGGACTTCCGCTCCGGATTCTCCACCGTCTCCTCGCGCCAAGTCCAGTCGCCGCCCTTCGCGGACACCGCGAACGAGAGGCTTTCCGAGCCGCTGTCGGAGATCACCTTCCCGTCGGCAAAGCCGCCGAGCGACACGGCCGGGACCTCGAACGAAGCCGGCGCGGAGAACTTGGCGCGGTCGGTCACCGTGACGGACGCTTTTGCGCGATCGTAGACGAACGTCCTCACGAGCGACACAAGCTTGTCGCACTTGTATGCGCCCGAGATGTCGATCTCCACTACGTCCCTTCCGTCCGTGAACTCCTCCTTCAGCACCTTGCCCGCGAACTTGCGCCCTGTCCCCTGCAGCACGCCGTCAACGCGCGGCACGGGATGCGCGTAGGAGTTCAAGACCTTCGATTCGTACCTGCGCGGCGAGAACGTGCGCCTGGTGTACACCTCGCCTCCCGGGTCGCCCGTCACTATCGCGTCGCCAAGCGCGATGTTGTACGAGCCCACGTCGTTGTGGTTGTGGAACTCGTCGTTGTGTCCGCCCTTGAAGCCGAGCGTTACGCCCTTCGCCCCCGCGGCGGGTCGGCATACCCACACCTGCGCGTCCGGGAAGCGCGAGCGCATGCCGAGCTCCAGCGCAAGGTCCGGCCAGATCGAGGAGCACATCGCAAGGTAGCGCTCGCTAGGGCTCCCCCCGCCGTCGGCGAAGCGCGGCGACGTCTTCGCGGTGAGCTTGTAGTCGAAGCCGTACTTCGCCACGGCCTTCGTCTTGGGGAACATCCCGAACAGGTCGATCTTCTCGGGCGCCGCGCGGAGCGCAAGGCCCATCTCGAGGAAGTGCCCGTATCCGTAGTTCCAGTATCCCGCGCCCTCGGAGCAGTATCCGTCGTCCGTGAACCCATCCATGAACGACGGCACTGCATCGACCGCCGCCTTGACTATCTCGGCGCGCTCCGCGGAGCCCTCGGGATAGTAGGCGAGCGCCGCGCGAACCACGCACGAGTGGCATACGGCGTTCCAGTTGTTCCTCGTGCGGAACCACCAGTGGCCGGCCGGCTTCGACTGCCCGCGCGCCGTGGCGAGGTACGGCGCGAATATGCGGCGCTCGAGCTCGTCCTTCGCCCTCTGCCTTGTCGCAGGCGGAAGCCTCTCGCCGGCGACCGCAAGCGCGTTTGCAAAGGCGAGGCCGAGGCGCGCCGCGCCGAGGTCGATGTGGGGGGTTCCGTGGAAGCTCGTGAGCGAACCGTCGTGCGCGGGGAGGGTCCACGACTTCAGCGCGGAAATGGCCTCGACGAACTCGGCTATCTTCGCGGCATATTTCCCGTCACGGGTCTCCCGCTCGCGCGCCACGAGCTTCTCGAGCGTCTCGGTGAGCTGTCCGTATGGACGCTGGTAGTGCGTGCGGTTCCCGTTCTTGGTGAACTCGAGGTAGAGCTCGTCGGTGCATTCCGCGGGCTTTTCCCCAAGAAGCCTGTCTTCGGCGTTCACGGGCGCGAAGGCGGCGAGCAGGAGCGCCGCGGCGGCAAGATGTGCATATGCTGCCATTGCCGGTCCTCAGCGTGCGAGCCAGCCGCCGTCGACGGGCAGCACTATTCCGTTGATGTAGTCCGAGGCAGGCGAGCAGAGGAACACGCACGCGCCCGCTATGTCGGAGGCCTCGCCCCAGCGTCCCGCCGGGATGCGCTCCAGGATCTGGCGCGAGCGCACGGGATCCGCGCGCAACGCCGCCGTGTTGTCCGTCGCTATATACCCAGGAGCGATCGCGTTAACGTTGACGCCCTTCGGCGCCCACTCGTTCGCGAGCGCCTTCGCGAGCTGACCAACGGCGCCCTTCGACGCCGCATAGCCCGGCACGGTTATCCCGCCCTGGAAGGTGAGGAGCGACGCGGTGAAGACGATCTTGCCGAATCCGCGCGCAACCATGTCCTTCCCGAACTCGCGCGCGAGGATGAACTGCGAGTCGATGTTCACGGACATCACCTTGTCCCACCATTCGTCCGGATGTTCCGCCGCGGGCTTGCGGAGGATCATCCCCGCGTTGTTCACGAGGATGTCTATCTGATGCTCCTTCTTGACGCGCTCGATGAACGCGTACACCGCCTTGCGGTCGGAGAGGTCGCAGTCCTTCGAGCACGTGCGCACCACCTTAGCCCCCGCATCTTCGAGCGCATCCGCCATCGCCTTGCCGATGCCGCGGTTCGATCCCGTGACGAGAGCTGTTTTTCCTGAAAGATCGTAAGTTATCATGTTTTTACTCCAACTCAAAAACCCAAAAACTCAAACACTCAAACACTCCCTACTTCATCTCCATCACCGGCACCTTATCCATATCCCCGTAGTTGAGGTTCTCGCCTCCCATGCCCCAGATGAACATGTAGTTCGAGGTTCCGGCGGCGGAATGGACAGACCACTCCGGCGCGGTGATCGCCTGCTCGTTGTGGAGCCACACGAGGCGCTGCTCCTGCGGACGGCCCATCTGGTGGCAGATCGCCTGCCCTTCGGGGACGTTGAAGTAGAAGTACGCCTCCATGCGGCGGTTGTGCGTGTGCTGCGGCATCGTGTTCCAGACGCTCCCGGGCTTGAGCTCGGTAAGCCCCATCTGGAGCTGGTTCACGCCGCCGCCGGGAACCTTTGTCAGCACGGGGTTGACGATGAGCTGGTTGATGACGCGGTCGTTGGACTCCTCCATCTTGCCGGCCTTGATGTAGTTGCCGATCGTGTAGCCCGGCTTCTTGCAGTTCTGGTCGCTCGTGATGCGCTGCGTGACGAACTCCTTGTACGCCGGCGCGGAGTTCAAGTAGAACTTCGCGGGGTTCGCCTTGTCGAGGGAACGGAAGGATACGACCTTCTTTCCGCAGCCTACATAAAGAGCCTCCTTGAAGTCGAGCTCGTATTCTTCGGCGGGCAGGGGGCTGCCCGCCCTACCGTCCGCGCCATCGGTAGGGCGCTGTGCCCCCACAGCGCCGCGAACTGTCACCACACCTGGTCCGCCGACGTTGATCACGCCGAGCTCGCGGCGGTCGAGGAAGTGCTCTGCCTTGAGCTCCTCGAACGGCTCAAGAGTTAGCTCCTTCTCAACAGGCATCGCGCCGCCGTACACGAAGCGGTCGTACATCGTGTATGTGAGGTTTATTTCATCAGGAGCCATCACCTTCTCCATCACGAACCGGCTCCTGATCTTCGCCGTGTCGTACGTCTTGAAGTCGTCTGGATGCACAGCGGTCTGGACCGTGAAGTTCACCGCCGCCGCCAGTAGTATTGCTGTCATTTTCTTGTCTCCTTGTGTTGTAAGTTTGTTCACTCCGGCACGACCACGAAGTCGATGATCGCTTCATGCCACTTGGCCAGGTCGGTTATCTTGCCCGCTTTCGACCACGCCGCCCCGGCATAGTAGGTGAACTTCTGCTTGTTCACGGCAATGACGCGGCAGTTCTGGTTGTCAGTCATGATGCGCGCTTCTGGCTCGTCCTCCATCATTATCGCCGTGGCAGTGGAGCCTTCCTCCTCGCTCTTCTCCTCTTCATAGAGCGCCACAATCGCCAGTTCCCGGGTGCATGTTTCCAGCGTGTCGCCCTTGTGGCCGCGTTTCGGTTCGAGATCGAGACCCGGGCCAACCCAGAAATCGCGTATGCCTTTCTCGAAGCTCACGTCGTTGCGGAAAAACCGCTCGCCACGCCTGAGCGTGATATGGCACGTCATCTTCCCGGCCGCCGAAAACGCTGGATACACGAGTTCGAATTCGCAGCGCTCGTTGCAGTTCGTGATGACCCGGCAGCTCTCCCAGTTCGGGAACGTCTTCCACTCGCCGTCGGCAAACATGGCGATTCCGCCGACGCCGCGCGACGCCCCCATCGTGTAGTTGTCGAGAATGCCCTTGTAGGGCGTCTCGTGCCAGTTGCCGCACTTGTCGTGGTTGTGCAGCACGTAGCTGCACGTCGCCTCGGCGCGATCAGCCTTGTTGAAGACATCAAATCCCGACCACTTGTGGAACTCGCCGGGGCCGTAGGCGCGCATCCCGAACTTGTCGTTCTCCCAGCAGAAGTCGTTCTGCCGCTCTGGGCAGACCTCGGCGCTGCATATCGCCGCCGCAAGAGCCAGCGCTATCATCTCGTCCTCCTTATCCTCAGCCAGTTGACCGCGCACATGCCGAGCGCAAGCAGACCCGCGCCAACCGCCCCGGCCCACTTGAGCGTAACCGTGAGGTGGAAGATCGCCCAGCACCAGACTGCGCCCGCGAAGTCAAGTGAGGCGCCGCCTTCGAAGCCCTCGGGCACCGCGATGCCGTCGCAGTTCGCCGCCGCTATCGCCTTCGTGAACGCAGGCGTGAGGTTGGTCACGAAGAACAATCCCGCAACAAGCGCGACAAGCCCGATCACAAACGTTTTCGGAACGTTGCCCTTGGTGATCGGCAGGACGCACGGGAAGAGATAGAACATCCCCGCAAGCGAGGCTAGCGGCAGGAACTTGTTGCCGGGCAGGAGCACGGAGAGGAAAATAATCACGGGGATCAGCAGGATAGACACGACAAGAGTCGTCGGGTGCCCGATCACAAGCGCGGGGCTCATCCCAATGTTGAGTTTTTGAGTTTTTGAGTTTTTGGGTGTTTGAGTCTCGTCCTGTGTCCCGCGGCGATTCTCGAGGATAGTGCGGATTCTGTCGCAGATGGGCTTGAGGCCTTCGATGAAAAGCGCGGTGATTCGCGGGATGAGCTCCATCACCGCGCCGACAGTGACGCCGAGCTTCAAGATGGACGGGATCGAATCGACCACGCCCTTCCACGAATCGCACCGCAGGGTGCCGATTCCGCAGCCGATCACAAGCCCAAGAAACAGCGGCTCGCCGAGAAGTCCGAACCTCTTCTTCATGCCCTCTGCGTCGATGTCGAGCTTCGAAAAGCCGGGGATGCGGTCGAGGAGCCAGCCGATTGCGACGGCAAAAGGCGTGAAGCTCTGGCAGAACGGCTGCGGGATCGAGATGCCGTCCATGTCCTTGTAGTATGACTGGAATCCCTTCGCGGTGAAGTCGGCCATGCAGAGGGTTATGACGTAGAGGACGATCGCCGCGTAGAACGCCCACGCGAGCGAGCCGGTCGCGAAGAACACCATCGCGCCGAGAAACGCGAAGTGCCAGTAGTTCCAGAGGTCGATGTTCACCGTGCGCGTCGCGCCCGCAAGCAGCATGACCACGTTTACACCCAGGCACACCGGGATGATGAACGCGCCGACCGCGCACGAGTACGCCACGGCAGCAGCAGCCGGCCAGCCGAGGTCGAAGAACGGGAGGTTGAGGTGGTAGAGGTCCGTCATGCCCTTCAGCGCCGGCCCGAGGTTCGAGGTGAGAAGCGCAGTCACCACGGCGAGCCCCACGAACCCGATTCCGACGAGAAGTCCGGACTTCACTGCCTTGGAAAACTTGATTCCGATGAGAACGCCGAGCATCGTGAAGATCACAGGCATCATCACCGACGGACCGAGTCCGATTATGTATGCAAACGCTTCTTTCATGGTGGTTGTATTTTACTATATGGCAGTGCTGCCGCCTATTGTCAAATCGGAAACTTTATGTTATCATTACCGCAACATGTCTGTTCACATTGGAATCCAGATAGAGAGGTCCCGCGCGCATGGTCGCGCGCTGCTTGCGGGCGTTGCCGAATACGCGCTCGGGAAGCCGGACTGGCGCTTCGACCTGATAGGCCCCGACGAACTTGCCGATCCGCGCGCACTGGCGCAGTTCGACGGGCTCATCGTGCGCGTGATGGACGATGCAACCGCCCGGGCGCTGGGCGATTCCGGGCGGCCCGTGATAGACACGTATGGGCGCATCGACCGCTCGCCTTTCGACACGATCCGTCTTGACGACGCGGCAATCGCGAGGATGGCGGCGGAATGCTTCGCCGCGCACCACTTCGAGAAATGCGCGTTCTGCGGTTTCAGGGGACCCCGGTTCTCGTCTGCCCGCGGTGAGGCTTTCGTAGCTGAAGTCCGAGCATCCGGGCGGACGTGCTATACTTACGAGGGCGAGGAGTCGTCGCGGCTGGACGACACGTTCTTCCGCGACGAGCGGACGGACTACATTCCCGACGCCTCCGCGCTGAGGCGCTGGATCAAGTCGCTCCCGAAGCCAATAGCCGTCTTCTGCTGCAACGACATACGCGCGTTCCAGTTCATGAAGGTGTGCGAGGCCTCCGGCGTGTCGGTCCCCTCCGAGGTTGCGGTACTTGGAGTGGACGACGACATCGTGCTCGGCATGTTCACGCGTCCGCCGCTCTCAAGCATCAACACGGACCCATTCTCGCTCGGGCGCCGCGCCGGCGAAATGCTCGCGGAGCGTATGGGCATGCCGCCAGGCGCCGCCCCGCGCATCGAGCTTCACGCCCCGAGGCGCGTAGTCGAGCGCGCCTCAACAGCGACATACCCTTTCCGCACGCCGTGGCTTTCGGACGCAATGGTGTTCATAACGCGCAACCTTTCGATCGGCATCAACGCAAACGACGTGATCGCAAAGCTCGGGTACTCGCACACGGCGGTGAACAACGCGTTCCGCGCGGAGCTCGGGACGAGTGTCCACGCAGAGATCATGAAGCAGCGCCTCGCCCTCGCGTGCAGGCTTCTCAAGGAGACGGACCATTCGGCGGCGAAGATCGCCGCCGAATCAGGGTTCCTTACGCCGCAGTACTTTTCGCGCGCGTTCTCGGCAGCGTTCGGAACGACGCCCGACAACTGGCGAAGGACCCAAACCGCCACCAAACGGAAAGCCTGACACGTCCGCGCCCTGGGCGCAGGTCATGCCAGGTCTTTCGCGTTGATCATGATCTCGTTGCCGATGCGATTGCCTATGTCGCCGCCCTTCATGTTGCCGAAGTCCTTCTCCAGCGGCGCGAACATGTAGTCAAGAACGTCCGTGATCCACGCCCGCTCTTCCTCGTCTTCGGGCATGTGTTCGAGGATCCACGCCATGTTGTCGATCATCTTGTTGATTCCGGAGCCATCGAGGACGTTCCCCGCAATGAGTTGCTCAGCGAGCTGCGGATACTTCGTCTGAAGCTTGTTGTACGCCCATTTGATGGCGTCCTTCTGCACCTTGGTGAGGTTCTCCTTGCGTATGCCCGGCGCCTCTTTCGGCGTGAAGAACGACGCGAAGAGCGAGGAGCCGTGGCAGA
>CAMORM010000022.1 GCA_946623785.1 uncultured Verrucomicrobiota bacterium
GCGCGAAATGCAATCGGAAAATGTGGGGTGTTTGCATAAATATCTCGGTGCACCCGCGGAAACGCCGCTGTTGCCCTCGATGACGATTTCGGCTATAATATGGGCATGGCGGACAAAAAGGAAATGAAATTCGAGGATGCCCTTGCGAAGCTCGAGCAGCTCGTCGCCGAGATGGAGAGCGGCAGGCTGCCGCTCGACTCGATGGTCGGCAAGTTCGAGGAAGGCCGCAAGCTCGCAGACTTCTGCTCGCGTGAGCTGGAGTCGATAAAGCGCCGCATCGAGCAGGTCACTGCCGAAGGCGGGACAAAGCCCCTCGAAGCGTAATTCACGGACGTCTATGAGCAAAAACGTATACATCCAGTCGAAGCGGGACCACATCGTCTCGCTTAGCGCCGCCACGCCGCTTGCGGCCCTTCAGGAGCTCGTGTGGAACGCGCTCGACGCCGACGCAAGCGAAGTGCGCATCGACCTCGTTACGAACCCCCTTGGCGGGATCGACGCGATACGGGTCGCCGACAACGGCTCGGGCGTGGACATCCTCAACGTGGACGACACGTTCGGCGGCATAGGCGGCAGCTGGAAGATGGGCGCAGTCCGCACGCCCGGGACGAACCGCCAGCTGCACGGCCGGCGCGGCAAGGGCCGCTTCAAGGCGTTCGCCCTCGGAAGCCGCGTGGAGTGGCGCACCACCATGCGCACGCCGGAGGGGCTTCTTTCCTACACAATAGTCGGCGACGCGGAGGACCCCACGAAGTTCACGATCGAGGACGCCGCGGCCCCAGGCCCCGCATCGGGCACGGAGGTCTACATCACCAACGTCCGCGCAAGCGCCGATTCGCTTTCCGAGGCGGCCGAGACAGTCCAGGCCCTCGCTTCCGCATTCGCGCTCTACCTGAAGAGCTACCCCGACGTATCCGTCTATTTCTGCGGGATCCCCGTGAGCCCCGTGATCGTGCAGCGGAGCGAGAGCGACTATCCCGTGACCCTGCCGGGAGGCGCGAAGGCGAAGCTCCGCATAATCGAGTGGCGGCGCAGGATGGTCGGCGGCGGAAGGCTCGTCTTCTGCGGGGCCGACGGCTTTGCTCTCTACGACGTTTCCGCCGGCGTGCGTCCCGGGGCCGGGTTCAGCTTCACGGCGTACCTGGTGTCGCCGCGCTTCCCCGAGCTCGCCGCGCAGAACCTCCTCGAGATGGACGAGCTCAGCCCGGAGGTCCGCGCGTACCTCACCGCCGCGCGCGGCGTCCTCAGGTCGCATTTCCGCGAGCGCTGCCTCGAGGAGGACAAGGGGCGCATCGCGGCGTGGATCGCTGACGGCAGCTACCCCTTCGCGGCCGACGACGCCTCGCCGGAGCGCGCTGACTTCGACCTCGCGCTACGCGGCGTGCGCGCGCGACTCGACGGCTTCGACGCCTTCTCGCCATCCGAGCGCGGGCTTGTGATGCGCCTTCTCAAGGCCGCCCTCCCGAACCTGAAGGAGGAAGACTATGCCTGATGCGCTTCTGGCAGTCTCGAGCATGTCGTGGAGCGGGTTGAGCGACATCACCGGCGTCCTGCTGGTGGCGATGTTCATCATCGCGGGCGCGTTCTTCGGCTATGCGCTCCGCGGGCTCGTTGGACGCTGGAAGGCAGAGGCGATAGAGAAGCGCATGCGCATCCGCGAGGAAGAGGCGGAGGCCGAGGTGAAGGCGAAGCTGAAGGAGGCCGACATCGCCGCGCGCGCCGCCGTGGTGAAGGCGCGCGAGGAGTTCGAGACGTCCACCAAGAAGCGTCGCGACGAGCTGGAGGCGCTGGAGGCCCGCCTCACCGACCGCGAGGGCAAGCTCGACGCCAAGTCGGCCATGCTCGACGGCCGCGAGGAGAGCGTAAAGGCCGCGGCTGCCGCGGCCGAGGCGAAGGACGCCCTTGCGACCGGAAAGCTCCGCGATGCGGAGGCAGGGCTCGAGCGGCTTGCGGGGCTTTCGCGAGACGAGGCGCGCAGGCAGGTGATGTCGGACGCCGAGGCGGAGCTGCGCGAGGACATTGCGGCTCTTACGCACAGGATCCTCGAGAACGCGCGCGACGACGCGGAACGCAAGGCCGGCGCCGTTGTGGCGGACGCCATACAGCGCTGCTCCGTGTCGCATGCGAGCGAGTTCATGACCACGACAGTGCCGCTCCAGGGAGAGGGCGTTAAGGGGCGGATCATCGGCCGCGACGGGCGCAACATCCGCACTCTCGAGGCCGCGACGGGCGTGACGGTGCTTGTGGACGACATTCCTGACGCCGTTGTGCTTTCGTCCTTCGACCCCGTCCGCCGCGAGATCGCGCGCCGTGCGCTGAACCACCTCGTGTCGGACGGACGCATCCACCCTAGCAGCATCGAGGACGCCGTGAAGTGCGCGGCGGAGGAAGTCGAAAACGCGGCTGCGGACGCCGGGGCGGAAGCGGCTGCCGAGGCGCGCGTGCCGGGGCTTCCCTCCGCGACCGTCCGCATGATGGGCCGCCTGCGCTTCCGCACGTCCTTCTCCCAGAACGTCCTCCGCCACTCCGTGGAGGTGGCGCTTCTCATGGGCAGGATGGCCGAGGAGCTTTCGCTCGACTCCGCGAAGGCCCGCCGCATCGGGTTCCTGCACGACGTCGGCAAGGCGTTCGATTCCGACAAGAAGGGTTCGCACGCGGCGCTCGGGGCGGAGTTCCTCAAGGCGAATGGAGAGGACCCGGAGACGGTCCTCGCGGTTGCGGCGCACCATCCGGAGGCGAAGATCGACGGCGGAGTCTACGGCGTGCTCTGCGCCGCGGCGGACGCGATTTCGTCCGCCCGCCCCGGCGCGCGGCAGGAGACTGTGGACATCTACGTGGAGCGGCTGAAGAAGCTCGAGGAGATCGTGAACTCGCACACTGGCGTGCTGAAGTCGTACGCCGTCCAGGCGGGACGCGACCTCCGCGTGATCGTCGATCCCGGCGCGGTGTCGGATGCTGACGCCCAGCTCCTTGCGCGCGACATCTGCCGCGAGATATCGTCCGCAATGCAGTTCCCGGGGCAGATCCGGGTTACGGTGGTACGTGAAATGAGAATAACGGAGTACGCAAGATGAACTCGCTTATCGACAAATTCCTCAGGGTGTTCGCAGGGCTTGCGGTGATATGCGTCCTTGTTGGCGGCGTGATGACGGTCTGGCCAAAGCTCTCGCGCGTGCGCGGGCTGGAGAAGCAGCGCCAGCAGGTGCTCGCCGAAATCGAGGCGAAGAACCGGGAGATCGCGCAGCTGCGCGAGAACCAGCGCCGCTTCCGCGAGGACCCCGACTTCGTGCGGGCGATAGCGCGGGAGAACCACCGTGTCTTCCCGGGCGAGGTCGTGTTCGTGTTCGAGCGCCCCGAGGAGAAGAAGTGAGGCCGCGGTGAAGCGCTTCCTACGTCTGCTCGCGGGGCTTGCGCTCCTGCCGGCCGCGTGCGGATGCGCCCTTGCGCTTGTCGACGCCGTGAGGGCGATGCCAGTCCCCGACGATTCGATATTCCCTCCCGGCGTTGTCGCGCTTCTCGCCGGCATGGCGGTTTTCGTGGCGCTCTGGACCGTGTTTCCGAAGCCTGTGCGCGCATATGTACTAGGGCACGAGCTGACGCACGCCGCGTGGGGGCTGATGTTCGGCGCGCGCGTGAGCGACCTCAGGGTCCGCGGGAACGGCGGGAGCGTGAAGCTCTCGAAGTCTAACCTCCTCATTACCCTCGCGCCGTACTTCTTCCCGTTCTACACGATGGCAGTGTTCCTTGTGGCGGTCGTGGTGCGGCTCTGGGCCGGGCGCCTTCCGTGCCCGCCGGCGTGGATGTTCGCAGTCGGGTTCACGTGGTGCTTCCACTTCTGCTTCACGGTGCAGTCGCTCATGCAGCGGCAGCCTGACATACTCGAGTACGGGCGGATATTCTCGTGGACGCTCATATTCATCATCAACGCGGTCGGAGTGCTTGTGTGGATAACCGCCACCGCGCCGCTTCCGGCGGGAGGCTCCGCGCGGGCGCTTGGGCGCCGGGTGGTGTCGTCGTACCGCGTGGTGTACGACGCCGCGTCGCGCTGCGTGTCCTGCGTTGCCGAAAGGGTGGGCGGCGGAAGATGAGCTCCACCGTCCAGCGGATCGTGGTGCATGCCGACATGGACGCTTTCTTTGCGTCCGTTGAGCAGCGCAACCACCCCGAGTGGCGCGGGAAGCCGGTGATCGTGGGCTCGGGTCCGCACGAGCGCGGGGTCGTGTCGACCTGCAGCTACGAGGCCCGCAGGTTCGGGGTGCATTCGGCGATGCCAAGCCGCACGGCCTACGAGAAGTGCCCCCACGCGGTATTCGTGAAGCCCGACATGGAGGCGTACGCAGAGACGTCCGAGCGCGTGTTCTCGATATTCGGGCGCTTTACGCCGTTCGTTGAGGCCGTGTCGATCGACGAGGCGTTTCTCGACGTCACCGGGTCCGCGCATCTCTTCGGAGGGGCGGTCCCGCTTGCCGAGAGGCTTCGCGCGGCGGTGAAGGAGGAGTGCGGGGTCACGTGCTCCGTTGGAGTGGCGCCCAACAGGCTGCTGGCGAAGATCGGCTCCGAGCAGCGAAAGCCGGACGGGCTTTTCGCGATGCCGTTCGACCAGGCGGAGATCGAGGCGTTCCTCGCGCCGAAGCCTGTCGGGATAATCTGGGGCGTAGGCAAGAAGACGGCCGAGGCGCTTGCGCGCTACGGCTACCGCACGTGCGGCGACATCCAGCGCGCGGACGAGCGGTTCCTCGTGCGCATTCTCGGCGAATGCGCGGCGGCGTCGATCCGCGCGCACGCGTTCGGAATGGACGACTCGCCCGTGGCGGCTGAGGGCGGCGAGGAGAAGTCGGTTTCGCGCGAGCACACTTTCGCCGAGGACGAGTCGGACCGCGAGACGGTGCGCAGCGCGCTCATGGAGCTTGCCGACGAAGTGGGGCGGAGGTTCCGCCGCGAGGAGCGCTGGGCCTCGACGGGGAAGCTCAAGCTGCGCGACGCCGACTTCAACACGCTGACGCGCCAGGCGAAGTTCCCGCTTGCCGCGCGCGACGACATTTCGTTCCGCCACATGGCGCTCGGGCTTTTCGACCGCGAGTGGCCCGAAGGGGCGTCCAACACGGTCCGTCTTGTGGGCTTCGGCGTTTCTGACTTCCGTGACACGCCCGAAGAGCCCGAACCGGAGCTTTTCGAGACCCCTCTCTCCGACCTTGCGGGGAAGATGCGCAAGCGAGAGCGCCTTTCTGCAGCCCTTGATGCCATAAACTCCCGCCTTCAGTAGCGTTTTGGCCATTTGGGAGCGTTTGTAGGCGAGTTTTCGACGATGTGTCCCCACTTTTCGTCCTTGTGCCGCGCGGTGGATTTTGGTAACATACATCCACAATGCGGGACAGGTGTATGCATTGCGGTCGGTAAAAATAGCGGCTAAAACCCGCGGGAATAAGACGAAACGGAGGTCAATGACTATGGACAGACTCTTCAACCGGGCATCTGCATGCCTCGCGGCTGCATTGGCGTTCGCTCTGCCGGCATCGGCGGTGGACTATACGGGAACGGACTATGAGCCGTGGTCGTATTCGGCTGGATGCGTCGTTTGGCGCGGAGCAGGTGATAAAAACTTCGAGGTGAACAGCGTCGCCGATGTCGCCGCCGACGGTACAGTAGGCGCGACCTATGAGATGGCGTGGAACAATGCAGCAGCGACGACGTCGCACCGTTTCTGTGCCGGGCAGAACGAGTATGTTGAACCTGGCTTTACGCTCGTTTACGATGCAGCCGGCTATCAGGCGGCGGCAAACGCAACGTTCACGCCGCTTTCGTTTGGCGGTCTCAAGATTGATGCGCTCGCAGATGAGGCGGAAGGAACGCCTTATTCGATTACCGGCAGCGGTACGCGCTACACCGATTTCGGTCGCACCGATGTTGCCACCTACTTCGAGTTCAACAAGTCGTTTACCGTCAACCGCTCCAGCGCGACGCGCTGCTATGGTGCCGTGACGATTCAGGTCGCCCAGGGCGCAACCTTCAAGAGTCAGGCGGCTCTGTGGGCGGAAGTCGGCGGCACGGTCAAGTTGACCGGCGAAGGCGCCGTGGAACTTCCGAACGGGCTCTTTGTAAACAACGATTCCACCTCAACACTCGACCTCTCGGCGGCGACGCGCCCTGCCATCACCGGCAATGTGACGGTTTACGAAGGCGGCGCGATTGTGCTTCCCGCAGCAACCGCGCCCAGCGCGGAGACTCCTTTTTCGGTCTGCTCCGGCACCCTCATCGTCGGAACATACAATATGGTCAAGATCGGCGATGCCGATCCCATCCCCGCGACGCTGACGGTTTCGGGCGGCGCCATCACCGGCATCGAACCCTATTCGCTTGAGCGGACGTTCACGTCGGACTATCCCACCGTCGTGCCTCGGGGCGCGGTGTTCACCTTCCAGGGCGGCACGGCGGAAGAGCCGGTCGTACTTGACGCGCGCATCGTCAACGGCACTCTTAAGACGGAAGGCTACTTCAGCTTCACGAGCTACGCAGCCAGTGCATCCAGCACTCTGGAAGTCGTCAGCGGAAAGGTCACGCTCGACCCTGGCAACAACTGGTTCCGCGGAACGCTTACAATTGATGCCGGCGCGGAGTTCGTCAACGTCTCTACCGATGCGGTGCAGTATGGCGGCACCTTTACTGCGAATGTGCATGGAACGCTCAACATGGGTTCCACCCGTTGGTCGCTCGGCTCCAACAACACGCTGAACTTCTACGAGGGCTGCACGGTGACGGGGTCCGGGGATGGCAACAACGGCACGTTCGACTGGATCGAGAATGCAACTGGAACATTGAATGTCGATGGCGATGTCAGCCTTGCGGCTCCGATACGTATTCGCGCTGGTGCTAAGGTCAACTTCAATGTAGACACTACTGACCAGAAGGGTTTGACTCTTGCGGGTACTATTGGCTCTGGTGCTATTGTCAAGAAGGGCGCAGGCCTCGTCAAGTTCACGACCAATCCGCCTTATGCCATCACGGTCGAGAACGGCGCATTTACTTTTGCCGTCGATGCAACGCCGACCATCACCTACTCCGCAAAGCCCGGCGCCGGCACGACCATGAGCATGTGGTACGCCACACAGGCCACCTGGAAGGGCACGGTCGTGATTGGGGCGCTTTCGGCTCCCGGCGCTCTCCCGCTCAACACCTACGGCAACGCTAATTCCAAGATTGTGCTCGCGGGCACGACCGGGAACTGCTACTTGAATGGCACCACCACTGTTGCGTCCGAACTCGTGGTCGGTACGAATGCAAATAACGTTGTTGAGTTCAACAATGGCAACTCCGGCCAGGTTGTGACTTTCAGCAAGGTTTCCGGGCCGGGCAAACTGAAGCTCGTTGGCTGGACTGGCTGCTCCAGTGCCACGTACAATTTCACGACGCTTGACAACTTCACCGGACTTGCCGTCCATAATGCTATTACCCGTGGTGGCGGCGGCACATTCACGATCGGCATCGGCGACATCGTGACGTCTAACAGCACCGCTTCCGGTGCGTGCGTCCTCCCGATTGCAAACACGGCTCTTGACAATGCGACCGGCACTGTCGTCTTCAACCTCGACAACGCCCAGCTCAACGGCGCCAGCGCGTATTTCGAGGAGAGGGACGACGGAATATACGTGATTGAGCCTGTCGCGTTTGTCGATTTCGGCTCGGGCGTCACGAATTACTACACGACCGTCTCCAACGCTGTAGTTGCTGCGAGCGCGGCCAACAAAATCGTCGATCTTATGGCGACGCCAGACGCCTCCGACACCTATCGCCTTGCGGTCGGCGAGACTGTCAGGATCAGGAAGAACGGCTTCACGTACGACGGCGTCGTATTCCGCGAGGGTGCGGAGTTCAGCAACACGACCACTGAGGCCGCCGGCGTGACGATCTACAGGTGCCAGCTCTACACGGCGTACATCACATACGCCGACAGCTCGGTCGAGTGGTCCACCCTCGCCCTTGAGCAGCTGTTGCCGTCCCTCTGGATGAACTACGCCCCGGCAAAGGCCGGACTGGTGGTGACGGTCGTCGATGGAAGCGACGCAACGTTCACGCCGTCGGACCTCGTCTCTGCGATGTACGTCTACAATGCATCGGCCCACACGTACACACTCAAGCCGATGATCGCGGCAGTTTCCTTCAAGCAGGGCGGCACGGAGTTGACGCAGTACGTCACCTCGCTCGACCAGATTGCGCAGTTGGCGTTGCAGTACGATATCACGGCAAAGCTGCTCGAGGATCTCGACATAAGCCAGTCAGGATCCATTGTAGTTCCCGGTTCCGTGGATGTTGGAGGGCAGACGGTAGACGCCCACCCGATCACGCTCGACCTCGGCGGAAAGACGATCACCGGCCCGGCCGATGGCTATGTGCTCGTTAACGCCGGCAACACCGTGACGATAATCGGTTCTGGAACCGTTACGGGCGCGGGAATCGTGACCAACGCGACAGCCGATGCCGTCACGGTAATCTCCAACGGCACATACAACGCGACGGGCGACCTATTCGCGGCCGAGGAAGGCAGCGATCTCACCGTCTACGGCGGCACGTTCAACCAGGCCGTCGACGATGCGTACCTCGCCGAGGGGTATGAAGTCAAGGACAACGGCAACGGCACGTACGGCGTACGCGAGGACAAGGGCTGGATCTACGAGACAGCCGAATACAAGGGCTACACCGGCTCCTGGTCCGGCGAAATCGAGTACGACGCGACGACCGGCAAGGCGCGGATCGAGAACGGGAACACCTACACTGCAAGCGCTCCTTCCGCCAGCCGCATGGTCACTCTTGACATGACGTTCGGCTTCGACGCAATCAACGAGGAGGACGACGACATTGCCGACGCCAAGGCGGCAATCAGGCTCGGAGCCGGTGCGAACGAAGGCGAGTTCGTCTTCCAGCTCTACACCTCCGACAACAACGGCTCCAAGTGGGTCGACGTCTCCGCTGATGGCATAACGGCTACGACGAACGTCGACTTCAACTTCGTGTTCGTGCTCGACATGACGAACAGGACCTATACGGCAACGGTCGGCGGCGTGGCGCTTACAAGCGGTTCGTCGTCGCAGTTCGCGTTCGCCGGCGCCAGCGCAACCGATGCGGTTCAGTCCGTGGAGTTCACAGGCGCAGGCTCCTTCACGTCGCTCATCGGCAGCTACAACGACGACGCCCCGACCGGGTTCGCCGAGGGACAGACGATTGGCTCCGTGACGCTTACGGGCGCGCAGGCCGACTGGCTGAACGCCCAGAAAAACTACGACGTCCTTGCGGCGAAGCTCGCCTCGATGACGCAGACCGCGCTCGACACGGCCTACCTGCTGAACCTCGACGTGCTGAGCGAGAGCTCCTACGCGTTCACGGTTACGAAGATCGAATTCGGCACAGATGGCCAGAACGAGACGGTTGTCGTGACGGTGACGCTCACTCGCAGCGGCGCGCTTGACGGCGGCATCAACGGCACGCTGAAGCTGAAGGGCGGCACGGAGCTCGGCACTGCGTTCGATGTCCTCGACCAGGTGACGATCGTCGACGCTGACTTCAGCGACGGCGACTCCACGACCTGCACGTTCCAGAAGGGCGATGCCCCCGCCAAGTTCTACCAGGCGGTGATCGAGTAGCCCGCACAGGAAGTCGGATGCAAAGACGAAGGCGGCGCGACTGCGCCGCCTTCGTTTTCTTCTTCTCGACGCCGCTTACCTGCGGGTGCGCCGGCGAACCGCAGCGAAGGCCGCTTCGGTTCCGCTCTCCTCCCGCCTCTGCTTCTTCGTTTCTGGCTTTTCATCCGGGAAATCAGGTCTGACCTTCGTTCCCACTTGGAATTTCGCGGGCTGCTTCGCAGGCTTGCGCCTGTGGAGCCAGGCGAGGAGCGGCGCGGGGTTGAACCCCAGTTTTATGCCGAGACGCACCGCCGCAACGGACGCGAGAAGGACGAGCGCCGCGATGATGTATACTGCCGGGGCGAGCTGGATCAACCTGCGGAACGGGGGAAGAGCGTCCCAGACCGCATCCGCGGAAGTCATCGACCGGCCGCCCGTCATCTCCGAGAGCCGAGCCAGGTTCCGCTGTCCCGTTCGCGGGTCCGACGCGCGCCTGTATTCGCCCGGGTAAGGCAGGCATGCGGGCGGAAGTGAGAGCGGCTTGCCGGAAGGGAGCTTTACGACTGGGAACGCCGTCTCCCCGCCGGAGAGCGGCACGAACGCCGAAAGAGTCTCGGAGTCGTCCCACTTGAGCGACGCCTCAATCCTTTCGGGGCCAGACCCATCGCGCTGCACGACGACTGTCATTGGGAGTCCTGCATTCGACATGGCGGCGAGCGGGTTGTCGCTTTCGGCCGTCGCAGTTATGCGGATTCCGCCGGAAACGGGACGCCGCTCGAAATGGAAGCCCGCTTCCGCGTATTCGTCCTCGCCGAGAGTCCAGCGCGCAATGGCCGCAACAAGCTCCGCGCCGTAGGCGGAGGTCATCAGCGGCGAAGAGTGCGGCCCGGAAAGCTCTCCCGTGAACGCGAGGGTGCGCCCAAGCCCAGCCTGGCGGAACGCGAGCAGGGGAGCGGGGTCATCGTTCGCCGGAAGCGCCTGTAGCGCCGTATCGCTTCCTTCGCGGATGTACGTCAAGTTGTACCCACCCACGACCGGGTCTTTGGGTGGGTTCGCGCTCGTGAGCTGTCGTAGCGCGGAGCTCGCGCGCACGGGCGCGGGATTTGTCACCATGGCTGTCTTGCAGTTGAGGTACGTGTCCTGCTGGAAGAGTCGCGGTATCTCTTCGGCGTTGTCCTCGAAGTAGCACTCGCCGTGACCTGCCGCGGCGATGAGCTGAAGGAGGTGCGCGTCGCAGTCTTTCCCGGAACCGAGCGCTATGACGCTCACCGTTATGCCGTTGGCAAGGGCCTTCGCGAGGTAGTCGTTGTAGTCGCCGGGCTCCTCCGAGTCCGCGGCGTCGGCGAAGAGGATTATGTGCTTTGCCGCGGCGTTGGCGTTCGCGAGTTCGCGGATGCCGGCCATCAGTCCCTCTTCCACGAATATTCCTCCGCCTTCCGAGCGGATCGACAGCACGCGTCCTCGGTTCGCCTGCGCGTCTGAAGCGTACTGGAGAGGCAGCACCATGTGGGGCGTGGAATCGACGGCGATCACTGACACCTGGTCCATCGGCCCGAGCATGTCTATTGCGCTCGCCGCGCCGATGTTCGCCATGTCCATCTTCGTGCGGCTGCCGCTTCCGGCCGGGCACGCCATCGACCCGGAGCGGTCCATCACGATCGCAATCGCGATCGAGTACTTGCGGTGCTCCTGCCTGAGCTCGAGCGACACCGGAAGGACGTCCTCCACCGCCGTGCGGTACCAGCCGCCGGGCCCGAAGGCGCTGTCGCCTCCTGTGAGCGCAAGTCCGCGTCCGAGTTCCTCTGCGAACGCCGCGAGCGAGCGCATCTCGGCAGGCTGGAAGTGCTTCGCGGGGACGTTTTCGAGGACTGCCCCGCCGTATCCCGACAGTGATTCCATCGTGCAGTCGAACTCGGCGGCGTTCTTGACTTCCACGTTCACGCCTGCCGCGCGCGCGATGGACGGGGCAGGGGAGGGCGTGCCGTCGTAAAGCCAGAGGAGCGGCTTCCCGCCGCGCGTTTCGACCACGAACGTCGCCTTGTTGTTTTCAGGGCACGGATCGAGCCCGCCCGGCGAAACGTTGAGCGTGTAGCGGCGGATGCCAGGACGCTCCGCGCGGTCGCGGAACACAAGAGGCGTGAGTCCCTCGCGGAAGAGGGCCGTTCCGCGTGCGATCACGTTTGTCCCGCACGAGAGGGTGTACGAGTTGGTCGAGGCCTCTGGCGCGAACACCCAGGCCGTCGCGCACACGAAGGCGCCAGGCGAGACCGAAGCGGACGAATCGACGCGCGCCACCGCAAGGTCGTGAGCGAACGGGCGCGTCTGCAGGATCGTGTCGGCGGGAATGGAGCACGCAGCCGTTCCCTCGTTGTCGGTGAGTCCGTCCGAAACCACGAGAACGCGAGCCGGAGAGCCGGGGCGCGCGAGCGCCTCGGCCTTGGCGAGCGCGCCTGGCAGGTCGGATCCGTCGCGCGGAAGCGACTGGATGAACCCCTCGAAGCCGACCTTCGAAGGCTGCTGCTCCACGGCGGAGCCGCGCGCGAAGGAGACGACCGCGAGCTCTGCCGCCGCGGGACGCTTGGAGGCGATGGCGCGGATCGTCTTCTCCTGGTCGCGCAGCGCGTCTTCGCCCATTGACAGCGACCTGTCAACGGCGACTACCAGCGTGCCGCAGCGCTCCTTCTTCGGGAATACCGGGCGCGCCATCGCGACAACCGCCAGAACCGCAGCCACTAGGGCGGCCTTTCTCCTGTATAGCGCGAAGTGGAGGAGCAGAGCCGCTATCGCGACGAGCGCGGGGATCCATGCCACGGAGTCTGTGCGAAGCGCGTCCTCAGGAACGGCCGCAGGCGAGCCGTAGCTTCCGGTTGCGTTTCGCGTGAGGTCCGATTCGTCCGCGTCCAGTACTCCGGCCGGCGTCTTCCCGCGCATATTCTCGCCTTTTTCGGCGGCCTGCGCCTTTGCCGCGAAAGAGGCGGCTGTGGCTATGTTCTGCACGAGGGAGGGGAATGCAGGCGAGCGGAAGAACGGGAGTCGTGTGTCGGAGAACGCCACGGTGCATTCGTTCGTTCCTGCGGCGATGACGGGATTCCCGCCTATCGCGGCTACGGGGACTCCCCTGGGACGCGTCGCTGAGAGGGCGAAAGGGATGCCGTCTAGCGAGATGCCGTCGAGGATCGGCTCGCCTGGCTCGGTCCACACTGGCCCGCGGACGATGCTCGTTCCGGAAGTAAGGAATGCGAGGCGGTACCCCGCCGCGCGCTTCGAGTCGCGGTCCGTCACGAGAAGGTCTGCGGCAGTCTCGTCCGCAGCGTATTCTCGCACGAATCCCGTTGCGTCGAGAGCGCGGCGCACGAGCGCATCGAGATCTTTGTTCCCGATGTCGAGCGCCGCGGAAATGGAAGGGACGTCTGGCGGGTCGAGCCGCACGGAGTTGTCGGAGTCAAGTGCGTCATGGGAAATGGAGGCGGTTATGGCCGGCATGGCGGATGACACCGTCCCTGCGAAGCGGGCGCGTCCTTCCGTGTCGAAGGCGAGGGACGCCTTTCCTGCGCCTTCGATTGAGAGCGTGCAGGGGTCGGGGCCGTTTCCGAAGCGTCGGACCTCGATGAACACGGAGTCGGTCCCGGGTTCGCGCCTTGTGCGCCGTGCGGCCGTTATGGCGCAGTTGGGGGCTGGCGTACCGAACGACTCCCAGCGGACGCCGGAGGAAGGGAGCTCCTGATCCGGCGGACGGTCGGTCAGGACGAGGATTTCGTCGCCCGGGAGAAGTATGGACCTTGCGGAGGAAAACTCGCGCGCGAGCGCGCGCGAGTCGGACACCGTGCGCACGCGGACATTGTCCTTCGCGCCGCGCTTCCGCTCGTGTTCGAGGAACGCCTCGGCCTTCTTGCCAGCATCGCCGGCCGACATCGAAGGCGAGGTGTCTAGTATCGCGGTCAGGGAGCCGGAAGACCTTCGCCAGCGAAGGGGGGTAAGGGCGGCGCAGACGAGCGCGACAATCGCGAGAAGCTCGATCCAGAAGCTGGGGGGCGTGCGCAGGCGGTCCCTTCTGCGCGCAGCGGAAAGAGACGCCGCTGGCTTGGGCCATAGTAGGAGCGAGCCGATTTGCCTGGGCGGGCTGCGCCGCCGGAAGCAGTAGACGGCGGTGAGCGCCGCGGCAGCGGCGAAACCGGCCGCCGCAAGTGGCGTGGCGAGGATCATCGGCGGCCCTCCAGCATTCCGGCTGCGGCGAGGTCGCGCACAATCTCGGCGCGAGGGGATTCAGCCAGCAGGTCGATGAAAGAGGCGTTGAAGCGGCGCGCAGCGGCGCGCCAGCGCTCCGTATGCGCGGAAAGCGCTGAGAGATAGGCGGAAACCGTCTTGTCGTCAAGCGCAAGCTCGCGCTTCTCGCCAGTTTCGCTGTCGACGAGCTCTCCGGATCCGCCGGTTTCGGGTGACGCCTCGGAGCGCGAGAGTATGCGGATCACCACGACCGTCGCCGCGAGATGCGACACGCGCGCGAGCTCGCGCTCCGGGTCGACGCCGGTCATCAGGTCGGACACTATAATGCGAATGGAGCGCGGCGTGCGCGGCTCGTCGCGCTCGACGACGCGGCAGCCTTCGGCCGCGGAAGTGACGAGTCCGAAAAGGTAGTCGGCGGTATCGCGCTTCGCGGGCGGGACGTCCATCGAGGCGGACTTGTCCCGGAAGAACTCAATCACGGGTGCAATCTCCTCGCGGCGCACCTTCACGACCTCGCGGTCCGAGCGTGCGAGGACGTTCCAGTCGAGGTTTCGGAGGTCGTCGCCCGGAGCGTAGTCGCGGTAGTCGTGGAATTCCAGCGACTCGCCTGCGCGAGGCGCGGCAACGGACCCCGTCCCGCCGTGGAGCGCGCGGCGTGGGATATGGAATCGCAGCGCGTGTCCGTCGGCAATCCCCTGTTGTTCGGATTCTGTCATGGTCTGCGGAATTTTCCGAATTCCAGTACAGTCGCCAGGACGAGGAGCAGGAGCGCAAGTGCGGCTGTGGTCAACGCCCCTCCATAGTGCAGGGAAATCATGTGGTCGATGCCGTCGATATTGCAGATCATCCACTGGAAGTCCCTGCGCTCGAACACGTCGAACTGAGTGAGGATCGTGAACACGTTGACAATCACGATGTACCCGAGCGCAATCTTGCCAACCGCGGCGCCGATGCGTGGATGGCTGGGGAGGAGCATCCGTCCGATGCATCCCGCAATGACCAGCAGGCCGCCGAACTCGAACAGGAGCACAACTAGCTTCTCGAAGCCCCGCATGTTGTGCGTCTCGAGCGCGGCGACGGCGATTACGACGGCCATCATAATCGTCGCGAACACCATTGACGGCACGCTTCCAGTGGCGAACGGGAACGCGAGCAGGCGCATGAACCTGGACCGGGGCGCGTGCAGGACGGCGCCGCGCGTAAGAGGTGTGGGGTAGAACGCCGCGCGCAGCAGGATCATCATCGCGAGGCCGGAGATGACCACGGCCCACACTTCGAAGAACCAGTAAGCGAAGAAAAGGCTGATCGCGAACAGGACCGCCTGCGTTATGCGGAGCGGGCGGAGGCTGTCCAGGTGCGGCGGCGCAAGTGCCGCCGAAGCCTGTGCGCGGCAGTATACGATGAACGCGACGACCAGGAACGCGATGCAAAGGAAGATCGGGCCTGCGATTATGCCTCCCGATCTTCCACTCGTGCTGGTGATTTCGCCGATTACGCCTACGACGACCGGCAGAACCACGTATGTCGCAAGCACGGCGATGATCCGCAGGGCTACGGGGCGCTTCGCGCACGCCGGGAGCAGCAGGAACGAGAACGTGGCGATTCCGGCCACCAGCAGGACGCACGGCATTAATACCGTCGTGCCGAGGTCGATCCCGCGCATCAGGTACGACAGCACGAAGAACGGCATGGAGAGGGCCGTGGCGATTCCAGAGATCGCGGCGACGGCCGTGATCTTTCCGGACACGATCTTTGTTGGCGTGAGCGTGGTTGTGTATTCGAGCCCCGTTGCGCCCTTGCCTGTCTCGAGAATCGTCTTGATCGAGGCGAAGAGCGGTATCGCGACGCAGGTGACGATTCCGAGAATGACGGACACCGCGATGAGCGGGCCTTCGCCTAGCCCCTTGCCGTACGTAGCCTCGACGGTCGAGAGACCCTCCATCTCGGCGATCAGCACCAGGGCGACAACCACCAGGATGATCGCCGGCAGCGCGACCATGCCCCAGATTATGAGGCGGGAGCGCACGAGCTGGCGTAGCTCCTTCAGCGTGACGGGGTTTATCTGCGGAACGAGTTTCATGCGAGGTTTCCTTTCGTCACGTGCATGAAGATGTCCTCCAGCTTTCCGAGCTCCGGCTCGAAGAGGATCGGCACGAGGTGTTTCGCGAAGAGGTTTTCGGCCAGCGCTGCCGCGGCGGGATCTCCCGAGGCGATCTTGACGCGCCAGCCGCTGCCGCTGTTTTCCGCGGCGAGCACGCCTGGCGTCTCGAGGAGAGCCTGTTGCGCGTTCTCGTTGACCTCGGGGAGGAAGCGTAGCTTGATCCAGGTCTCTCCGCTGTCCTTGAGCTTGGCGTCTACGCGCCTTCCTCTTTCGATGATCACGGAGTCGGTGCACATCTCCTCCAGCTCGCTGAGGATGTGCGAGGAGATGAGGATCGCCTTGCCGTTCTCTCCGAGCGCCTTCACGAGCTCGCGCAGCTCGATGCGCGCGCGCGGGTCGAGTCCGTTCGCGGGCTCGTCCATTATCAGCACGGCCGGGTCGTGCACGAGCGCCCGCGCGAGCGACACGCGCTGCTTCATCCCCTTCGAGAGGGCGTCTAGGGTGCGGTCTCGGAACCCGGTCAGGCCGGTGAAGTCCTCAACGCCCTCGACCGACTTGCGGATCGCTGCGCCCCTGAGCCCGTACGCGCGGGCGAAGAAGTCGAGGTGTTCGTCCACCGTGGTGTCGGACCTGCTGGGGAGGTCGTCGGGCATGAACCCTATCGCGCGGTGCGCCTCCTCGGGATGGTCTATCGCCGAGACGCCGTCGAGCAGAACGTCTCCGCAGTCCGGCGTGTCGAGCGTAGCCATGATGCGCATGGTGGTCGTCTTGCCGGCGCCGTTGGGGCCGACGAATCCGATCACCTGCCCCGAGGCAAACGAGAACGAAAGATCGTCCACGGCGCGGAAGCCGCGGTTGAACGTCTTTACGAGGCCGCTGACTTCAACCTTCATTCGGACACCTCCTTGAACCTTCCGTAGACAAGACCGGCGGCGCTTGCGTGCGACTTCCTGCCGGTGAGCGGGTTGGGGAAGAAGGGCGACCCCTCGACCTCGACGACGTATTCGCCGGGCTGTTCCTCGCCGAATCTGCTTTTCGCGAACTTTACGCACGCGTCCCAGTCGCGCCCGAACGACGTCTTGCCGTAGAACGGGTAGCGCGGCCTTGTGGCTGCGCGTTGCTTCACGTCTGTCTTCCTTGCCTTCGCTTCGCCTCCCGGGGGGAGGTCGGCGAACGCATATATCTCCCCGCGGACGTTCGCCTGTCCCCAGGCGACGGTTGCGCCGAGCAGGTTCACGACCGTGACCTCGCCCGACGGCGACACGCGGAAGTCGAGCCGCTCGGAGCGCTCGGCCGCCTGCTCGAAGTCGAAGAACGCCGACACGAGGGGCGACGTCCATCCGCTTTGGAGTCGCTGCGCGTCGGACACGTCCACGAAGCGCATGCTGGAGCGGCTCTCGGAGTGGGTGTGCCGCATCCTGAAGGCGGCGTCGAGCGGGAACGCCAGGTCGTTGCCGATCGACACCGGCGAGAATATCCCGAACTGTCCGCGCGTCAAGGCCTTCTTCGACATCTGGTCGAGGATCGTCACGGACTGCAGGCGCACGTATGGCGTGACGCCGAAGAACGCGTATGCGAACGCGGCGATGGCGATGGCGATCGCAGCGGATGCCGCGGGGAGGAGGACCACCAGCCTCATGCGCGCATTCTGCCTTACGCTGCGGAAGATCGTGATCGGAACGACCACAAGGGCGAATGCGCCGAGTATCGCGAGGAGCGTCTTCAGCGGGAGCGTGGCCTTCGTCTCGATGGGTATGCGCTTGAGTTCGTCGACAAGAACGTCCGACCTCGAGCGGTACGAGTAGTAGTAGCTTGTGATGTCCAGGTCGCCTGTCAGCGCGTCGAACGAGTCGTCTATGTCCGAGAGCGCCCGAGCCGCCTCCACTGTGCTGGCGAATCCTTCCTGGCCGCCTGTCACGATGACGGCGCCGCCGAGAAGGCGGTAGACGTCGAGCGCGGACTTTACCTCGTCGGGAAGCGCGCCGTATTCGCCGGCTGTTATGACTATGGCGTCGTAGGTGGAGTAGCAGCGCCAGTCGCGCGGCCATTCCTCCGTACCGAACTTGAACTGGCGGGCGGAGAACGTGTAGACTTCGGGTTCTCCCTTGCCGCTGTGGCGCGAAGAATAGTACGACTTCTTGTGGCGCCGGTTGTAGTTTTGCTGCCGCATCGCGGCCGTCAGGTCGTCGCGCATCTTCTTCGCCGCGATCTTGGCGGAGAGGAGGAGCGAAGGGTCGGAGTCGCCTTTCCTGCAGAACCCGGTTGTTGTCTGGGTACGCATCGCACGTGCGCTCTTGTGCGGTTTCCCGGGGGTCGTTTCCAGAATGTTGATGTAGGGGCTGTTGTAGTTGTTGTCGCCGTGTTCGTTGGAGAGCGGCATGAACAGCGTGAACTCGGCGGTGCCTCCTGGCTGGATGGTGAACGCCTTGCTTACGGCCGCCGACTGGTCAACGCCGTTGTCGTACAGGCGGAACTGGCGCTCATACGGCGCGTTGTTCTTGAACCTGTAGGTTATGCCGGGAGAGCCGTGGTGCACCTCAATCGCTCCTTGAGCGAGGCACGAAGCCTCGATGTCCACTATGGGGTCCGGCTCTGCGACGCCTTCCTTGACGATGGTTATCCCTTGGAATCCGGGCGTCTCAATTACGGCGCCGCTTGAACCGTCGTCCATTACTGACAGCGCCTTTGCGGACAGGCTTGCGGCGGCAAGCATTGCCGCGACAGCCAGCGGCAGGGTCTTTGACTGTTTCATGTTGGTCGGCCTTCCTGGTTATTCGGCGACGGGCGTTGACTCCAGGACCTTGTCGACGATTTCGCGCGGGCCGATCCCGTCGAGCTTGGCGCGGTAGTCTAGGATGAGCCTGTGGTTCAGGACGGGGAACGCGACCTTGCGGACGTCGTCGAAGCCGACCGAGGGGCGTCCGTCCATCAGCGCAAGCGCGCGCGCCGACTCGGCCATCGCGATCGCGGCGCGCGGCGAAGCGCCGCACGTCACATGCTCCGCGCCGTGCGTCGCCGCGACAATCCGCCCGATCCAGTCGGCCACTGCCTCTGGGAGGAGTATCTTGCCGACGGTTTCGAGCGCGCGCGCGAGCGACTCGCGCTTGAGGGTGAATCCGCTCTCTGGCATGTCGCCGTGCGAGCGCGTTGTTATTATTGCGGTGAGAGTGGCGGCGTCCGGCGGGTCGACGAGCAGCTTGAAGATGAAGCGGTCGGTCTGCGCCTCCGGAAGGGGATAGGTGCCTTCGAGCTCGATCGGGTTCTGGCTTGCGAGCACGAAGAACGGGTCGGGGAGCGGACGCGTGACGCCCATTAGGGTGACGGTCCTTTCCTGCATCGTCTCGAGCATGGCGGACTGCGTCTTCGGCGAGGCGCGGTTGATTTCGTCCGCAAGCAGCAGGTTGCAGAACACGGGACCTGGCTTGAACGACATCTCGCGCTTGCCGTCCGCGCCTGTCTCCAGGATGTGCGAGCCGAGGATGTCGGACGGCATCAGGTCGGGCGTGAACTGGATGCGCTTGAAGTCCAGGTCGAGGATCTGCGCGAGCGCGCGGATGAGGGCGGTCTTGCCGAGGCCTGGAAGTCCTTCCAGAAGGACATGTCCGCGCGCGAGTATTCCGGCGAGCACGAGGCGGTGCAGCTCGGGCCTTCCGAGAAGCATCCGGTCAAGCGCCGCGAGCGTGTCTTCGAGGTCTTTCTTCACCGGCGCCACGGCGTCAGGGCTTAGGAGTGTCATGTGTCTTTCCTCTGGGTTTCCCCTCTGGCTTTTCTTCATGTGCCGATATTATAATGGACTATATGCTTCGTGGAAAGCCGAAAAAGCGGTAAATGACCGGCCGCAGGCGACTCGAGGCTGCCGCGTGTGCGTTTTTTAGCCCCCTTGCTCGTCGCTCCCGTGCAATTACGGTGCGGAGAAGTTTCTCTGGTCGCGGCGCTCAGCAGGAAAAGGCCGTCCCATGCGCGTCCCTTATCCCCTCGCTGCAACTTTTTGCCGTAGGCGGTGAACCCAAGGCGGTGGGCCTGCGTTAAATAAACTGCAAAAGGTATTGCTTTTGAGATAAACACATAGGGCTAAATGCAATGAAAGACGCACGCAGGCAGGGATTTACGCTGATAGAGCTGGTCCTGGTGATAGGGATCGTCGCGATCATTTCGGTGATTGCGATAGGCAAGTTCTCTGACATCAGAAAGGAGGCCCAGCGTCGTACCAACATCGCGAACATCAAGAACATCACCCGCACCATCAACACCAAACTGGCGATGGAGGAGGGCGAGCAGCACTACGGCATGTTCGCCTACTGCGAGGCGCTCATTGACTGCGCCGAAGGCGGCGGTGTGCCTACCGGCAACCCCGGGGAGTACCAGTGGAGCGATTCGTGGTTCGACGGGTCTGGCGGAATCGTTCCCGGAATATACTGCGGCATCAAGCAGACCGCGGAAGTATCCAATGCCGCCGGGGTCACTACCGGCGTAGTTGCCCCGATAATGGCGGCACATGAGAACAACGTGGGGCTTGATGCGTTCGCCGCCAAGCTCGGGATGTACTTCATCGCCAACGACAAGGAACTGCAGTCGCTCAAGGACGCCGGCATCAGCATTGTGTCGTACCACAACTACAGGAACGCCCAGGCGGCCACCCTCGGCTGGTCGAGCACCGAATGGGGCAAGTCATACGGGCTCCACGCCACGGGCGGCGGGCCGGGAATGCGCGCCGACCTGAGCGCGTGCTACCCCGTGGTCCTCACGAACGGCAACGCGATCGCGGTGCTCAACCCCGCGAAGTGCGAGTCCATCTACCGCGACCTCGGGCTTGACTACGCCTCGACGTACAACGTGAGCGGACTTAGCGAGTCGGATCCCGAGACTTACTTCCAGAAGGGCATCTGCAAGCGCGTCGTAGTGGTCGGCATGGGCCGCGACTCAGAGATCAACACCAAGCTCTTCGAGAACCAGCCGCGCTGCCCGGTGCTCGACAAGAAGCACTACCGCAACTATCTGCTCTGCTTCACCATGAACAACGGCCAGGGCAACTCCGGCACAACCGTCACGTTCGCGGGAGTGATAGACCCCGCTGGCAATACAGCCAAGCAGGCGCAGTATAACGCCGACTGGGGTTCGTGATGGAAGCGGCGCTTAAGGCAGAGGCGGTTTGCCATTCCTACGGGAAGGGCGTGGCCAAGGCGAACGTGCTGAGGGACTTCTCCCTCTCGCTCGCGCCGGGGGCGTTCGAGGTCCTGATGGGCCCCTCCGGCAGCGGCAAGTCGACCTTCCTGCACCTCGCCGCGGGGCTTCTCTCCGCCGAGTCGGGCAGGATATTCGTAGGCGGCTCGGATGTCACCGCCATGGGCGACTCTGCCGCGGCGAAGTACCGCCGCCGCCATGTCGGCGTTGTGTTCCAGAGCTTCAACCTCCTCGACGAGCTCACCGTGGCGGAGAACATCGCGCTCCCCGTCAAGCTCGACCACGGCAGGCCGGACGCCTCGCGCCTTTCCTCGCTGATGGCGAAGCTGGGGCTCTCCGGCAAGGAGGGCCGCCATCCGGGCGAGCTCTCCGGCGGCGAGCGCCAGCGAGTGGCGATCGCGCGCGCGCTTTTCGCGGAGCCGGACGTGATTCTCGCCGACGAGCCCACGGGCAATCTCGACGTCGACGCGGCAAAGGGCATCTGCGAACTTCTCAAGGGTCTCAACAAGGACGAAAAGAGCGCGATTCTCCTCGTGACGCACGATCCAGTGGTAGCGGCGTGCGGAACCAAGGTGCACTTCCTGAGGGACGGCAGGATCGCCGCGTCGTTCGAGACGAACCACGACCCAGAGACGATTTCGAGGAAGTACCTCGAGACGTACCGGTAAGGAGGGCCGCACAATGGTCCTGCATCTTCTTGTCAACGGACTGAGGCGCGGCAAGGCGCGCTTCGCGTGCGCCGTCGCGGGAATCGCGGCCGCGTGCGGCGCCGTTGTGTTCATGTTCTCCCTCACGGCCACGAACGCCGCGCAGGCGCCAGCCCTCGCGAAGCGCGCGTGCGCGCCATGGGCCGCGTGGAAGGTCGACGGCCAGTTCGGCATGCGCCGCGGCCGCGGTGCGCAGCCGAAGAGCCGTGATGCAGCAATGGCGCCTTCGCCATTGCGCGACGGCAAGACGCCGCCGCATCGCGGTCCGAAGCCCGATCTCAAGCTCGATCTCGTCGGGGCGCAGATAGACTACCGTCCTGGCGGACGCGTCCTGCAGGGTCCGCCGATGCTCGCCGTGATCGGACATGGCGCGAATGAGAATCCGTACGGCTGCACGAAGCTCGTCGAGGGAAGATGGGTCGACGAGTCCGCCGATGGCTTCGAGGTCGTCTGCACGAAGAACACGCTCCGCCGCTTCGGCAGGGGAGGGGTTCCGCCGCTCGGCGCTGAGATAAAGTTCGTGGGGCAGAAGGGCACGATGACGGCGAAGGTCGTTGGCTATCTCGAGGAGGCGAAGCTGCCCATGGGATGGCCTGGAGTCTTCGCGAACAAAGCGGCATTCGCAGCGTTCGCGGAGGAGACGCACGGATCCGTTGCGTTCTGGCGCGAGAAGCCCAAGGCCCTTGGGCAGGGGAAAACAGAGGCGGTTACTGGCGCCACGCCGTCTGCGTCCGGCGCTGGGAGGCCCGGCATGCTCACCGCTGATTCGCCGACGGTCGTGGAGACTTTCAAGGGTGACGAGACGCGGCGCATGGACTATGCTACGCCGCTTATGCTGGTCGCGTCCGTTTTGACCGCGCTGTGCCTGCTGGTGAACTCGCTGCTCATCGCCGTTGAGGCGAACCGCAGGACGCTTGCGACATTGCGCACCGTTGGCCTTACGCGCAGCGGCGTGCTTGCGCTTGTCGTAGCGGAGTCGTTCCTCTCGACGTTCTGCGGATGGCTGCTCGGCTGCCTTGGCGCAGTCGCAGTGCTTGTGCCGTATGTCGCGGCCGACCCAGTTGCGTTTCCGGTGGGAGCGGCGTTTTCGTGGCGGACGATGCTTGTCGCCCTTGCGCTTGCTGTTGTTGTCGCGTTCGTGGCGGTTCTCTTCGCGCTGCGCCCCGCGCTCGCGGTGCGTCCGCTTGACGCGCTCGAGGAGCGCCCGAGGCGCCGCCGCCGCGGAATGGCGATTGCGTTCGCGTGCGGATTCGCGGCGTTCGTCGCGGTCGAGGTGTGGGGGGCTTCGCTGATGCGCGCGTTCGTGCCGTCGCCAGAATGGCCTGACGCGATCGTCTCGATACTTCCCGCCGGCGTCAGCTCGTTCGACATCGAGAAGCTGCGGGGCCTTCCTGGCGTCGCGCGCATATCTGAGCTTTTGCCGCTCCAGCTGAACTTCCCCGAGGATGAAGGCGCGGCGAAGGACGAGAAGCCGCAGACGCAGGTGGAGGGCGGCGGGCGTCCTGGCTTCGGGATGCGCCGCAACGCGCTATTCCTTGCGGCCGAATGGCTGCCGGAGTTCAAGTTCGTGGAGGGCGACTGGAAGAGCGCGGACGATGCGATCCATTCTTCGGACGCGTGCGTGATCACGCTGATGATGTCGCGCGCGCGGAACCTGCACAAGGGCGACAAGCTGAAGGTCGAGATGGGCGGTCGCGGACCGAAGACTCTGGTCGAGCTTCCGATTGCTGGAGTCGTCGACCTCAACTGGCACATGGTTACGAGCCGCGGGCTAGTGCGCGGAATGCGCGGGGCTTCCCCGATGACGGACGGACCGGTGTTCGCGTCGTTCGACACAGTCGAGTCCATCGACGCTCGTCCGGCCGCGGAGGGGAAGATGACGCACCTGTGGGTCGAGTACAAGCCGGAGTTCCTGAAGGAGAAGGGCGTGTTCCAGGCCGGACGCGAGGTGGAGCTCTCGATCGCGAACGCGCTCGGGCTTGCGCCGTCGAACCTCGACAACCATTCGACTGTGCGCCTCCACGCGCGCGACGAGATAGCGGACGGAACGCTTGCGCACGGAACGGACGTGATCGGCCAGGCGGCGCGTGTGCCGTTCGTGTTCCTTGCGATACTGGCGCTTGGGTTTGTCGCGATGCTAGTCGCGGAGGCGGACGCGTCGAAGAAGTCGTTCGCGATCCTGCGCGCCGTCGGCGCGACGCAGGCGCAGCTTTCGGCGAGGCTCGCATGGCGCGCGGTCCGCACGGCCCTTGTCGGAATAGCGATAGGACTTCCGGTTGGCGCGCTCGCGGGTTGGCTCTTCACGCTGAAGACCGGCAACTGGCCGGGCCTTCCGCACTACTTCGTGCTGCCGTTCCCGGTTGTGGCCGAAGGCGCGCTCGGCGCGCTCCTCTTCGCCCTGATCGTCGCGGTGCCGACGTCCATGTCGCTCGTCCGCCGCGTCTCCCGCTGCTGATGGCGCAATGACGGGAGGATTTTGAATGGGGAACTGGTTGTCGCAGTCGCGCTACCGCACAATCGTGTTGCTCATAACAGCGGTTCCCGAAGAGCCGCAGGAACACGAAGAGCGCGGCGGCGAGCTCGCCGTCGTGCGGCACATGTCGCAGGATGTCCTTCTCTGAGAAGCCCAGCCCGTGCAGGAACGGCACCACGTT
>CAMORM010000023.1 GCA_946623785.1 uncultured Verrucomicrobiota bacterium
CCGCAAAGCGACTCAATAACCGCATCTGTGCATTCCTACAATGCGTCGGAAGAGCATATTATGCAGTACAACAGTTTTAGCGGATCGTTGTATGCAGACATGTCTGCAGACCGGGTTTATACATGCCCCGTTTCCGCAAGCTTTGCGCCAAAGGTTGCCGTATCGTGCGGTGGCGCTTCGTACTTTCCCCTGATAAAGCTTGTGGATCCCGCCGAAGTCGTGACTCGCGAGGCGACCTGGCCCGGCGGATGCTGGCCCAGCGGAAGCGTCGGCGAGGCGACACTGCGTACGGTCAACTACATCGGGCCAATGCATGTGTCGTTCCAGGGCATTGCCGTTTCAGAGGTGCCGTGCAATGACGTTATTCCTGCTACTGGATGTTTCACTCAGGGCGTGCACAATTTGTCTCATACAGTATCCGCCGGGGCTGGAACTGCCTACAGAATCAAGCCTGGCAACTACTGGTGCATAGACAGGGCAGAATCTACCATGCCGGAAACAAACTGGGTGCAGGGGGTGGCCAGCGAGATGATATGGAAAATCCCCATAGGGTGGCATAGGGTTGAGACCTGGGCTACACAACTTGATTATTGGCCCGTCTCAAGTCCAGATGCAATGGCGCACGGCGACACAAACTCCCTCCCCTTGCTTGTTGGCGGGAGAGACGACATGTATCTTCAGGAGCGTCACATCGACGTGAATGGCGTTTTTCGCACCGATAAATTTGGACATTGGATTTCTCGTAGTAGATGGTGTCACATTATCTTGGATGGGAGGACTGTGCAATGGTTTCACTGACGCGCAAGAGTATGCGGTTCGCTGCGTGTGTTGCCTCACTCGCGGCAATTGCGATTGCTGTTCTGGCGATTTGCACAAAGAGAGGGAACGATGCTCCTAACGGAGGAACATCCGCCCAGAGCCGCGCTGAAAATCATGCAGGTATCGCACCGCGCAAGGATGGAAGCGCATGGTTGGACATGGATGCGAAGGAGGTTGTCAAGCCACCGCCGCGCGAGGCGGTTGATGCCGAGATGATGGGACGGTTGATGCAGATTCAGGATGAAATTGTACAGGCGTATTCCAACAACAACGCTTCGCTGCTGCGGGAATTGCGTGGGACCCTTCCTGCTTTGGTTGAGCGAATCCCGCCAGAACAGTTTCGGGGTGCAATGCTTGGGTTTGTTTATCTTGTGATGGTGGATGTCCAATTGGCTGACCTGCATCCCCAGCCCATGACATTCTCCGATGCGGAAGACCTTACGCGATTTCTTGACGTAAGGTTTGCAGCGTTGCTTCTTGTGGGAGACATGTTGGTTAAGCGGAAAGATTTTGGTCCTAAGCTAGCCGCCTGCGAGGGACACGCGCTTGGCGCGCTGAGAAATCTTGAGCGCCAATTCGCAAGTGCAGGAAGGACGGATATGGTGGAGGCAGTTTTAGAATATCGTGGGAAAGTGATAGGTCATGTGGAGTCTGACGAGGGCTATTTGCGAGCGTACACGGTTTTTGCAATAGCGCAGAGGCGTCTATATGGGGACTTGATTGATTCGATGCGCTCGTACCTAAAAGGTAACGCGGCGTTTATGGAAGATCGCGGGCAGTACAGGCCCAAGTGGCTTGATGATCTCATAGAAATCGTTGAGGTGCAGCATACGAAGGCTAAGAGCGATCAATGATCTCTGTGTGGTGGCTGCGCGGCAGGAGCAACGACAAGGCGTTTGTCCCAGACGGCGTAGCGATGATAGGCGGCGAAATCCTTGACAAGCTCCCGCGCCCAACGGCGCGCTACTGCTCGATGAAGTCGTGAATCTGGCAGGTCTGCTTGAGCTCCTTGAAGAAGGTCGCGATTCGCCTTTGTCTTCGTGTTGAACGTCCGGCTCTGCACCTTGCGCGCCTTCGCGGTTTCCGCCCGGGTCGCTGTCGGCAAGTGGCGCGGCGGCAACTTTTATGGTATACTTCCCGCGTTCGTTTGACCATAAGGACGGTGAAAGGCTAAAATGACGCTGACAGTTAGAGTCGCAGGTATCCTGAAGCGCTGCTTCGCGGTGCTTCATCCCTGCGTGTACGGCTTGTCCGACTCGGACACCCCCGGCGGCACTGCCGCTATAGAGGCGGCGCTTGTGAAAGACGTCGCACTGCTCATGCCGGGCAAGGACGCGCACGAGACGTGCCGCGCTTTCATAGCGTCGTTCCCCGAGATACGCAGGATCACCGAGACGGACATCCAGGCGGCTTACGAGGGCGACCCCGCGGCGACGAGCCGCATGGAGGTCGTGATGGCATACCCAGGGCTCTATGCCATCACAACGCACCGCATCGCGCACGAGCTGTACAAGCTGCAGGTCCCGATCATCCCGCGCGTGATGAGCGAGCTCGCGCACTCCAAGACGGGCATCGACATCCACCCGGGCGCGACGATCGGAGAAGGCTTCTTCATCGACCACGGAACGGGCGTCGTGATCGGCGAGACCACGGTGATCGGCAAGAACGTGAAGCTATACCAGGGCGTGACGCTCGGCGCGCTCTCGTTCCCGAAGGACCCGGAGACGGGCGTGCTCATGAAGGGCCACAAGCGCCACCCGAACATCGAGGACAACGTCGTGATCTACGCAGGCGCCACGATACTCGGCGGCGACACCACGATAGGACACGACTCGGAGATCGGCGGAAACGTGTGGCTCATCGAGTCCGTTCCGCCGTGCTCCCGCGTCTACAACAAGCCGCCCGCGCCCGAGGTGCGGCCGGCCCGCGGCAAGGCCTGATCCAGTCGGACGGCCGCCGCTGATCTGACCGTGCGCCATATTCGCTGGCGGCACCGGCCGCAAAATGCTATAATCTGGCCATGCTATACAATCAGGACTCTTTGCGCGGCCGCGCCGTATTTGCGGCCGCTTTTTCCGCAGTGTGCGTCTTTGCAGGGCAGACGTCGGCTGGAGTGCGCGAGCAGTTCGCCAACCCTCCGCCTGAATCGCGTCTCCAGGCGTGGTACCACTGGACCACGACAGGCATCACCGACGAGTGCATTGCCGCCGACCTCAAGGCGATGGGCGAGATGGGCATCGGCACGGCGCACGTGTTCATGCCAGGGCAGATGACGCTCCCGCCCGACACGCAGCCGCTTTCGGAGGAATGGTGGAAGCGCTGGGAGACGGCCGTCCGCGAGGCGAAGAAGAACGGCATAAAGCTCGGCTTCCACAACTGCCCCGGCTGGTCGTCGTCAGGCGGCAACTGGATCAGGCCCGAGGACTCCATGAAGATCCTAGTCGCCGCGGCGACGGACGTCGACGATCTCTCGAAGCGCGTCAAGCTCGCGGAGCCCGTCTCGCAGATGGGCTTCTACCGCGACGTCGCGGTGTATGCGTTCCCGATTGAGAGGCCCGCCGTGCCTGCGAAGGTGTCGGCCGACTTCGAGGCGGACTTCGGCGCCTTCCGGCGCGGCGAGAAGCCGCTCGTGCTTCCGACGGCGGAGAATGACCCCGGCTGCACGCTCATCTTCGAGTACGGCCGTCCGATCGCGCCCACCTCTCTCGTCACTTGCTGGGACGAGTCGCAGTTCTACCTCGACTTTGAGGTTTCGGCGTCTGCCGACGGCAGCAGCTGGAAGACCGTCGCCGAACACAAGTACCGGCTCTACAACTGCCAGATGACGCCGAAGGTCCTGCCGCTCAAGGAGTGTCCGCCCAGCCGTTTCTTCCGAATCAAGGTCTCGACCGTCCAACCGCCGGTGTGGGTCAAGTTCATCCGCCGCAAGCTCGTGTCCGCCGAGTTCACGTCGCTTCCGCTCGTGAGCGAGATCGACGACAAGAATGGCGCGTCCGTGGCGATTGGCTACCGCGCGCCCGCCGACCCTGCCGAGAAGGGCCTGAACCGCGACGCCATCATCGACATTACGAACCGTCTGCGTACCGACGGCACTCTGGAGGCGAGCTCCGCCGGGACAATGGGCGTCCCGCCCGTTGCGGAGAACGCCTGCTGGCGCATTCTGCGCATCGGCTACACGACGACCGGCAAGATGTGCGCCCCCGCGCCGGAGAACGTGCGCGGGCTCGAGTGCGACAAGCTCACGAAGAAGGGTCTCGACGCGCACTGGCCGCACATGCCGCACAAGATGTTCTCCGTGCCGGGCGGAAAGGGCACGGTCGCCGTGTCGATAGTCGACTCGTGGGAGGTTGGCGGACAGAACTGGACCGAGGACTTCCCCGCAGAGTTCAAGCGCCGCCGCGGCTACGACATCCGCCCTTGGCTCCCCGCTATGGCAGGCTATACGGTGGGCACTGCTGGCGAAACCGCCAGGTTCCTCTTCGACGTGCAGCGCACGGTTTCGGACCTTATGGCAGAGAACTACTTCGACTACTTTGCGGAGCTCTGCCACCGCGAGGGTGCGCTTTCTGCGACGGAAAGCTACGGAGGCCCCTTCGACACCATGCGCGCGTTTGCGTCCGCCGATGTTCCGACTGGCGAATTCTGGCTTGGCCGCAACACGCACGGCTCGCCGCGCAACGCCGCGTCGGCGGGACACGTCAACGGACGCTGCCAGATCGCTGCGGAGGCGTTCACCGCCGAGCCCAGGGAGGGCCGCTGGCAGGCGACGCCGCACGAACTGCGCGTAAACGGAGACCGCGGCTGGCTCGAGGGGATATCCCAGCTCGTCTACCACTCCTACGTGCAGCAGGTGTTCATGAACGTGCAGCCCGGCTTCTCGCTCTGGCAGCACGGCTCGCAGCTCAACCGCCATACGACCTGGTGGCCTGAAGGCAAGTGGTGGGCGCAGTACGTCCACCGCGGGCAGTTCATCCTCCAGAGCGGAAAGCCGAAGGCGGACGTGCTCGTTCTCGCGGGCGACGGATCGCCGAACGGCGTCAGCTACCAGGCAGACCTCGTGGACGCAGGCTACAGCTACGACAACTGCGGCGCGGCAGACATCCAGCGGCTCGAGGTCCGCGACGGCGGCATTGCGCTGCCTGGGTGTCTCGCCTATTCGGCGCTGTGCCTGGGCAGAGACAGCTACCTCACCTGCGCGACTCTCAGGAAGGTGAAGTCGCTTCTTGAGGCGGGCGCGCGCGTGTCCGGGAAGCGCCCGGCCGGCACGCCGTCGCTCTCGGACGATCCGGCGGAGTGGAATCGGCTCGCGGACGCGATATGGGGCGGCGGATTCAAGAACCTCAGGACGGCTGGGTCCGCCCTTGGGACGGTCCGTTCGTTCGGCCTCCGCGCGCCCGCCGATTCCGGCGGGAAGCTTGCCGCGATCCGTCGCGTGATTGAAGGCCGCGACTTCTACTTTGCCGTCAACACGCGCAAGGAGGCCTTTGACGGAACGGTTTCCTTCTGCGGCAAGGGCAGGCCCGAGAAATGGGATGCGAAGACAGGCAGGATAACGCCGCTGCCGTGGCTTGCGGACGAAGCAGGCCGCGTGAAGACCCGTCTCGAGCTGCGTCCCGACGAGTCCGCGTTCGTGTCGTTCCGCGAACCGCAGAAGGGCGAGTCGCCTGTCGAGTCCGACGGTCCGTCCGCAAAGAAGGAGCCGAAGGTGCTGATGGACCTTTCGTCCGGGTGGAAGGTCGTTTCCTTCAGGGGCAAGAACGCGCCGGACGCGCCGGTTGATTTCCCGAAGCTCGCCGGCTGGAACGAGTCGGCCGACGAGAGGCTGAAGTACTTCGCTGGACACGCCATGTACGAGAAGTCGTTCTCGTTCGGGACTGGGAAGGCCGCAGGCCCGTGCGTTCTCGACCTTGGCGACGTGCGGGAGATTGCGAACGTGTGGGTGAATGGCGAGTTCCTCGGATGCCTGTGGGAAGCTCCGTACAGCGTTGAGGTGCCCGCCCGCCTTGTGTCCGGCGGAAAGCCAGTGGTCCTGCGCGTCGAAGTGGTCAACACGTGGCCGAACCGCATGATCGGCGACGCGGTCGCGCGCAGGAACGGCGCTGCGGAGCCGAGGGGCAAGAATGGCGTGCCGCAGTGGGTGCTTGACGACAAGCCTGATTCCGGCACCGGCATCTACACGTGGGCGAGCTGGCTGAAGGGCTGGACAGCGGATGACGCGCTGCGCCCGGCCGGGCTCCTCGGCCCTGTTCGCCTGCTGGCGCCCTGACGCCAGTGCATGCCTGCCGCGGATTCGGCGAGCGTTTTTCGGGCCGCGAAGGCCGAATTTTTGGTATAATGCCGGCATGGATACAAAGACAATTCTTGCTTCGGCAATTTCCATGGCCGCCGCGTGCGCGTTCGCGGCCATTCCGCTTCCCGAACACCCGCGCCCGGACTGGGAGCGCCCCGAATGGGTCAACCTGAACGGCGAATGGGACTTCGCGTTCGCCAAGGACGGGAAGGCGCCGGAGAAGTACGACATGAAGATAGTCGTGCCCTTTGGATGGGGGTCTCCGCTTTCGGGCGTGCCTGACAAGGGCGACACGGGATGCTACCGCAGGAGCGTGAAGGTCCCATTGGAATGGAAGGGGAAGCGCGTGTTTCTCGTGATTGGCGCATCCGACCACGACACGACGGTTTCCTTCGACGGCTGCATGCTCGGAAAGCACGTCGGCGGGTACATCCCATTCGAGTACGAGCTCACGGAGCTAGTCAAGTGGGACGCCGAGCAGGCGATCGACGTCAAGGTGTGGGACCCAGGCGCTGGCGTGGCCTCGAAGGGACACTACCTCTACGGAAAGCAGGGCTACGGAAACGCGCGCGGCATCTGGCAGACCGTCTACCTTGAGGCGCGCGGCGAGACCTACGCCGAGGAGGCTCGGTTCACCAGTAACCTGGAGGATGGCGTCGTTCGCGCGGACGTCCTTCTCGCCGCACCCGCAAAGCCCGGGCTCGTGTGCACTGTCGAGCTCGACGGCAAGAAGCACAGCATCACGGTCGAGCCGGGGCAGATGATCGTCACGAAGGACATCAAGCTCGAGAACCCGCGCCTGTGGGACCTCCACTCCCCCAACCTCTACGACGTCGTGGTGACGCTCAGCCCCGGCGGCGACGCACCGGCCGACGTCGTGAAGACCTACTTCGGGTTCCGCGAGGTCGGAGTGGCGGAGAACAAGGCGACGGGCGCGCAGTACGTGACGCTCAACGGAAAGCCCGTCTACCTCCAGCTCACGCTCGACCAGAGCTACCACCCCGAGGGATGGTACACCTTCCCCACGGACGAGTTCATGAAGAACGAGATACTCATCTCCAAGAAGCTAGGGCTCTCCGGAAACCGCGTCCACATCAAGGCCGAGATACCTCGAAAGCTCTACTGGGCCGACAAGCTCGGCCTGCTCATACAGGCGGACGTGCCGTGCGCGTGGGGGCCGGCAACCGACGAGATGTTCGAGGAGCACTGGAAGTGCTTCCGCGGCATGGTGAAGCGCGACTTCAACCACCCGTCGGTATACCAGTGGACGCTCTTCAACGAGACATGGGGGCTGTTCTCGGACAGGCGCGCCGCCGACGGGAAGCGGAACAGGCGCCGTGACTACGACGGCCCGACGCGCCGCGCCGTTGCGGAGGCGTACATGAAGGCGAAGTTCATCGACCCCACGCGCATTGTCGAGGACAACTCGCCGTGCAACCACGACCACGTGGTTACGGACGTCAACACGTGGCACGCGTACTGCCCGGGCTACAGGTGGGAGAGCACCGTGGCGGATGCGTGCTCCAAGACGTTCCCCGGCTCGACGTGGAACTACATCGGCGGCTTCGTCCAGGGGTCTGAGCCGATGATGAACTCCGAGTGCGGCAACGTGTGGGGATACAGCGGCTCCACGGGCGACTGCGACTTCACGTGGGACTACCACATGATGATCAACGCGTTCCGCCGTCGCCTTGCCTGCAGCGGCTGGCTCTACACCGAGCACCACGACGTATGCAACGAGTGGAACGGCTACGTGCGCTTCGACCGTTCGCCGAAGTACTCCGGCTTCGAGGAGCTCTTCCCGGGCATGACGCTCGCAGACCTCCACCGCGACGCGTACATCCCGCTCGACGCCGAGCTCTTCCGCACGTTCAAGCCGGGCGAACGATACAACCTGCCCGTCGACATCTCGCTCGTCACGGACAAGTACGTGGGCAGGAAGCTCTCGGTCGGCTGGCAGCTCGTCTACCGCGACTGCGAGGGAGATTTCTGCACGACGGAGCAGTTCCGCACTGCCGAGCTCGGCGAGGCCGTGGAATGGCAGAACGGCAGGCTGGTGGAGCTTCCCGTGGAGATGCCTGCCGGGACTGCCTGCGGAACCGTGAACGTGACGCTTTTCGCCGACGGCAAGGCGATTGCGAAGAACTTCACGTGCTTCCGCGTGAAGTGCGAGAACGAGCTCGACGCGCGTCCAGTCGCGGCGGAGTGGAGCGCCGGCACCACGAATGTGCTGGACGGCCTCAAGTTCAACGGCTTCGGCAAGGGCTTCTTCGAGTATTCGCTCGACGTCCCCGCGGGCGAAGGCAAGCTCGTGTTCCGCGCCGAGGTGTCGTCCAAGCGCATCAACGGCAAGGACAAGCGAATCTCTGCCGGCGGGCAGGACATGGACTACATGCTGGGCGGAGGGCTCAAGGACCGCTCGCGCAACGAGAACAGCTACCCGCAGACTTCGGACGACAGGTGGGAGGGGGACGTGAAGGTCGTCGTCGACGGCAAGACGCTTGTGACGGTCAAGCTGCCGGACGATCCCGCCGACAGCCGCGGAATCCTCTCGTGGGGAGCGCAGAAGCGCGACGGACGCCTGCGCGAGGCCGGCAGCTACGGCTACTTCGTGGAGGCCGCGATACCGGCTTCCGCCGTGAAGGACGGCAAGGTGAAGGTCAGGCTCGAGTCCGACGGCAAGGGGCTCGCTGTCTACGGCCCGAACTTCGGGCGGTATCCGTTCGGCCCGCACCTGAGCCGCGTGGCCAAGTGATTTCAACGCAAAGAACAAGGAGAATCAAGATGGAAGTCATATCTACGGAAAACGCGCCCAAGGCGCTCGGACCCTACAGCCAGGCAATCAAGGCGAACGGGATGGTATACTGCTCGGGGCAGATACCGATCGACCCCGCGGTGAACGCCATTACGGCCGAGACGATCGAGGACCAGACGAAGCAGGCGATAACTAACCTGAAGAACGTCCTGGAGAAGGCGGGATCCTCTCTTTCGAAGGTCGTGAAGACCACGGTCTTCATCTCGGACATGAACGAGTTTGCGCGCCTGAACGCCGTGTACGCCGAGATGTTCGGCGACACGAAGCCCGCGCGCTCGTGCGTGCAGGTGGCGCGCCTTCCGAAAGACGTGAAGATCGAGATCGAGGCGATAGCCGAGGCCTGATGCGGCCCAGCTGCGGTTCCCTATGGCGAAGGAGAATTCCCGCAGGGCGGCGGCATTCGCGCTTGCCGCGTGGATGGCGACCAAGGAGTATCCGTCCGGGCTGCTGCCCGACGGACCTGACCGCGCGTTTGTGCAGGACCTCGTCTATACGGCCGTCCGCCGCCTGCGCGCACTTAGGTTCATCCTAGGGAAGCTTGTCGCGCGGCGTCCCAAGGGCGAGCTGGAGGCGCTGCTGCTCGTCGGCGCGGCGCAGATACTCTACATGCCGGACGTGCCGGACTTCGCGGCCGTCTCGGAGACCGTGGAGGCCGCGAAGATGAGCGGACGCGGCGCGTCCTCGTTCGTGAACGGCGTGCTGCGGAACCTCCTAAGGCGCAGCGCCGAGCTCGAGGCCGCGCTTGCGGCGGAGCCGCTCGCCGCGCGCGAGTCGTTTCCGTCCATGCTGGTCAAGCGCTGGATCGAGCGCTACGGCGAGCGCGACGCGGAGGCGATGTGCAGGCTCTTCAACGAGCCGGCGGACACTTTTCTCGCGTGGAGGCCCGGTTCCGGACACGAGGCGTTCGAGAAGCTTCCGCGCGCCACGAAGGTCGATTCCGTGGAAGGTTTCGCCGAGGGGCTGTTCGTTGTGCAGGATCCAGCCACGGCGTGCGCGGTCGAGCTGTGCGGCGCGAAGCCTGGGATGAAGGTCCTTGACCTCTGCGCGGCGCCTGGCGGCAAGACCGTCCAGCTTGCGTGGCGGCTCGGCGGCGAAGGGCGCCTTGTCGCCGCGGAGGTGAACGCGCAGCGCCGCAGGCGGCTTTCCGAGAACATCGCGAGGTGCGCGCCGAAGGGAGTCGAAGTCGTCGAGTCGCCGTCCGAAGGCGATCTCTTCGACGTCGTCCTGGCCGATGTCCCGTGCTCTAACACGGGAGTGCTCCGCCGCCGCCCGGACGCACGATGGAACTGGAACGAGAAGAAGCTCGCGGATCTTGCGAAGCTCCAGGGCGAGATCGCCGACAGGGCCGCCGCGTTCGTCGCGCCCGGCGGCTCGCTTGTGTACTCCACGTGCTCGCTTGAGCCGGAGGAGAACAGGTCGCAGGTCGATGCGTTCCTCGCGAGGCACCCCGACTTCCGCATGGACCGCGAGTCCGAGGCGCTTCCGTTCCGCACTGGGACAGACGGCGCATACGCGTGTCGCCTGACGCGCAGCTGACATGTTGCAATGAACCGAGGGAAGTCATGGGGGCAGGCTCTACGAGAGGGGCGTGCGGCCCGTCTCGGAGGCGTCGTACGGCATGTGCCTCATGCACATGTTCATCCTGCCCGTCGCGTTCGCGAAGCTTGGCCAGCACCTGCCGACCCCGCTTGCGATTCTCGCGACCGCCGCGGCAACGTTTGCCTGCTCGGCGATTGCGTCAGTCCTTCTTCGCCGCGTTCCCGTCGTCGGCAAGTGGATCTGCGGATGAGCCGGTGTCGAGGCGGGTTGCTGCGCAGTTGGGAGGACCGACCTCCGTGTCAGCCAAGGCTGTGACACCATTGGCGGAGTAGAGGCTATGGCGATGCCGCAGAGAGACGATCCGCCTACGCCATCCTCCTTCGCCGAGGCTACGGAGGACAAGTGGCTACGGCGGACAGGTACGATAGAGGCGATCAAGCGACTTGAGCCGCCTTCGCGCGTGCGCTACGGCGCGCCAAGCGCGTTACTTGAATATGCCGTGATGCATGGGGACGAAAAAGAGGCCGAGCGCATCCGCGAGGAGCTGCGCAAACTGACTGAATCGTTTTGATGGCAGATGGGCGCGGCAGTGTGGTATAATTCAATGCCGAGGAAACTACGAAGCCCGAAGAAGGGAATTGTTGGTATGGAAGACTTGACTGAAAAGACCATTGCGACAGAGCGCAAGTACACGGGGAAGATCATCAGCGTAGACCTTCTCGACATAGAGCTGCCGGACGGGCGCAGGGCGAAGCGCGAGGTGATACGCCACGGCAACGCCGTGGCGATCCTGGCCCGCAGGCCGGACGGGAAGTTCGTGTTCGTGAAGCAGTACCGCAAGGCTGCCGAGGAGGCGCTCATAGAGGTCATAGCGGGTGGGCTCGAGCCGGGCGAGGACCCGGTCGAGGGCGCGAGGCGCGAGACGGCCGAGGAGACGGGCTACGAGGTGACGGACATCAAGTTCCTCACGACGATCATCTGCACGCCAGGCTACTGCGAAGAGCGCATCCACATATACTTCGCGGAGCTTTCCGGCTCCGCCCACGCGCAGGACCAGGATCCGGACGAGAACGTCCACCCCGTCGTCCTCTCCGAGCAGGAGGTCGAAGACGGCATCCGCGGCGGAAAGATATTCGACTCCAAGACACTCGCCGCCTGGCTCTGCTGGAAACTGGCAAGGTGAGCCATCTTGTCAAGTCAGGTGCCAGGCAATCGCGTCGGACTGGTTGACGGTGGGGTGAGTGTTTGGTAGACTTTGCGCCAAAGGAGCAAGACATGGAAAACCTGTACAGAAGCAGCGACGAGAAGGTGGTCGCCGGAGTGTGCGCCGGGCTCGCGCACAAGTTCAACCTCAACAAGACCGGACTCCGCTGGGTCGTGGCGCTTGTCACGCTCTTCACATCAGTCACCGCGGTGCCTTTTATCGCCTACGTCATCCTCTGGGCGATACTGAAGGAGCGGCCAACCGCCAATGTGGTTGACATGTAAAGACATGGCCGCTGCTGCCGTGTCTGCGCGAGGATTTTGTATAATCGTGAAAACAACAAACAAGGAGGGGGGCATATGACCGGCATAGTTCTTGCGGCTGCCATTGCCGCGACAAACGCAACCAGCACGATCAAGCTTCCTGCGCCGCAGGCCGATTCAGGCGTGACGGTCATGCAGGCACTCAAGGACCGGCATTCCGAGCGCTCGTTCTCCGAGAAGGATATCCCGATGGAGACGCTCGCCGGCGTCCTGTGGGCGGCGAACGGCTTCAACCGCCCAGACAAGCGCACGAACGCGACGGGCATGAACAAGCAGGAGATCGTCATATACGCCATCATGAAGTCCGGAGCGTTCCGCTATGACGCGAAGGCTGGAGAGCTCGTGAAGGTCACCGACGAGGACCTGCGCGGCGCAATCGCCGCCCAGCAGCCGTTCGCCGCCAAGGCGCCGGTTTCGCTCCTCATAACGGCGGACCTGAGCGACCCGATATACCAGGGCAAGGGGCCATGGAGCACGCTCTCGCACTATGACGCCGGCATCGTCTCGGGCAACATCTACCTCTACTGCGCCGCTAACGGGCTCGCGACCGTCTGCCGCGGGTCCATGGACCGAGCTTCGCTCAAGAAGGGTCTGAACCTCCCTGACACCACGTTCATCCACCTCAACCATCCGATTGGCTATCCCGCGGACGGCGGGAAGTCCAAGTGACATGGACAGAAGGTGTTTCATAAAGGCGGCGGCTGGGGCGACCATCGTCTCGGCCGCACATGGCGTAAGCGCCGTGGCTTCCGACGATGAGGACAAGCCGCGGAAAACTGAAGGAAAGGGAAATGCGGTGAAAACTGAAATAGACGTCTTCGACAGCGTAGAGACGATACTCAAGGGGCTGAAGTCGGGCGTGCTGCTCACCACTAAGGCGAAGGGTCGCGTCAACTCGATGGCGATTTCGTGGGGGACGATCGGCATAGAGTGGAACAAGCCAATCTTCACGACGTTCGTGCGGACGGGGCGCTTCACGCGGGAGCTGCTCGAAGCGAACGGCGAGTTCACGGTGAACATCCCGACGAAGGGAAGCGACAGGTCGCTGATCAGCAAGTGCGGCACGGTCTCGGGACGAGACGTCGACAAGGTCGCCAAGTTCGGGCTCACTCTCGTCGACGGCGAGAAGGTCTCCGTACCGGCTGTGAAGGAGTTCCCCATCACGCTCGAGTGCAAGCTCGTGTACAGGCAGCTTCAGGACAAGAACGCCATTTCCGACGAGGACAAGGCGCGGTTCTACCCCGACCTGCCGAGCACGAACTGCGGCGGCAACCGCGACTACCACATAGCGTTCTGCGGCGAGATAGTCGCGGCGTACATCCTCGGGTGATGAGGAAGAATCAGTGACCACTGACTTTGACAAGGTCAGGAAATGGCGGTGGGTGCATCTGGTGTGCGCAGTTGCATGCGTCGCCATGCTGCTGGTGAGCATGTTCAGGATGGCCACGCATACCTACCGCAGCTGCGACAACCTGCCGTGTGTGGTTATGGCCTTCATTACGTGTGTGGCCGCTTGGCAGGTCTGCAGGTGCTCGAAGTGCCCGCACTGCGGCAAAAGGCTCATGTCGACCTGGCTGGGGCGCGACTGGGCCGGGCGGAACTACATCAGGCGAGTCACGAAGGGGCAGCCGGTAATCTGCGCACAATGCGGCGAAGAGGTCGACACTGCGGGCGAGCGGGGCAAGGCGGACGCCGCGCGGTTCAAGTTCACCTCGCCGCGGGCGATTGCCATTTTAATCCTTGCGGTTGTCGTCGGCGGTTCGCTTGTCGCTGCGAAGATTCGCCTGGTTGCACGCGACAACCGGGACCGTCCGCTGTGGGAGGAAGCGGCGCGTGAGCACCTGTCCTGGGATTCTGGCTGGGGCATCGGCCTGTATAACGCCCACAGGCCGGTTGGCGCCGTCAAGATCGACGACACGCGTTTGTTCTCGATAGGGAACGGCCACGTCGCCCTCGCAGAAGTGCCGTGCTGCTCCAAGTGCAGGGAGACCGATCCCGACAATCCGGACTGCGAGGGCCATCAGATGGACCGCTTCGGATGGGTGGAGTTCGAGATGCCGTCGTTCGGCAGCTTCACCTACAGGGCGTCGCGCCATGGAATGACGGTGAAGCGCTGGCCTGCGCCGCGCGAGATGACGGCGTCCGAGCGGGACATGGTCCGCGCAGCCCTCGCCCGTTGGCAGGACCTGCGGCAAGAAAAAGAGAAGCGCGCGGACGCGGATACGATTGACAAGCATAAATCAACAAGGAGGGAATTCTGATGAAGGCAATTATCATAACGGTGTTTGCGGCGGCGCTGTGACGTCCGCGTGACGCTTCGTTTTTGGCTTCGGTTTCCCGCCGCTTTTTGATACACTTTCTACCCAATCAGGAAAGGAACCGGCATGAAGAAGATTGCAGTTGTGGCGGCTGTTGCCGCGGCGTTCCTCGGACAGGCGAGGGCGGACGAGGGGAAGATAGACGGAAACGAGTGGCAGGACCTCTCGCGGATGAGCTTCGGCCGCGAGGAGACTCGCGCCGGGTTCGCGCCGTTCGAGAGCGAGGAGGCCGCGCTGGCGGTCCTGCCGTGGAAGTCTACGCGCCAGGTGACGCTCGACTCCGACACGGCGTGGAAGTTCAAGTGGTCCAAGGACCCGGATTCGCGTCCCAAGGGCTTCCAGGATCCGGCGTACGACGTCTCGGACTGGGAGACGATCAAGGTCCCCTGCTCCTGGCAGGCGTACGGCGCCAACGGAAAGGGCGGCTGGGGGACTCCGCTCTACACGAACGTGACGTACCCGTTCGCGAAGAACCCCCCGCGCGTCATGGACGAGCCTCCCAGGCACTACACGAACTTCGAGGCGCGCAACCCCGTTGGCTCCTACCGGCGCGACTTCGAGGTGCCGGCGGACTGGAAGGGCGACCGCGTGTTCCTGAAGCTCGACGGCGTCGACTCGTTCTACTACCTCTGGGTCAACGGGAAGTACGTCGGCTTCACCAAGGACAGCCGCTGCGCGGCCGAATACGACATCACGCCGTTCCTCGCGCCAGGCAGGAACACGCTTGCGCTCGAGGTCTACCGCTACAGCGACGGCTCCTATCTCGAGGACCAGGACATGTTCCGCCTCTCGGGCATCTTCCGCTCCACGTGGCTCGTGCGCCGCCCCGCCCTGCGCATCCGGGACTTCTTCGTGCGCGCCAGGCCGGCGAAGGAAGGCGTCTACGACGGCGACTGGACTATGGAGGTGGAGAACGACATCGCGGTCGCGAAGGGCGTTGACATCGGCAGCTCGATGGTCAAGGCGGACGTCAGGGTGTCGCTCTTCGACATGGACGGCAACCGCGTGGCGATTTCGCAGACAGGCGTCAAGAACCAGCCGTACAACGGAATAGGCGACGTGAAGGTCTTCAACGTGGCCAGGCCGAAGCTCTGGAGCACCGAGTCGCCGAACTGCTACAAGGTCGTGCTCACGCTCGCGGTGAACGGCAAGGCCCTCGAGAGCGTGTCGACGCTCTTCGGCTTCCGCGAGAGCAGGATCATCGACGGCCGCTACTGCCTCAACGGGCAGAAGGTCAAGCTCCACGGCGCGGACCGCCACGAGACGGACCCGATGTTCGGCCACTTCTGCCCGCATGAGCGCCACGAGGAGGACGTGAAGCTCCTCAAGCGCGCCAACTGCAACATCGTGCGCAACTCGCACTATCCGCAGGACGACTACTGGTACTACCTCTGCGACCTCAACGGCATCGCGCTGATGGACGAGGCGAACGTCGAGACGCACGGCATGGGCTACAAGGAGCAGTCGGCCAGCCACGATCCGCGCTTCCTCAAGGCGATGGTCTGGCGCAACCTCAACATGGTAGAGCGCAACAAGAACCACCCGTCCGTCCTCTTCTGGAGCCACGGCAACGAGTCCGGCCCCGGCGAGAACTTCAAGGCGGCCGACGACGCGGTGCACGCGCGCGACGATTCGCGTCCGACGCACTACGAGGGCGACTGGAGCGCCTCCGACCTCGACTCGAACATGTACCCCGCGGTGGGCACGGTGCAGTGGCGCGCGGACAACGCGCAGTCGAAGCGCCCCTACTTCATCTGCGAATACGCCCACAACATGATCAACGCGATGGGCAACCTCAAGGACTACCAGGACGCGATCGAGTCGTCCGACGTCGTGATCGGCGGCTGCATCTGGGACTGGGTTGACCAGGGCCTCTACAAGAAAAACGACAAGGGCCAGATGATAATCGCGTACGGCGGCGATTTCGGCGACGCCCCGACAGACGGCCAGTTCGTGATGAACGGCTGCATCCTCTCCGACCGCGCGCTCGAGCCCGCCTACTGGGAGATCAAGCACGTGTACCAGCCCGCCGCCGTGCTCGAGGGGGCGGACGGCAGGACCGCGAAGGTCGTGAACAAGCAGTTCTTCCGCGGGCTTGGCGTGTACGACGTGACGGAGACCGTGCTGGTGAACGGCAAGGAGACCTCTTCGCGCCGCATCGACCTCGACTCCGTTGGGCCGCGCGGCGAGAAGGAGATTCCGCTTCCCGCCGAGGCGCTTGCCGCGAACACGCCCGGCAATTCGGTGTCGGTCCGCTATTCGTTCGCGTGCCGAGAGAAGGACGGCTTCCTAGACAAGGGCTACGTGATCGCCGACGACCAGATCGACATCAAGAACGAAGCGAGGGCAAGGCCGCTTGCCGCGGCGGCGAATGACGACGTGAAGTCCGTGGAAATGGACGGCAAGCGCATCTTCACCGCAAACGGCGTGGTTGCGACGTTCGACATGAAGGCGGGTGTCCTTGCATCCTACAAGGTCGGCGGGGAGGAGCGCCTGCTGCGCCCCGTGACTCTCGACGCCTACCGCGCGCCGAGCTCGAACGAGGTGCGTCCGGCCGAGAGCTGGAGCCGCTCGGGATGGCGCGAGTTCAACTCCTCCGCGCTGTCGGCCGGCGAAGTCGCAGTCGCGCCTGACGGCAGCAGGGCCCTCGAATTCGTGATGGAGACGGAGTTCTCCGGCGCGGCAAGCGAGGAGCTTTCCGGCTACGGAAGGGCCGGCGGGCGCATCACGCCGAAGGGCGCGCCCGGCAAGTTCTCCGCGTCGGTGTTCCATGTCGTACAGTCCTGGCGAGTCTATCCCGACGGCACCGTCGCATGCCAGAGCGAGATACGCCCGCAGGGCCTGAAGCGCGAGCTTCCGCGCATCGGCTACCGGTTCGTGATGCCGCTCGACTACGGCAAGGTCGAGTGGTTCGGGCGCGGCCCGTTCGAGAACTACCGCGACCGCAAGAGCGGCGCGTTCCGCGGGCTGTGGAAGACGGACCTCGCGGAGTTCGTGATGCCGTATGCCCGTCCCGAGGACGCGAACAACTTCGAGGAGACCGATGCCGTCACGTTTTCCGGCGCAAAGGGCGAGATCGGGTTTGCGACGCTCGGCGAGCCTTTCGCGTTCGCGGCGATCCCGTATTCGCCCAAGGAGATAATCGGCGCCTCCCATCCGCCGGAGCTTCCCAAGCCCTCCAAGGTGGAGTTCGGCGTCTTCGCGGAGACGCGCGGCCTTGGCGGCGCCAGCTGCGGCCCCGGGCCGCTCGGCAGGGACATCATAACCACGGCGAAGGACTACAGGCTCGATTTCGCGATCCTCCCGCGCAGGGCCGCGACGGCGCTTTCCGTGACGAAGGCCAAGCTGCCGCCCCGCAAGATGGACGACAGGTTCGGGTTCTCCAAGTGGAAGCTCCATTCCTTTTCGAGCGAGCAGGTGTGGAACGAGAAGGCCGCGAACGCCTTCGACGGCAACCCCGACACCTTCTGGCACACGCAGTACAAGGACGGCACTCCCGACTACCCGCATTCGATCGCCTGCGCGCTCGGCGGCGAGAAGACGCTCGTCGGCGTGCTGACGGTGCAGCGCATGGACATGTCTAACGGCCGTGTGAAGACCTGCCTGATCGAGACGAGCCTGGACGGGTCAACCTGGACCAAGGCGAAGGAGTGCGGCCTTCCGGAAGACGTCTTCGAAATCAAGTTCGATGCGCCCGTAAAGGCAAGCTACTTGCGCTTCACCGCGCTCAAGCCCCGTCGCGCGGGCGAGAAGTGGGCGGCTATGGCTGAAATCCAGCCCGTTGTGTCCGAAAAGTGAAATCTGGAAACTGAAAGGCTGGTGAACCGTGTTCTCTTCGTGCATGCTTGCTTTCGCAATCTGCCTCAACGGCAGCTGGGGCTTCCGCTTCGAGGAGGGGAAGCCCCTCGAGGCTGCGTCTGATCCTGCGTTCGAGGCTACTGACTCTGTTCCAGTTCCCGCGTGCTACGACATGATGCCCAAGTGGTACATGAAGCGCGGCACGGGGCTCTACAGGCGCACGTTCGACCTCGCCGAGCCGATGAAGGACGCGGTGCTCGTGGTTGACGGCATGGGCGTGAGGGCGAAGTTCGAGCTGGACGGCAAGGACCTGGGGCTCCATCCGTACCCGTACGCGCGGCTCGAGATACCGGTGGGGCCGCTTGCGGCTGGCCGCCACACGCTCTTCGCCGCGGTTGACAACATCCTCGAGTGGCCGCGCGTGAAGATGGCGCGTCCCTACTACGACTTCTACTTCTACGGCGGCTTCTACCACGGCGTGAAGCTCGTGGAGCGCGAGCCGAAGATGTTCGTGCGAACGCTCGACTACAAGACCGGCAAGGTCGAGATCGAGGTCGAGGATGGTGGAGATTCCGCGGCGAAGATTGCCTTTGACGGTGGTGCGGAAACAGACGTGAAACTGAGCAAAGGGAGGACAATTGTCACCGTTCCAGACTTTCGCCTTTGGTCTCCCGAATCGCCCGCACTTCACAAGGTCGCTGTAAAACTTTCAACTTCAAACTTTAAACTTTCAACTTGTTTCGGAATCCGCCAGATCGAGGCGCGTGACAGGAAGATATACCTGAACGGCAAGGAGCTCTTCCTCAAGGGCTTCAACCGCCACGAGTCCGACTGGCTGAACGGCGCGGCAACGAGCGACGCCGCGATGCTCCAGGACATCCAGCGCCTCAAGGCGCTCGGTGGGAACTTCATCCGCGGCGCGCACTACCAGCAGTGCGAGAGGTTCCTCGACCTCTGCGACGAGAACGGTGTGCTCGTGTGGGAGGAGTCGCTCGGCTGGGGCAACGGGCAGGACTACGTGAACAACAACTTCCCGCCGAACGAACTCAAGGACGAGGAGTTCTGCGAGATGCAGGTCAAGCAGACGCGCGACATGGTGCGCGCGAGCTTCAACCACCCGTCCGTCGTGATGTACGGCTTCCTCAACGAGTGCGCGAGCCAGAAGAAGGAGTGCAAGGCGCTCGTCGACAGGCTGGCCGAGACGATCCGCGCGGAGAATCCGGGGCGGCTCGTTACGTTCGCCTGCAACATCACGGAAAAGGACATCTGCTGCACCAACATGGACATCGTCTCGTTCAACGCGTACCCTGGCACGATCCCGATGGTTCCAGGCGACAGGGCGGCGCTTGCGAAGTCCGTGGCGGATTCGTTCAACGGGACCGTGGCGCGTTTCCGCAAGAGGTATCCCGACAAGCCCATCATGATCTCCGAGTCCGGCTGCGGCGCGGAGTTCGGGCGGCGCGGCGAGTACGCCTCGCCGAACACGGAGGAGTTCCAGGACGAGTACCTCTCGGACATCTTCGAGACGCTCTGGGCGAATCCTGACGTGGTGGGCTTCTCCATCTGGCAGATGAACGACGGCCGCACGCGCGAGAGGTTCGGCGGCAAGGCGGTCTCGGCCATGTACGGCGGGTCGATCGCGGGCGTATACGACCGCCTGCGCCGTCCGAAGCTCTCCGCCGAGACCGTGAAGAAGTACTTCAACCAGAAGCCGTGACGGACCGGCCCTCGTTCTGGAGGCAGGCCTGGAGGTCGACGGCGGACAACGCCGTGCCGATGGTCGTGCTGTGGGCCCTTGCCGCGATTACGGTGGTCTGCTACTACCGCGTCCCGGTCGTTGCGGGATTCCTCGAGCCGCTGCGCGCGTGGCAGGCCGAAAACGGCGCGGTTGCCGCATTTGCGAGCAGGTTCGTCTTCTGCGGCCTCCTGCCAGGAGTCTTCATGGTCACGATGAGGCATCTCGCAGTGCCGCGCCCGCTGCTGGTCATTGCGGTGCAGTCCATCTGGTCGGGGCTCTGCGGCATAGTGAGCGGATTGATGTTCGAGTTGCATGCGCTGTGGTTCGGCACGGGGATCGACTTCTGGACGCTCGCAGCGAAGACGGCCATGAACCAGTTCGCGTGGACGCCACTCTACTTCGCGCCAGTGGGGGCTCTCGTCTACTTCTGGATAGGGCGCGACTTCTCGTTCCGCCGCTGCAGGGAGGACTGGCCTGATTCGTTCTGGCGCGAGCTCGTGATGCCGAACCTCGTTGCGAACTGGATCGTCTGGATTCCTGTTGCTATGTTCATCCACATGTTCCCGACGCCTCTGCAGATACAGCTCGCTGGCTTCGCGAATTCGTTTCTCTGCCTTGTCCTGCTCTCGCTCGGCAAGCGCAAATGAACCGCTTTGGGGCTGACCATCCGTAGCGTCCCTTGCGCAAACGGCGCGGTATTTTTTGCGCAATTTTCTTCACGCGCAGATGGAAATCTGCTAAAATGGCGCCATCTGACAAACGTGAGGAGTCGCCCATGAAGAAAACCATTGCAGTACTTCTTTCCGTCGCATGCGGATTCATTGCGCTTGCCGACAACGTCGTGTATGTCTCGCCATCCGGCAACGACGCGAATCCCGGGACTTCCTCGAGTCGGTTCCGCACAATCAATGCGGCGCTGGCGGCGCTCGAGGCGAAGGAGGACATCGATACAGAAGGCGGCACGATCTACCTCGCGGACGGAACCTACTCCGAGGAGATGCCGCAGTATCCGCTTGTTGCGACATGGAGCAATTCTGCAGTTGTCGTGACGCATCCGATATCCATCGAGGGAGAAAGCGGCGATCCTTCACAGGTAATTGTGAAGCGCCAGTCGTCCGATCTCTTCCGTGTTTTCTACTTGAATCATGCCGATTCGGCTGTACGGAATCTGACTGTCACCGGCGGCGAGCCAGACGGAAAGCCAGGCGGAGGTTTCCTCGTGGATACGGCAGGTGGAACAGTCGAGAACTGCATTGTCACGGCGTGCAAATGCGGAAATTACACAGCAGCAGAGGGTGGTGGCGGTGTTTGCATGAGAGGCGGACGCGTCGCGAGGACTATCGTCAGCAATTGCCAAACGGGAAACATTCGGCAATATGGAGCCGGTATCTATGCCTCTGCTGGTCTGATCGACAACTGTCTTGTGACGGGATGCTCGACAGCCCATCACAAAAGCTCCTCTAACGGGAACTCGGCCGTTCTTCTTTCAGGCACGGCCAAGATGGTTAACAGCACCGTGACAAAAAACACATCGTGCCTTGTCTCTGGAGTTTGGATCAACAGCACAAATGCGCAAGCTGTAAACTGCGCTGTCTATGGGAACACCCTCTGCTCGAGCACGCATCCAGATGGATGCACTCGATTTAGTGGATGCTTCGCAACGGCGACAAACCCCGGGACAACTGTTTATCCGCAACACACCAAAAACCTTGGAGATATATATGTCAACTGCGCGAGCGAGTCCGAACCGTACCTGACGAGCTGCGTCAAGCTGACATCGTCGCCTTTCACCAACTATGAAGGTTCTGACTACACGCATGGCGTCGATTCTCCACTCGCCAACGCGGGCAACTCATCGTTGGCTAGATCCATTTCTCAAAGCGCCGTGGATTTGTATGGGAACGATCGCTACTCAGGAACGAGCGTGGACATCGGTGCATACGAATTGCCGCAGGGGTTTTCGGTTGTTGCGACGCCCGACAGGTTCAAGATGTCGCTTTCGGATAGCGGCGTGGTAAACTTCACGACGGAGACTGGAGGCGCGGCTGGGGACGTCTCGTACTATTGGGTCTTCGGAGACGGCGCCACTTTGCAGACGAGCGCGAAGGAGGTCGCTCATGAGTATACAACACCTGGTCACTATACAGTGACCGTAACGGCTTACGACGGCTCGAGTTATGTGACCTATGAGATACCGTATGCGATAGATGTCTACGGCATAAGCTTCACATGCTCGGTTTCGGCGCCGACCATTGTCACAAACCGCACAGTCTCGTTCACGGTGTCAGACGTAAGCACGGCAGAAGCCATGACATACCGGTGGGATTTCGGAGACGGGGTTCGGTTGACGACAACCGGCACAGCCGTTGAGCACGCCTACAGTTCGCCGGGGAGCTACAACGTGTCTGTCTACGGAGTATCCGAAACGGCTGGCGACTACGAGTTTTCCTTCTCCGAGCCGATGCGGGCAATCACCCGCGACCTCTACGCCGACGCCTCGAATGCCCACTCCGCGGAGCCCTACGACTCCTGGGGCAATGCCGCGACGAGCATCAAGGAGCTCCTAGGCTATGCCGCCGAAGGCTGCGTGATCCACATCAAGGCGGGAACATACACGCGCGACAAGGCGGCGAACATCACCGTGGACAAAGCGGTGAGCCTGATTGGCGAAGGAGAAAGCCCTGCCGATGTCGTCATACCTGGCAACGCGAGCGACAGCGGCAACCGCAACATGACCGTAAACGCCGAAGGTGCGCTTGTCTGCAACTTGACACTCTACGGCGGTTTTGCCGGGCAGAATTCGTATGGCGGAGGCAATCTTTACCTTTCCGCCGGAACGGTCTCGAACTGCGTGCTTTCGTCTGGGTGGGCGCATAACAACAATTCTGAAGCAGGAGGCGCAAAAGTGCTGGGCGGACTTCTTACGCATTGCGTGATTACAAACTCATGGAACCGCAATCGCGGAAACGGAATAGTTCTGGTCCAGAGCGGCGGGCGTGTCTCGAACTGCCTGATAACCCGCAACTGGAAGAGCTTTGACCCTTCGCGCAATTCCATAAGTCTCGTCTACGTCTCAGGCGGCGTGATGGACAACTGCACGATAGCCAATTGCTGGATAATGTACAACACGAACGAGGGCAAGTACCAGACTACCGACCAGGCGGTCAACGTGACAGGAACGGGCAAGGCGTACAATTGCGCAATCGCGGACATCAATTACGTCGGCTATTCCAGTGCTGAAGACAAGGTGGTCGACTACACGGAGAAGACGCCGCAGCGCTGGGCGGGGACGGCGGCGAATTTCGTGAACTGCGCGACGGACGACGCGGCGGCGATAAACGAGACATGCGTAATCGGCACGCTTGCGAAGGGCTCGCTTTTCGAGGACTATGCGAACGGCAACCTGATGGCCGGCCCGGCGGTGAAGAACAAGGGCGCTGCGATTGACGGCGTTGCATTCCCGTCCGTCGACCTTGCCGGTATGCCGCGCATCCATGGAAACTCGATAGACATCGGCTGCT
>CAMORM010000024.1 GCA_946623785.1 uncultured Verrucomicrobiota bacterium
TCGTCTCGGACGCCATTGCGAGATACGAATTGAGCCTGTCGCGCTGCATCTCCGGGTCGAGGATGCAGAAGAGCGGATGAAGCGCGCGGTAGGTATCCCAGCTCCAGTCGTCCGTGAAGCGGCGGCTCTTTGCGTCATGGACCTCTCCGTCCCAGCCACGGAAGTGTCCGTCCTCCGTGATGTCGACCATCCGCTCGTGGCAGCGGTAGAGCGCGGTGTAGAAGACGCGTTTGCGCGAATCGTCCGCCCCTTCTACCTCTATCCGCCCAAGCGCATCGTTCCAGCGCCGGCGCGCAGCGGACTCCAGCTCGTCGAGAGTCCGTCCCACAAGCCCCGCGCGGAAGTTCGCCTCCGCCTGCTCAGGCGATATCCACGACACGGCAAAGCGCAGCTCGCGTCCGCCTTCTCCCGAGAACTCGCCGTAGAAATGCGCGGGGACTCCGCGGAACGAATCTTCGAGGCGCACTACACTCCCTTCCCTGCTGGACTTCGCCGCGCTGAAGGAAACCTTGTCCGCGGCGAAACCGTCGCCGTCGAAGCGAATCGCCGCGCCCTTGTCGGATGGGACAAGCTTCAGCGAGAATCCGTGCGTATCGACGTCGGCGCAAAACGAATACGGCGTCACTGACTTGTTGTCGAGCGTGAAGCGTCCGCCGGGCAGCCTGAGCGCGAACATGCCAGCGGCGCGGTGGGACGGGAGGAAGAGCGGCATCTCGCCGATTTCGTCGACGGTGAACCAAGGCGCAGGCGGCGTGAAGCGGTACATTCCGAACGGAACGGACACCGTTGGGTACGCCGGCACGAGCATGTGGCTCGTCGCCCCGATCGTCGGGTTAACCCAGTCCACCGGACCATTTGCATCCGCACATCCGACGGCATTCACGCCTTCAGCGAACGCGGAAGACGCAAGCCCTGCGGCAACGGCAAAGACAACGCCACTGAACATCCCATCCCTCCTGTCCCGACTACGGCAGATTGATTACGCCGCGGAAGAAGTGATCGCTCCCGAGGTTGTACGGCGCGTGCCACGTTCCGGCGTCAAGCGCCTCGCGGCCTTCGATAACCGGCTCCACGTTGTAGGCCTTGCCCTTCGGCAGCGACACGCGCGGCGTGCCGTCCGTGTCGATGGTAATCGTGAGATTGAACGACGCCTTCTCCGCCGCGATCCCCTCGGGCGTCGGCGCGCAGTTGAGCGCGAAAGCCTCGAGGTTGATCGCCTGGTCCGGGTCGAACGCGACCTTCTGCGCAATCGCCCAGTCCGCGACCTTCAACGCGGCGACGCCTAGTGCATCCAGCTGCGCGGCCTGCGCGGACGGCACGATCTCGTCCGCCGCCGTCCCGGACGTGACGTCCTCCCAGCAGCCGACGCCGACTGGGTCGACTACGAGGTGGCTCCTCGCCGTCACCTGCCCCTCGGAGTTGTATCCAATCACCTCGACGAGCGTCTTGTGTCCGTGTTCGTACCAATCAGCCTTCGATATCTCGATAGTGCCGAAGTCCGCGCGCGCAACCTCGCGGATGAAGCGTCCGTTCACAAGAACGTCGACTTTGACGGTCTCGTCCTTCGCGGACGCACTGAGCGAAAGGGCGTTCTTCGCGAGCGCCTGGCCGGAGACGGCCGCCCCAATGTCGTCAGGACGGTATGTGCCGGTATGCCAGTCCCACCACTCGCGGTCCTGGGTGTACGGGAAGTACTGGTGGGCGCTCTCGTGGTTGGCGATGGCGCTCATGAGCGTCTCGGGCGTCGCGAAGACCGTGTCGAGCCACGCAAGGCGCGTCGTCATCCACGTCTTGAACATCTCCGTGTCCTTCGCGACGGTGCGCGCGTTTTCGCCATAGGCGGCATTGCGCTCCGCGCCCCAGCGCGCGTCCTCCACGAGCCCCGCCTCGCTGAGGTACGCCGCATAGCCGTCGTATTCGCATCCCTCGCCCTCGAAGAGCGCGGCGAACTTCGGACGCATCTCCTGGTACTTCTCCCAGGCGCGCAGGCAGAACCACGGGTCGTCGAGCCACTCCTTGTAGAAGCTGACGGCCCAGCCGTTGTTCTTGTCGCGCGCGAGGATCCACTCCGCCGCGTCGCCCATTCCGACTGCCACCGACCCGAGGCCCCAGTCGAAGTCCCAGACAGGCCCAAAGGTGAGCTTGCCGCCGAAGTCCTTGTAGCAGTAGCGGCTCTTGTACCACGCGTCGTGGTTGCCGAAGATCTCGTTGATCAGCCAGAAGGAGACCATCGAGTCGATGTCGCAGAGGTCCTTCCAGCTCTTCGAGCCGTCGGACGTCGTGTTGCGGAGCGAGGTCCACGACGCGTAGACATCGTTCCAAAAGCCCTTGCACCAGTCCATCATCCGCGTGCTCGTCACCGTGAACTCGGGAATCTTGAACATGACCGGGATGTCGCCGTCAGACTCGCCGTTTCCGTCCACGTCGATCTTGAACTGCGAGACCTCGTCGTACTCTGCGGAGAGCTCCCAGAGATATCCGCCGGAGACATCGATCGAATCGTCTTCGTCGACCCACGAGAGGTCCTCCTCGGAATAGCCGCGGTCCTCCGACTCGCCTTCCCAGTCGAAGATGTCGACGCGCGTCGAATCGATGCGCACGTGCTCGCCGAACTGGTAGGTACCGTCGAAGCGTCCGTTGAACACGACCTCCACCCACGTGGACGCCTGGTAGTTGAGTCCGAACTCGCCGGACATGTCGTACGCCATCTTGTTGCGCATGGAGCTGACGTCGATGAAGTTCGCGAGCAGCACCCAGTGCTTGTTCTTGCCGAAGCCGAACATGTCCGTCTTCTTGTCGAGCTTCACCTTGTACGGCTTCTTCGGGAGGCCCCACGTCGAGTTGCCGCGTCCCTTCACCTTCGCCGCGCCGTCGTACTGCAGCTTGAATTCGGCGTTGCCCTGGACGCGCACGTTGGACGACTTCTCGTCGGCCTTGAAGGCGATGTCCGCGCTATCCACCGTGTCGATGTACACGACGGGGAGCTTCGAGAACCAGAGCGCCGTCTCGAGCGTCGCCGCGCCGTCGATGTAGCAGACGCCCTTGAGGAAGTGCTCGTAGTCCCCTTCGACTGGCGTGTAGGCCGCGGACTCCGAAACGGGCGCCTGCTCGTATGTCCCCGTATAGTTGCCGCGGAACCACTTGAACGTAACTGCGCCCTCCTCGTCCTCGCGCGTGCCGTCGCCGTAGTTGGTGGAAAGCGTCAGCGCCTTTCCGGCCTGCGGACGGTCGGCGTTCGCGACAGAAAGCGACCAGGGCTTCCACACGGCCTTGAGCGTGATGTCTCCGTCGGCTTCGACGATCGTCTCGTCCATGACGCGGTTTCCGTCGGCATCGACCCATCCGTCGAAGACAAAGCCCCGCTTGACGGCGACGGGCAGCGCGAGCGGCATGCCCTCGCCCGGCGCGGCGTAGGAGTAGTTGGACGCATTGACACCGCGTCCAGCGAAGAGCGAGACGCGGAAGGTCATCTGGCACGAACCGGACGGGAGATCGATGTAGTCGCGTCCAAGGAGGTCGAACGGCCCTTCCTCAGCCACGCGCGACGTAAGTGCAGTCGCATAGACTCCTGTCCCCTTGACCTCGACAGCCGCCCAAGGGAGCTGCGGATGCCAATCGCCTGTATGGCCGATGTTGAACCACGGGGTCGCATCCGTCTTCTCGAAGGTCACGACGTCGATCACGTAAGTATACGCCTCGCCCGGCTCCACGCCCTTCGACGGCTGCGACCAGAAGTTGCACCAGCGGCCGTTTGCGTTGTAGGTGAAGAGGTTGTCGCTGATGGAGAGGTACGTGTCGTTGAAGTCCGTGAACTTGTCGCGCGCCGTTCCCGAATAGAGGTTCACGGTGCGTCCGAACGGCTGCTCGGTGTTGACGATGCGGAACTTCTCCGTCGCGCGTCCGCCGTCGGGATCGAAGGTGACCTTGACGGGCATGACCGTGCCCTCGGCGCGCGTCCACGCCGCGACGAGCGTCCGCGTTGCGCCGCCCTCCGCCGGGACTTCCGTCTCGGCCGTCACGGGATTGCCCGCCGCGTCGGTCCAGCCAGCGAAGTTGAAGCCCTGGCGCGTAGGCACGGGAAGCGCCATCGCCATTGTCTCGCCCGGCGCCACGTAGGCGTCAGCCGCGGGAAGCGCGTTCCTGCCGGCGTAGAGCTGCACGCGGAACGTCATCGAGCAGGGATCGGATGCCTCGATGTACGCGCGTTCCAGCACGCGGTATATCTCGGCGTCGCGTCCCGTCAGCACGCTTGTATAGCGTCCTGCGGAGCTGACCGTGATGTTCGGCGCGCTGCCGAGCTGCGCGGACTGGTACGTGTCGCCGTCCGTCCAGCCGATGTGGAACTTGGGGGCGGATCCAGACTCCTGCGCGAACGAAAGGACATCTAGAACGTACGTGTAGCTGCGTCCGACGAGGATGTCGTCGATCGGCCTCGACCAGTAGTTGCACCACCTGTCGGCCCTTGAATAGGTGAAGACGCCATCCGTGATGTCCGTAATGCCGCTCCCTCGCGACGTGATGTCGGCGGTGTACAGGTTCAAGTTCCCGCCGTAGTTTCCGCCCGTCTTGACGATGCGGATGTCGTCTTCGAGCTCGCCGCCGTTGGCGTCGAACGAAACTACGACTGTTGAACTGTCGGCACTCGCCGTAAAAAGCGACAGCGCGGACATGGCGGCCGCAAATACGGCCGGAATTGTTTTCATTTCTTGTTCTCCTTGCTATGGAATCAGGGTAATTCGGCTCCCGTGAAGCCAAGCAAAGGCTGCACTTGCGTGAAAGCCAGTCGTCAGCGGATGACTATCACCATGCCGCTGACAATGTCGAGTTTTAGATTGAGTCGATCAGCCGTCTCGCCGGCATACTGCCACATGCTGCCAGCATCCACATAATTCGGAGCGACCAATACTATGCCGTCCTGGTCAATCGTCTTCCCCGACTTAGACCAATCGATGATTGGCATGACTATACGCTGCTGTTTGCCGTAAACAGGAGATTTGCGGTCGATGACAAACCTGAACGGCGTCGCCCCCTCGGCAACTGCCGCAAACAGGTTGGCATCGTCCTTCGCTTGGGGCTTAGAAATCGGAGCCGTCGCATAGCCGTTCTCCGGCACGACGAAAGTAAAGGTTAGCGGCTGGGGATACGCATAGTTGCGCAACGCTCTCCGACGGATTATGAGCTGCGGGCTTTCCCCCTTGAAGGTAAATCCAGCCGGCATTGTCTCGCTTGTGCGCAATTCGTTGTTGTCATTGAGCGAATACATGAAGTGCTGCACATTGAGCGTGGAGTCGTCAAGTTCGACCGTTGCATTCTCGCCCTTAAACTCAAAGCCATACCACCAGTCCTCGGTAGCGACGTACGCCGTCGATCCAGCAGCCACCTTCAAGCTGGAATTTGCGCCGTTGACCTTGATTTCCCAGGTAGTCTCGAAATACGAGTTGCTCACTATCGCCAGAGAAGAGTTATCCTTGATGTCCCACCCGCCGACGCGAACCGTCATATTGTCGAAGACATAGTGGTTGTTGTTCCCCAACTGCGGGCTAAAGGCAAGGCCCGACCCTTCGCCTTCGCCTGTAAACGTGACATCCAGGTAAGGATTGTCCATAAAGCCATTGCCCAGATTCGTGAACATGCCGTCAACGGCCACGACATGCGTTTGGTTCCCGAGGAAGCGGAACTGCGCGCCGTAGCTCGGATAGCCAAGATGAGGAAGTCCATCCGTAGGTGCTTCCGGCCATGGATACCAGTTGTCCGCATCCGCCCAGTCGCCATCAGCGACCTCAGCCTTCCAGCAGTACTGGATGTTGTCAGAAACCGTCGTCTCCCCGCGATTGGAAAGCGGCAGAACACGGCCGGCGGCAACTTCGCCCAACGCGATCTGGTAGGCAATGCGCGTGCCGAGCGTGGCCTGGTAGACGAAGGAAACGGAACCGTCGAGAGCCACATCGGCGGAAGCGACAACATATTTCGCGTCAACAAGCGACGCCGCGGGCTCACGCCCGGCAACGGCGTCCACCAGCAGGTACGCCTTCATGCCATCGGTAACGGTCGTTGTGACCGTTCCGCCAATCGTCAGCCGGGCCGTTGCGTCATCGTAAGTGCAGGTTACGGTCGGAGCCAACCCCTGCGCGCCCACTTCGACGGTGAAAAGGTTGGTGACGGCCTGTCCGGCATATTCCGCATAGACGCGACGGGCGCTCAGGTCTCCGTCTCCGTAGCGGATCTCGTCAAACGCACCGTGAAGCGGATGGGAGTATCCGTCATTCCAGCCACCTTCGGATATGTAGCCAAGCCCCAACGGATGCGAGCTGTCGCTCGCGCTGGAAACCCAGTCCGTCGGTTCATCGTCGTCGCCCCGGTAGGTAGTTACCAGCACGCCGTTGACGTAGACCTTCACTACATCACCAGACCCGTAAACGGCCGTAACGTGCGCCCAGGCATTGTCCATGGGCACGCCCTTGGCGACAACATTTTCATGCTTGTTGTTGTTCTTGCCCTGGAACAGGATATTGGTGGACGTTCCCGGCACAAGGCGCAGCGCAAAGCCATTCGAACCCCACTCGGAGCTCTTATTCGTCATGAGAACGACTTGTCCATGATCGGAGCGAGCGGAGAAATCGCCGTCATAGACGTTGAACCACCCGGAGACCCAGAAGGAACTCCCTAGGTTGAGGTCGTGGCAGTTGTCCGCGGCAAGATAGGCAACCCCCGAAGTGCAGTTGACACGTCCGTTGCCGACTGGTCCTGTCGTCGCTACGCTCTGCGCCGCGCTCTCGTCCTTAGGCACCATGGCATAGCCGTTGCCCGTTGCATCCGCGACCGTACCGCTCGCCTCATTCATGTGCCATACGCCCGTGTAGCCGCTCCACACTGTAGTTGCGTTTGCCGCATCGTTTGCAGGACCGCCGTAATAGAGGCGCACCTTCCGATTTTTGCCGAAGGTCGGCATGTTAACCCAGACGATCGACTCGCCCTGCGTGTTCCATCTCTCGAGGTCAAACGCAAGCGCATTGCCGTTCTCGTCTTCGGCATACAAATCAGTGCCATCTGAGCGGCAATCCGAATAGTCGAAGCCGGCTATGGCCTCGGAAACACGGAGCGCAACGTGGACATTGCTGATGTCGTCGCCGCTGTACTGCGACGGATCAAGCGTATAGGTCAGGACTTTGGAGTAGTCCGACGATGTCACGGCAAGCCCAGATGCGGGAAGCACATTGCAAATGAGTGCAAGCGCCAGGCTTGATGCCGATGCTGCAAGGCAAGCAGTTGTATTTTTCATTGTTTATGTCCTTTTGCATGTACGGGTGGCTTTGGCTGGGAATATACCAAAAACTTTTCATGCTTCATACGCAAAGAGGATGTACTTTCGGACAACAAAAACACGACCTTTTGAACAAGTGTTGCCGTTAAATATTGCGTCCCGGGGATCTTTGCGCTATAATTTAAGCATGAAATCGAGGCAACGCAAAATACTGGCGGCCATTCCCACGAACGGGTCGGACGGACGGCTGCGCGTAACCGGGGTGATGCGCTATGCAAGCACGCGCACAAACTGGGACCTTCGCATCGTCAGCTCGCGCACTGCGTTCAACGACGCAGAGGTCGACTCCCTCCTCGAAGAGGGGATCGACGGATGCATACTGGCGGCCTATACCCCGGCCGTGGAAAAGGTGCTCGCGCGGCGCATCCCCACGATCCTTGCCCTTGAAAACATGCACTCGCGGCTTGGAGGGCGTCCCAACTGCGTTTCCGTGCTGATGGACAACCACGAGATCGGGCGCATGGCGGCAGAGCACTTCAAGGCGCTCGGACGGTTCTCGTCGTACGCATTCGTCCCCGCTCCTCCGAAAGTTCCGTGGTCGCTTGAGCGCAAGGCCGCGTTCTTCGAAAGCGCCGACAAGAGGGCGGAGTTCTTCGAATACCCCGAGTCCGACTTCGAGATGGTGAACATGACGGGCGAGGCCCGCATACAGGTAAATCGGGTTGACCTCGCGGAGTTTCTCAAGAAGCTCCCCCGTCCAGCCGCGGTATTCGCCGCGAACGACCTGCTGGCCGTACAGGTCGCGAGATCCTGCCGCATGGCAAGGCTGAAGATCCCGACCCAGATAGCGGTTCTCGGATGCGACAACGACGAACTCCTCTGCCAGGGCGAGCGCCCAGCGCTAACCAGCATCCAGCCAGGATTCGAAAACGCGGGGTTCGCGGCAGCGCGCACGCTCGACGCGCTCATGCGCGGGCGGAAAGTCTCCGAAAGCGTGCTGCGCATACAAGGCGCGGAGATCGTGCCGCGCGCCTCGACAACGAACCTGCCGCCTGCGGTCGCAGTGGTCGGCGCGGCGATGGAATACATAGAGGCTCACGCGCTCGAGGGCATAAGCACGTCGGACGTAATGGCCCACCTCAGGGTCTCGAGAAGCCTGCTCGACCTCAGGTTCCGCGAGCTTCGGAACGAAAGCGTGATGGACACGATACTTGCGGTCCGACTTGCCGCGGTGCGCGAACGGCTTGAAAAGACGAACCGCAAGATTCTTTCGATTGGCGCAGAATGCGGCTTCGGCAACCCAGACTACCTCAAGCGCCTGTTCAGGAAGCGCTTCGGCATGTCAATGCGGGAATGGCGCGCCGCCTCAAGGCAGAAGCGCTGACACACAAAAGGGGGTTGAGCTTCCCGCTCCGTTCGTGGCGCGGCTAGACGCCGCACCTCCTTGAACCGCGAGCCCATTCCCCCTGTCTTTTCCGGATTTCGCCTAGACAGATCTTCGACGGCTCCGCGCGGCGAATAAGCCGGATTCTGTTCACCCTCCAGCGCGCGGCTTGCGCCGCATGCGGAGGGCTCCGATCATTCATCTGAGCAATCAACCCGGAACTTCACCGCATCCTTGCGGACGCGAACCGGACGGGCAGCCCGTTCAGTCCCCTATTTGATCTTGCTCCCGGGAGGGTTTGCCCTGCGGCGAGGCTTTCGCCTGCGCCCGGTGGTCTCTTACACCGCCATTTCACCATCACCCTTGCGGGCTGTCTGTTCTCTGTGGCACTTTCCGTCCACGGCGATTTCCGCCGCGTCCCCGGCCTTGACAACCGGGTCCCGTGCCCTGCGGAGTCCGGACTTTCCTCACCCTTTCGGGCGCGACCGGTCACTCGCGCGGAGCCGCCGAAGAAATCATACTTCGCGATACAGGAAGCGGCCGCACTCGGAGCAGCCAACGATCCTGTCGTTGTGGCGCACGGCCTGGGCGACAGCAGGCGGCTGCTTCATGTGGCAGCCGTCGCACACGTCGTCGTCCGTAAGCAGCACCAGCACCGGCCAGCGGCGGGTGCGCAGACGGTCGTACTTGGCAAGCGCGTCCGGCGGGACCTTCGCGGCGCATTCCCTGCGCCTGCCCTGGAGCTCGTCGTGCTCGGCCGTGACTTCCGCAAGGCGCTCGTCGAGCTCCTGGATGTACGCGTTGACCCCCACGCTCTCCTCGTCGAGGCGGGCCTGAGCCTTCTTGACGGCCTCCTCGAGGGGGATCTTCTCCTCCATCAGCGCCTGTCCGCGGTTATCCGCCGCGTCGGCATCCTGCTGGAGCTGGTCGCACCTGATGCTGATGTCCCTATATTCGTTGTTGCCCATCTTGTTCGAAGACTGGGATATGCGCAGCTCCCTGATCTTCGCACGGGCCTCCTCGGCCTCTGTCTCGCACTTCTTCTCGGCGAGCTGGGCCTCCACGAGGTTCGCCTTTGCCTCGGCCAGGGCGAGACGCGCGCCGTCGAGACGCGAGTTCTCCTGGGCCTTGCGGGCCGGGATGTCCTTCATCTCCCGTTCCAGTTCACGGATTTGTCCGTCAACATCCTGCAGTTCTACCAGCAGCGGAATAACGTTCACTTTTGCCACTTCCTTCCTGATATCCCTAAAAGAGCGAATGAGTCAGTATACCGAATCACCCCGCCGCAGTCAATACCGAGCTGAAAAGAAAATTGGCGGCTCTACACTAGGGGAGGCGGCGGATGGAGGACAGCGCGGCGTGCGGAAGCGGCGGGAGATGGTGTCCCGAGGCAACGAGCTGGACATCGCGAAGCACGTCCGCCCATGTGGCGTACCGCATGGACTTGTCCTTCACCGTCATATGCTCCAGGAGCTCGGCGAACTGCGCGGAAAGGCGCTCCGAGTACAGGCGCGGGTCTATGGCCTGCGACGCGTCGACGTGCGCGCGGAGCATGTCGTCGTTGCTGCGGCCCTCGAAGAGCATGTGCCCGGTCGTCATCTGGTACAGCGCAGCGCCAAGCGAATAGATGTCGGCCCTGCAGTCGATCACGGAGTCGCCGTAGACCTGCTCGGGTGATATGTACCCCGGGGTGCCGATGACCTCGTCTTCCGCCGCGGCCCCGGACCTGTTCGCGAGCGAGCGGCACAGCCCGAGGTCCGCCACCTTCACCGTGCCGTCGGAGTGGATCATCAGGTTCTCCGGCTTGATGTCGCAGTGCACGATGTGGTGCTTCTCCCAGGCGTAGCCCAGCGCCACCGCGACCGACTCGGCGATTATGAGCGCGTCCTCCTCGGGAATCGGGCCCTTCCTGGCCACGCGCTGCGCGAAGGTATACCCGTCGACAAGCTCCATCACGATGTAGTAGAGCCCGTCCACGCAGTTCATGTCGTATGCGTGCACGATGCCCGGGTGGTGGACCCTCGTCATCATCCGCGCCTCGTTGAGGAACTGCTGGATGTCGGACGAGGACGCCGTGAAGTCGCGGCTGAGGACCTTCACCGCCACGGGACGGTCCATAGCAAGGTCGCGCCCGCGCCAGACCGTGGACATTCCGCCGCGGCCTATCACGGAGTCGAGCCGCATGTGCGGCAGTGAAGGAGGTATCTCTTCTGTCATCGGTGTCATCTCCGCTTTCTCCCCCTCCACGAATCAGAACCCGCCAGTGCGCCGGCCGATCCCGTTGCACCCCTGGCAGCTAACCTCTCCGAGCCCGCGGCATTCCGGGCACTCCTCTTCCTCGTTCTTGAGGCCCGGACGCCTCCAGCGCCCGGACCCAGCGCACTTGCGGCAGCTCGAGAGGCCCGTGCCGTTGCAGCGCGTGCACTGCGGGGCAAGCCCCTCGCCGTTGCACTTGCGGCACGACTGCAGCCTCGCCCCCGCGCAGGCGTCGCACTTCACGTAGGTCGTCCCGCCGCAGGTCCCGCAGGGGCTCACCTCCTTCTTCTGCTGTTGCTGCTGCCCGCCGCGGCCGCCCCTTCCGCCGCGCCCGACGCTGGAGCCGCCAAGGCCGCTCTTCGCCGCCGACTCAACGAAGCCATCCTTGCATCCCGTGGCCTTGCACTTCTGGACGCCCTCTCCCTTGCACGACTGGCACACCTCGAGGCCCGTCCACCCGCACTTGGGGCACGGCGCGCCGTATGCGCTTGCGACAAGCGCGCGCTCGCGCGCGTTCAGCCCATCGGCTATCGCCGACGGAACCCACGCGTAGCCGACTTTCCGGTCGCCTGCCACCTGGTGCGAGGTGTCGAACTCGCGGCGCCCCTCCGCGAAGAAGCGCGTCATGCTCGCGTAGTTGCGGAAGCCGGGAATGGAGCCCTTCGCCTCGCACAGCGGGCACGGCACCTTCTTCTTCAGCCAGTCCCTGGCCCCAATCCTGCCGACGTTCTGCCCCACGTCCGGCGCCTTCTGCACGAAAGTGCGGGCCCCCTTGCACACCGGGCATTTCTCGCTGAAGCGAGTGACCTCCTGGTGCGTGCGACGCACCCCGGACGCAAGGGTCTCGCGCATCGCCTCGTCCGCTATCTTCGCGAGCGGGGCCATGGCGAGCACGTTGCGGTAGTGGAAGAACGCATAGTTCGGGCGCCTGGCGGAATCGTCGGTGGATCCCTGTGCGTCGAGCTTCTTGGCGACATCGAACTCGAGCTTCAGGGCGGCAAAGGCATCCCCCTCCCCGGCAAGCTCGACGGCCGCTGGATTCGCGGCGACAGCCGGACGCGCCTCCTCCTTGGGCTCCTGCTTCGGGAAAGCCGTCTGGCAATGCCCGCACACCTTCGCGTCCTCGGTGGACGCCTCGCGCCCGCATGAAGGACAAATCGGATTCGCCTGCGCCAGCCATACGGCCGCCGCAACCGCCACCGCCATCGCTCTTCTCATCAAACGCTCCTTTCCGACGTTTTTGCGCGGGGCAAGATGCATCCCGCAAGACTCCTCTTCCGTCCGTGTTGTACAAGTATACCACTTTTCACCCCGTTAGTCACGCGCACGGTTGTGCATTGGGGAACGGGGGGGGGGGGCAACGGAGCGCGAGTCACTTGCCTTCTTCGTACGGACGCACCCTGAGCCTGGCGCCGAGCCCTTCGGCAATCGCCCTGCAGCGCGCCTGCTTCGCGGCGCTCGTAACCGGCTCGCCGACGACCGTCATCACAACGTCGGGAACGACCGTCGCAGCCTCCTTCGCGAACTCGAGCATGGCGGGATAGGCTGCCTCGCCGAATTTCGGACGGCACACGGCGAGGTATTCCGCCGGGTCGTCGGTGTTTAGGCTGATGGAAAGGCAGTCGACCCTTCCAGAGAAAAGCTTCGCCGTAGGCTTGCCGTTTATGAGGTCGGAGAGGCCGTTCGTGTTCACGCGCACCCGAAGCGAGGGATCGCCCTTCTTCAGATGCTCCGCGGCCGCGAGCAGCACGTCAAGCCGCTCCGTTGGCTCTCCGTATCCGCAGAACACGACTTCCCTGAACCTGCCGTAGTCCCACTTGCCGAGGCTCTCGAGGACCTCGTCAAGCGCCGGCTCGCGCTCAAGCCACAGCGAATCGGACCCGAACACCCCGGGGCCGTTGTGCCTGAGGCAGAACGTGCAGCTGCACGGACACCTGTTCGTGAGGTTCACGTAGATGGAATCCTTGACCTGGTAGGTGACGGTCATCATGTCAGCTCCTTCAGCACTTCCTCTATTGCAAGGCCGTCCTTTTCCGGGATGCCCATCTCCACCGACCTCCGCACTGCGTCCGCCGTGAACCTGCTCGCCTTGCGCACGGACTCCGCGAAATCCACGCCGTTGACGGCGTCTCCGAGAATGACCGACGCAAACACGTCGCCCGTCCCGCTGCGGTCCGCTCCGATGCGCCTCTCGGCGAAGGTCAGCGGCGCCTTGCCCGGCTCGAAGATGAAATTGACGAGGCTGTCTCCGCGCGGTATCCCGGAAACGACAACCTTCGCCGAGTTGCGCCCAGAGAGCCTTTCGCAAAGCGACTCAAGCTCGGCGTCCGTGAAGTCGTCGCGGTAAGGCTCGCCAGCGAGGATGCACGCCTCGGTGAGGTTCGGCGTCAGCAGGTCGGCGATGTCGAGGAACGCCCTCATCGACTCTGCGCGCTCCCGGTCGTACGTCGGGTAGAGCCGCCCGTAGTCGCCCATCACGGGGTCGATGCAGACGGTCGTGCCAGGCGACCTGAACGCGGCTATGAAGCGCGACACGAACGCGACCTGCGCGTGCGACCCCAGGAACCCCGTCTGGATCGCGTCGAACCTGAGCCCAAGCCTGCGCCACTCGTCGATGTACGAGTCGAGGTGCGGCGTGTTGTCGGTCCACGCGAACGAGTCGAAGCCGGTGTGGTTCGTGAAGAGCGCGGTCGGCACCGGGCAGCACTGCACCTTCATCGCGGAGAGGATCGGGATGGTGACCGCGAGCGAGCATCTCCCGAAGCTCGTGAAGTCGTTTATCACGGCGGCCTTGCGCTGCCTGTTGTGGTCTGCCTCGCGGTCCTTCATCCGCCCTTCGCCCGCCTTTCGGAAATCAGCCTCTTGACCGCGGCCACGAACGCCTCTGCCTCGCGGCTGGGCGGGATTCCGGAACGGCGCACGATTCCCACGCTGATCGACTCGTCGAGACGGAGCGGAACCGATACGATCGACGGGTTGTACGCCTTCGCATGCGCTCCGGAGGCCACCGTGAATCCGTTGAGGCCGAGGATCAGGTTCGTCATTGTGGCGCGGTCGCGCACGCGTATGTTCTTCTTCCTGTCGATGGCCGGCATCACCTCTTCCGCGAAGTAGAGCGCGTTCTCCACGCCCTGCTCGTAGGTGATGTACGGGTACGCGTCGAGCTCCGCCGGGGATATCGCCCTCTTCTTCGCGAGCGGGTGCTTTCTGCCGAGGAACACGTGCGGGCTGGCCGAGAAAAGCTCCTCGAACTGGAGCTCCTCCTTCTTGAGTATCTTGCGGATCGCCGTGCCGTTGCGCGACGAAAGGTAGAGGATGCCGATTTCGCTGCGGTGCCGCGCTACGTCGTCGATGATCTCGCTCGTCACCGTCTCGCGGATCGTGAAGTCGTAGCCCTCGGCCGCGTTTTCCCCCACGACATCCATGAACGCCTCCACCGCGAACGCGTAGTGCTGGCACGACACGGAGAACTGCGGGCGCCTCACGGCCTTCCCGGTGTACTTCTCCGAGATGCGCGACACGTCGTCCAGTATCAGCCTGGCGGACGCAAGGAACTCCTCCCCCTCGCGCGTTACGGTCACGCCGCGCGCCGTCCGCGTGAATATAGCTGTGCGCAGCTCCTCCTCGAGCGCGCGTATCGACTCGGTAAGCGTGGGCTGCGTCACGAACACGCGCCGCGCCGCCTCGCTTATGCTGCCGCACGCCGCAACGGCGTCCGCGTATCTTAGCTGCTGAAGTGTCATGCGCGCAATTATATCATTTTGCGCGCGGCTCCGCCAGCGAATGCGTGAGCTCGGGATGCCAGGTGAACGCGGTGGCGTTGCGCCAGCGGACGGACGTGGGCCTGCCCCCGAACGTGGACAGCACCTCGACCTCCGGCGAAAGGACGTCCGTTATCGCGGGCGCGCGGATGAACGTCATCTCTACGTCCGGCTTGCCATCGAACGCCCCGCGGGTCGTGAAGCTCCCGAGCTGCCTCCCGTAGGCGTTGCGCCTCACCGCGACAGGAAGCGTGCCGAACCATTTAGAGGGTTTGAGTGTTTGAGTTGAAAGTGTTTGTGAGCCTTCTATGCGCTCGGCCAGCAGGATCAGCCCGGCGCACGTCGCGAAGACGGGAAGTCCGCCTTCGATATTCGCCTTGAGCGGATCGAACAGCCCGAGGTCCTTCAGGAGCTTGCCCTGCACGGTCGACTCTCCGCCGGGAAGCGCGAGGAGGTCCATGCCGCGATCGAGGTCGGCGAGCTGGCGTATCTCGAAGACATCCGCGCCCTGCGCCCGCCAGTACGCCGCCATCTCCGCAAACGCCCCCTGCACTGATAGAACACCCACCTTCATCAAACTGCTCCTTGTAAATGTTGCCAATGTTGCCAGTGTTGCCAATTCCCAATGTTGCCAATTCCCAATTGGGCATTGGGTATTGGCCATTGGCAACATTTACACATTGGCAACATTATACGACTACTTCCCTCGCTCTTCCATGATCGTCTCGATTTCGTCGGCGTTGATTCCGACCATCGCGGGACCGAGGTTCTCGGAGAGCTTCGCAAGCAGCTTCGAGTCCTGCCAGTTCGTGACGGCCTGCACGATCGCGGCGGCGCGCTTCGCGGGATCGCCGCTCTTGAAGATGCCGGAGCCCACGAACACGCCTTCCGCCCCGAGCTCCATCATAAGCGCGGCGTCCGCTGGCGTGGCTACTCCGCCAGCAGCGAAGTTGACGACCGGAAGCTTGCCGTTTTCGTGCACGTACTTCACGAGGTCGAGCGGAGCCGCGAGCTCCTTGGCGGCCTCGTAGAGCTCGTCCTCGCGGAGCGACGCCACCCGGCGGATTTCACTCTGCATCTTGCGCATGTGGCGGACGGCCTGCACTACGTCGCCAGTTCCCGGCTCGCCCTTCGTGCGGATCATCGTGGCGCCCTCGCCGATGCGCCTCAGGGCCTCGCCGAGGTCGCGCGCTCCGCAGACAAACGGCACGTTGAACCTGTTCTTGTCGATGTGTCGCACGTCGTCCGCCGGCGAAAGCACCTCCGACTCGTCGATGTAGTCGATCTCGATCGCCTCGAGTATGCGCGCCTCCGCGATGTGGCCGATGCGGCACTTCGCCATCACGGGGATGGAAACGGCCTCCTGTATACCCTTGATCATCGCGGGGTCGCTCATGCGCGACACTCCGCCCGCCGCGCGTATGTCCGCGGGAATGCGCTCGAGCGCCATCACCGCGCACGCGCCGGCCTTCTCCGCGATCTTCGCCTGCTCGGGCGTAGTCACGTCCATTATCACGCCGCCCTTCAGCATCTGCGCGAGGTTGCGGTTCAGTTCCTGCCTGTCTGCCATTGCATGCCCCCTTTTTTTCCTTTGACGGGCACTATTCTACCACGACACCGCAGCCGAGGGTAATCGGTAATCACTGTCCCAAGGCATAGGAATCTCCTATGGTGCGAGGCGCCCTTCCGCGGCGATTTTCTGGTATAATACCGCGCCATGCTGACCACCTACATAATCGGATGCTTAGCGCTGATCATCAAGCCCGGGCCGGACTTGATGTGCACGCTTGCAACGGCGATTGCCGACGGCAAGGCACGCGCATCAACGCTGATGGCAGGTCTCATACTCGGCTGCTGGCTGTGGGTCATGCTCCTTTCCGCAGGCGTGGCCTCGTTCTTCGTTGACCATCCCGCGGTGATGACAGGCATCCAGATTGCCGGCATAGCCTACATCGGATACCTGGCGTACGGGTCGTTCAAGGAGGCGTGGAATGGATTCCGCCGGCGCGGGGACGAAGCCCTGAAGCCTGCGAAGGCCTCCGGCTGGCGGCTCGTGGGGCGCGGCGTGTTAATGTCGATGTCGAACCCCCTGACGATCCTCTTCTTCCTTGCGTTCCTCCCGAACTTCACCCGGGAAGGCGCGTCCCTTCCGCCTTCCGTGCAGGTGCTGCTCCTCGGCACGCTCTTCTGCGCCCTCGTGCCGTTCATATACCTTCCGGTGATACTTGCCGCTGACTTCTTCCGCGCGAGGCTCGTCGGGTCCGCGAAGGCCACTGCCACGCTGAAGCTGACATCGGCCATAATGCTCGCCGCCGTTGTGGCGATATTGGTCGGCAAAATGCTTTAACCGGGCTTTTCGGCCACGGGCAAGTTGTGGCAGGTTTCCTGTGGCTTTTCCAGTGCCCGGGGCGTGGGGCGAAGCCCCACACTTAAGATCCGGGCACTGCGTAACATGTTAATCGGCTCAACCGCGCGAAGCATGAGGCGAAGTGGTAACGGAGCCATCTTTGCGAGCCTTCGGAGTTGACACAAACCCGCACAGAAGTGCAGTACGATGAAATTCACCCGTTTTTCTGCCGTTCGATCCACGCCATCAGGAAGTCGACGATGCGCGACTGGCGTTCGGGCGGAATATCCGTTCCCTTCGGGACCTTCCACCATTTCTCGAGGCAGCTGCGGCAGCAGCATGCACAGGCGTGCTGCGCCTTGAAGACGGGATGTCCGCGCATAGGGGTCTGCCTGCCGTCGTTGGGAGGGCATGCCGGCGCGAGCCGCGTGCGCACGAAGTCCTCGGCATGGCGCCTGATAGTCTCCATGCCCTTCTCGGCGATGTACTTTCTGTCGGCTTCCGAAAGACGGAAGCGGCTCCTGAACTTCGACTTCGCCAGCCTCTGGAACGCTGCGTCCGTTGTCATGGCATCCACCTTGCGATTCGGCGCTACTATACCAAAACCCCGACGGAAGTCAATGCGCGACAAATCAGCATACTGCTTCCCGGGAAAAAAATCCGGCGAATGCCATTGCATTGGGAAAACCGGTTTGGTACAATACCGCGCCAACGGCAAACAAGACAACATGAACACGAACCTTCTTCTTAACGGGCTTCTTCTCCTTGCGCTTACGGGGCGCGGGGCGGGTTTGCTTGTGTAGAGAGGTTCGGGTTCAGGACAAAGGCAAACGGCTCCGCGAGAACGCGGGGCCGTTTTTGTTTTGCCTCCACCCCCCAAAAAAGAAGAACCAGATGAATGCGGTACAGATATTCGACACGACGCTCCGGGACGGCGAGCAGGCGCCCGGCTACGCGATGAACATCGACGAGAAGGTGCGCATGGCGCTCCAGCTCGAATCGCTTGGCGTCGACGTGATGGAGGCCGGCTTCGCCGTGGCCTCGCCGGGCGACTTCGCGTCCGTGAAGGCAGTCGCAGACGCGGCAAAGAAACCGTCCGTGTGCTCGCTCTCGCGCGCGCTGGAGAAGGACATCGATGCCTCGTATGCCGCCATCAGGGGCGCGGCGCGTCCGCGCATCCACACCTTCCTCGCCACGAGCGACATCCACCTCAGGTACAAGCTGCGCATCTCGCGCGCCGACTGCCTGAAGCGCATAAGAAGCGCCGTCGCATACGCACGCAACCTCTGCGGCGACGTGGAGTTCTCCGCCGAGGACGCCTCGCGCACTGACATCGATTTCCTATGCATGGCGTTCGACGCCGCCATCGCTGCGGGCGCTACCGTGGTCAACATTCCCGACACCGTGGGCTATTCGACTCCGGACGAGTTTGCCGCAATGGTGTCAGCCGTAATGAACCGCGTCAGGGGAATCGAGAACGTGACCGTGTCGACGCACTGCCACGACGACCTCGGGCTGGCCGTCGCCAACTCGCTCGCCGGCGTACGCGCAGGCGCAAGGCAGGTGGAATGCACCATCTGCGGGATCGGCGAGCGCGCCGGCAATGCCGCGCTGGAGGAAGTCGTCATGGGGCTGCGCACCCGGCGAGACGCATACGACCGTCTGGCAACGCGGATAAAGACCGAGGAGATCGCCCGCACCGCGCACCTGCTCTCCACGATCACAGGAGTGCGCATCGCCCCGGGCAAGGCGATCGTCGGCGCGAACGCGTTCGCGCACGAAAGCGGCATCCACCAGCACGGCGTCCTCTCCAAGGCGGAGACGTACGAGATAATGACGCCCGAGTCCGTGGGCATGAGGCAGGCCGAACTCGTCCTGGGCAAGCACTCCGGACAGCACGCCCTGGAGTCGCGCCTCAAAGACCTCGGGTACGACCTCGACGAGACGCGAATCGCGGAGGTGTTTGCGGCGTTCAAGGCCCTCGCCGACCGCAAGAAGCAGATCACCGACCGCGACATCGAGGCGCTCGCCGAGTCACGCGTGGCCGCGAAGAGCCACGGCGCAAGGGAATGGAGGCTCGACTCGTTCGTGGTGAACAGCGGCAACCACATGAGCGCCACGGCCCAGATCACGCTTGTCCGCGGAAAGCGCCGCGTGCAGGACGCCGCCATCGGCACAGGGCCCATCTACGCCGCTTTCCGCGCAGTGGAGAAGATAATCCGCCACCGCTTCACCCTCGAGGACTACCGCATAGAGGCGGTCACCGAACGGCGCGACGCGCTCGGAGAGGTGCTCGTGAAGATATCCGACTCGAAAGGCTCGTACCGCGGACGCGGCGTGTCCACGGACGTGATCGAGGGCTCGATACTCGCCCTTCTTGTTGCCGTAAACCGAATGATGGAGGCAGGGAAATGAAGATGACGATGACACAGAAGATACTCGCGGCGCACGTGGCCGGTAGGGCGGCCAGCCCTCTGGCCGCCGACGGCGGTCGCGGGGCGACCGCCCTACCCCTCCACCCTGGCGAACTGGTGATGGCGCGGCTCGACCTTGTGCTGGGCAACGACATCACGGCGCCAGTCGCGATCAGGGAGTTCCCGAAGTTCGGCCGCGCCGGAGTCTTCGACCGCGGGAAGATCGCGCTCGTGCCGGACCACTTCACGCCAAACAAGGACATCAAGGCCGCTGCGCAGTGCGCAGCCATGCGCGCCTTCGCCAGGGAGCAGGGGATCTCCAACTACTTCGAGGTTGGCCACGACTGCGGCATCGAGCACGCGCTGCTGCCTGAAAAGGGACTTGTCACGGCAGGCGACCTCGTGGTCGGCGCGGATTCCCACACATGCACCTACGGAGCGCTTGGCGCCCTATCCACGGGCGTGGGGTCAACCGACATGGCGGCTGGAATGTCCGCCGGCGAAACGTGGTTCCGCGTCCCGGCCGCAATCAAGGTGACGCTCGTCGGCAGGCCGCGCAGATGGGTCGGCGGAAAGGACGTGATCCTGCACCTAATCGGCATGATAGGTGTTGACGGCGCGCGCTACCAGTCGCTGGAGTTCACCGGCGACGGCATCGCAAACCTGTCGATGGACGACCGCTTCACCATCGCCAACATGGCGATCGAGGCGGGCGCGAAGAACGGCATCTTCCCGGTGGACGGACAGACGCTCGCCTACCTTCGCGAGCACAACGCAAAGCCGCCCCGCGTCTTCGAGGCCGACCCGGACGCCGAATACGAACGCGAGGTCCATATCGACCTTGGCGAGCTCGAGCCGACCGTCGCGTTCCCCCACCTTCCGTCCAACACGCGCCTCGCGCGCGCCGCAGGAGACATAGCCATCGACCAGGTGGTCATCGGCTCGTGCACAAACGGGCGCATCTCCGACATGCGCACCGCCGCGGAAGTGCTGCGCGGACGCAAGGTCGCCGACGGCGTAAGGGCGATCGTGATCCCCGCCACACAGCGCATCTGGCTCCAGGCGATGGAGGAGGGCCTGCTCAGGACGTTCGTCGAGGCGGGGTGCGTCGTCTCGCCGCCGACATGCGGGCCGTGCCTCGGCGGGCACATGGGCATACTCGCAAAGGGCGAACGCTGCGTAGCCACCACAAACCGCAACTTCGTAGGGCGCATGGGGGACGTGGAATCAGAGGTGTATCTCGCCTCGCCCGCAGTAGCAGCCGCCTCGGCCATCGCCGGCCGCATCACCGCACCAACCACCAACTACTAGAGACCATGAAAGCACACAAATACGGCAACGACGTCGACACAGACGTCATCATCCCGGCGCGGTACCTCAACACCTCCGCGCCTGAAGAACTGGCGACGCACTGCATGGAGGACATCGACCCAACGTTCGCTGGGCGCGTGAAGCCAGGCGACATACTCGTCGCAGGACGCAACTTCGGCTGCGGATCCTCGCGCGAGCACGCCCCTCTCGCGATCAAGGCGAGCGGCGTCTCGTGCGTGATCGCGGAGACCTTCGCGCGCATTTTCTACCGAAACGCGCTCAACATCGGACTCCCCATCCTGGAGTGCCCGTCCGCCGCAAACGCCATAGCGGCAGGCGACGAAGTGTCGGTCGACCTTGAAACGGGCGAAATTAAAGACATCACCACCGGACAGGCTTTCCACGCGGAGCCATTCCCGACGTTCATGATGGAACTCATAGCAGCTGGCGGACTTGCAGCGTATCTGAAAGGAAGAAACAAATGAAGGCGAACATTGCAGTGCTTCCCGGCGACGGCGTAGGACCGGAAATAGTCGCGGAGGCGGTCAAGGTGGTGAAAGCCGTCGCCATGCGGTTCGGGCACGACTTCGAGATGGTTGAACACCCGGTTGGCGGGGCTGCGTACGATTTGCACGGCGACTGTCTGCCCGAGGCAACTCTCGCCGCATGCAAGTCGGCGGACGCCGTTCTCCTCGGGGCGGTAGGGGGCCCCAAGTGGGATGCGCTTCCGCCCGAAAAGCGTCCCGAGCGGCGCGCACTCCTCACGCTCCGCTCCGAACTCGGGCTCTTCGCGAACATCCGTCCCGCAAAGGTCTGGGACCCGCTCAGGGGCGCGAGTCCGCTGAAGGACGAGATTGTCGCCAGAGGGATTGACGTGCTGATCGCCCGGGAGCTGACCGGCGGCGCGTACTTCGGCGAGAAAGGACGCTCCGTCGACAGGAAGTCGGCCTACGACGTTACGCCGTACTCGGCGCATGAAATCGAGCGCGTGGCGCGCGTCGCGTTCGAAGCGGCACGTGCACGGCGGCGCAGGGTCACGAGCGTGGACAAGGCGAACGTCCTCGAGACGTCGCGCCTGTGGCGCGAAACGGTAACCGCCCTTCACGCGGCCGAATACCAGGACGTTGAACTTGACCACATGTACGTCGACAACGCGGCGATGCAGCTGGTACGCGCCCCTGCCCACTTCGACGTGATCCTCACCGAGAACATGTTCGGCGACATCCTGTCGGACGAAGCGTCGCAGATCACGGGCTCGATAGGGATGCTGCCGTCTGCTTCGCTCGGAGCCGCGAAGGGAGGCCTGTACGAGCCCATCCACGGTTCCGCTCCCGACATCGCGGGAAAGGGAATCGCCAATCCACTGGCTACGATTCTCTCTGCGGCGATGATGCTGCGCCATGCATTCGGGCTTTCCGCCGAGGCGGACGCCGTGGAACACGCGGTGGCGGATGCGCTTGCATCAGGCGTCCGCACGGCAGACATCGCCTCGCCCTCCGGCGGTTCGACTTCAGTCTCAACATCCGAAATGGGCGATGCGATCGTATCTGGCCTTCGCCACGCGCATTGCCGCCACGGCCGCCTGCATCGCCCAGTTCCCCGCCCATGGACGGCAAATGGCGCAAACGAGGGCGCGGCACCCAGCGCGCTTACACTTTCTGTAATCTGGGCGGCAAGGCCCTACACACCGCTGTAAACCAATGCGGCGCAAATGCGCGTTTTCGGCCATTGGCACGGTTTGTGCTACTGCAATCGCGTAACGGACTGCGGCAGGCGCGACAGGCGTGACCTATGCCAAGCCGGAAAAAGGAAACCAGAAATGACAGAAGAGACCAAGAAAGCGACGGACTTCGGAGCCGACGTGTTCGGCGAGGAGGCCATCAGGACATACCTCAGCAAGGACACTGCCAAGAAGCTACAGTCTACGATCCGCGAGGGCAAGCCGCTTGATCCCTCCATTGCAGGGGAGGTGGCGCACGGAATCCGCCACTGGGCGATGGACCGCGGAGCGACGCACTACACGCACT
>CAMORM010000025.1 GCA_946623785.1 uncultured Verrucomicrobiota bacterium
TCCCCGCCGGCGGCTGCCGCTTCGTCGGCGAGCCTGTCGTGCTCGTTCTTCTCGATCTGCTTGGACTCCTCGATGGCCTTGTCGACCTCTCCGAGCTTGTCCTTCTTGAACTCCTCCACGAGCGCGCGGAGCTCGGCTTCCTCCTCCTCGTTCTTCTTCTTGAGCTCCTCTGCCTCCTCCTTGAGCTCCTTCTCGTGCATCTTGAACCAGAACTCGCGCTCCTGCTCGCTCATCTGCTTGAGCTTCTTCGCGCGGTCGATCTTCGCCTTCTCGATGGCGAGCTTGGTCTTGCGCTCATCGTCCTGGCGCTTCCATTCCTCGTTGAAGCGCCTGAGCTGCTCCTTCTGCGATATCGGGTCGGCGAGCGGCGATGCGCTCCAGCCACCGTCTTCCCAGGGACGCGCGTCGCTGAGCGCCTTCTTGCGGCGCATGGCCTCGACCTGCGCGGACTCGGCGTCGTCGAGAACGTAGGGCGTCATGAACACCAGCAGCTCGGAGCGCCTCTCGGTCTCGTTCACGGAGCTGAAGAGCCACTTGCCAATCCAGGGGATGTCCTTGAGGATCGGGACTCCGCTCTCGGATTCGGTCTTCGACTTCTTGGTGAGGCCGCCCATAACGATCGTCTGGCGGTTCTCTACAGATACGTCGCTAGATATCTTTCGCGTTGTGACGGTGGCGTACGGATCGGTTCCGCCGCTCTCGTTCGGGACGTTCTGGTCCGCGCCCTGCGTCTCGAACGTGGACTCGATCGTGAGAACGACAGTTCCGTTCGGGTTGATGCGGGGCGTGGCCTTGACCTCAAGACCGATGTCGCGCTTCTCGTAGTTGCGGACCTGCGTGCCGTTGTACGACGAACCAGAATACTGGTATCCGCTGAAGAGGTAGATCATGTCCTTCGCCTCGATCGTGGCCTCCTTGTTGTCCACCGTCATCAGGATAGGCGACGCGAGCACCTTCGTGCGGCTGTCGCTCTTCGCCGCCTGTATGACTGCGCCGAGGTTGAGCTTGTCGCTCTTGAGGAAGTAGTTCAGGCCTCCTCCGATGGGATTGGTTCCGAGCGCGATATCGGCGGCGTTTGTGGCGATGGTGGCAAACAGGTTCTGCAGCGCGGACGTACCGCTTCCGCCGCCTCCGCCAAGCATGTAGTGGCCGTTGTTGTAGAACTGGTCACGGACCAGCTTGGTCACAAGCGAGGGGACCGAGCTAAGCGAGTAACCGCTGCCAAAAGCATCGATTTCGTTTTTGGAGGCCGAGACGTTGAGGATATTGCCGTTGCTGTCCTTGACGCGGAAGCGAGGTTCCCCAAGGCTGTCGGTGTCCTGCACTGTCTTCCTCGAGCGCCCGCGCTGGACCCAGTCGATGCCGGTCTGGAGGTCGTCTCCGAGCTCGACCTGGACGATCACGGTTTCGATAAGCACCTGCGAGAGCTTGACGTCCATGCGGTCAATTACGTCCTTCACGGCCTTCATGTCGCTCTTGCGCGCCATGACGACGATTCCGTTGATGCGCTTGTCCGCGAGGATCTTGACGTTGTCCTTGTTGAGCTCGCCGAGGCGCGAGGAATTGGCGTTCTTGAAGGACGGGTTGGAGCTGGACGTGCGCTGGTTCGCGGTGTTGCGCGTGAGGTTGCCGTTCTGGTTGCCGCCCTGGGGACGGTTCTGGTTGCCCTGCTGTCCGTTGCGGGTGGAGGACGAGCCGGAGGACGCGCCGATGAGGTCGTTGAGCATCTGCTCCACGTCTTCGGCGATGGCGTATTTGAGCCGGATAACCTGGATCTCGACCTCTGGAGTCGTCTCCACGTCGAGCGTCTTGATAACCTTGTCGAAGAACTTCATGTTCGCCGGCGAGGTGATGACGATCAGCTTGTTGGAACGCTCGTCGGCCTTTATGAGCACCTTGCCGCGGATCATTCCGCGGTCTGCGTCGGAAATCGAGGCCAGGACCGTCTCGTTGGCGGTGGAAGCGGGCTGCGGCGGGTTGTTGATTCCGGGCCTGTTGTTGAGGTTGAGGAGCCGGGGCGATGTCGTGGTGCTGCTCGTGCGGGAGAATCCCGGCGAGCCGCTGCGGTTCGTGCCGACAGAATCCGCGCGCTTCTCCTCCTGCGACGCCGCCACGATCTCCTCGAGCATCGTCTTGATGTCGTTCGCCACGGCGAACTCGATCTGGCGCACAAACACGTCTTCCAGCACGGGGCTCTCGATGTCGATCAGCTTGACAATCTCGAGCATGCGGTTCACGTTCTCCTGAATGTCGGTCACGAGGATTGCGTTGGTGCGCTCGAACACCTGGAAGAGCCCGCTCGGGTCCTTGAACCCCTCGAGGGCCTTCTGCGCCTCGGCAACGGCGATGTACTTGAACTGGATGAGCTGCGAGATGACGCGCGTCTTCTCGGGGTGGAGCCTGTCTCCGACCTTCGTTATCATCGGCAGGCCGTGGACGCGCGCCGTCTTGCGGGGGAGCGCCTTGACGAACTTCTCTCCGAACGGCTCGAGCACGATGCCGTTCATTGAAAGCACGACCTCGATCGCCTCGAGGTATTCCTCCTTCGTGAGAAGCGTGGACTTCTCGCTGTTGAGCGTGATGGTCGGCTTCGGGATGTCCGGGGCGGGGAGAATCGTCTTGCCGAGCTGCTCCGCGTACGCCTCGAGCACCATGTCTACCGGCGACTGGCTGAATGCGAGGATCGGCACTCCGTTTGTGCCCATCTGCGGTTTTTCCTGCTCAGTGGACGCATCCGCAGCCGCCGTCTGTCCGCCGGCGCCGAGCCGCGGCAAGCCGGAGAGCCCGGTGCCGTTTCCGCCGTTTCCGCCGCGGAGAAGCGACGAACGGCGAAGGCCCTGGAAGCCCTGTGCCGTTGCCGTCAGGGAGGCTATCGCGGCAATTGCCGCCATGATCGCGAAACGTGTCATCTTCATCATATTCCTCATTTCTCCGCCGCAGTGTCCGCGGCCTTTTCAATAGACTGCCCTTCGCCGCCGGCTGGTTCCGACGGCTCCTGCGCCGGTTCCCCTTCGTCCGTCCCCATGTCTTCGGCTGCGGTTGCCGGCGCGGCGGAATCGCCGGGCTGCTGCTCGCCGGAAGGCTCTTCTTCGTCGCCGTCCTGCTGCACGTCGCCGCGCATGTAGGCGCATGTGAGCGTGAAAGTCCCCTTAAGGAACCCCTTCTTCTGGCTCGGCCTCATCGTGATGGCGCTTATGTCCATCATCGACTGCTCGTTGCTTTGGACGTCCCAGAGGAATTTGACGAGCCCTTCGAGCGAGCCCTCCCAGCCGCTGACCTCGACGGGGAGCTCGAACACGTCGCCCTTCGAAACCTCCTTGCCGTACTGGCGGCGGGTGATCGCGATGTAGTTCGTGGTGGCGAGGTTGTCCATCAGGTTCATCCAGTGCGTGTCGACATCCTCCCCTTCAGGGAACATCGGCATCTTCTCCTTCTCGCTGATGTACTCCATGTTCCAGCGGTCGGTCTGGGCGATGAGGTCGTTCTCGCGATCGTACTTCTTCACGGTGTCCCTGTACTTCTTGAGGGAAACCGTCCACTTGTGCTGCACGGACATGATCCACGCGAGGCCGGCGGCAACATACAGGACGACGACGCCGAGTATCATCATCAGCGCGCGGTCGCGGAGTGAAAGACCTTCTTCCTTCATCACTCCTCCTCCTTTGCCTCGAACGCCGCTTCTATGTCGAACTTGTGCACGCCGCGCGCGGCACTGGGACCGCGCAGGTTCACGGTGGCGAACGCCTCGCTCTTCACGAGCGCGTTCTTGAATTCGTAGACCATCGAGGGCTGCTCGGCCTCGCCGGATATCTTCACGCCCTCGTCCCGCTTGAACTGCAGGCTCGTGAAGGTCATGCCGTCGGGCTGGCGGTCGGAAACGGCCTTGAGGATCTCCAGCACTCCGCGGTTGTGGTCCGAATAGCGCTTCACGAGCTCCACGCGCTCTCGCATGTCGTTGACCTGCTTGTACTCGCGCTGGTGGCGCTTCGACTGCGCGGCGACACGCCCCGTGAGCGCGTCCACGACGAACAGCCCGCCGACTGCGGCCACTACGGCAAGCAGCCACACGCCGAACGCCACGGCCACGGACAGGTTGAGCCGCCTCTTGAAGCGGCCCTCCTTGAGCGCCTCGGCCCAGGCGTATGGAGTGGCGTCGAACGAGCACGACTCGTCCTCGCGCCTCGCGCATCCTTCCACTCCGCCGTTCTCGTCTTCGCACTTGACCGTGCGGACTTCGCCGTATTCCCCGAGAAGCGCGTTCGTCTCCTGCCCGACGTCGCCATGCGCAAAGACAAGCACCTCGCCGACTTCGCGCACTCCGGAGAAGCGGTCGGCCTCCATGAGCGAAAGCATGATCTCGCGCCTCAGGCGCATGCTGTCTCCGCTTGCGGCAAGGCCGAGCCCGCGGAGGATAACAGGCGTGTCGTCGTCCAGTATGACGAGCTCCCAGCCGTTTCCGTCCAGGTCGAGCATCACGAGCCTGCGACCGACCCCGGGCTTCTCCGTTATGCTGGGCCACAGCGTGCGAAGCCATCCAAGGGCCGTGGCGTCGGTGCGGACGACGGTAAGCTTCGCGGCGGAAAGCGATTCTCCTATGCGGGTCGCGGTCGAGTCCGGAAGTGCCGCGGCGAAGACGAAAAGCTCCTTCTCCGTTTCGCGGACGGTTTCCCAGCCGATCCTGAGGTCTTCGTCGGGGAACGGCGAAAGCGACTTCATCTCCGATGCGACAAGGTCGTCGAGAACGTCGCGGTTCTCGGCGGGGAACTTGAGGACCTTCACGAAAAGCTCGGTGAGCGGCAGCGAGAGCGAAACCTCCTTCGTGCGGTAGTATGCGGCGGCTTCGGACAGCGTAGCCTCGAGAGGACTGGACTCCTCGACGGCGGTTTCCTCGTCATCGAGTGGCTCGTCTTCGGGATTCGCCGGCAGATTGGACTGCTCACAGCCTTCCCCCTCGGTTGGCTCGGCGTCGAACGGCCAGCAGAGGGCGTCGTTGCACTTGGTCTCCTCTCCGTCGTTTTCAAGACGGATTCCGCGCAGCGAATGCCCTTCCAGCCCCAGTTGAATGACAGTTTTGGCCATGGATGGATATTATCTCATTTATTTCGCATTTGCGAAAGCCTAAAATGCGAAAATAGCATCTTTTCTGACGGCGTTTACGGTCCTTTCTTTGGTGTCATGCTACTTCAACGCATGCGCAAACGCACGATGACAGCGAAAAAGGAATTTCATGCGCGTTCCGCGCCGGACTGCGCCCTGTGCGGCATGAACACGCGGCCTGCGAGTATGAGGAGCGTGTATATCTCCAGTCGGCCGGCAAGCATGGCGAAGGCGTAGTACAGCTTGAGCGGCGCCGCTATCTCGCTGAAGCTGGCTGTTGGCCCGAGCGACCCGAACGCTGGGCCGATGTTTCCGACCATGCTCAGGGCTGCTGTAAGGGCCGTGAACACGTCGAGCCCCGCGAGCGCGCCGGCGAAGGTCGTCACCAGCACGAGAAGCGCATACACGAACACGAACGACGCCACCACGGGCACGATCACCTCGCGTCCTGGCGTGCCGTTGAGCGTGAGCGTGAACACCTCGTGCGGATGCAGCATGCGCTTGAGCTCGTTGCGGAGCTGCTTCGCGAGGACGGTCCATCGCACGACTTTCACGCCGCCCGCCGTGGACCCGGAGCAGCCGCCTATCAGGAACAGCGCCAGGAGCACGGCCTGAGCCGCCGGACGCCATGTCTGGTAGTCCTGCGTCATGAACCCGGTCGTCGAAAGGATGGAGGCCACCTGGAAGGACGATGCGCGGAACGTGTCGCCGAGCGCTTCGAGTCCGTTGAACTGGATCGCGGTAACAGCCAGCACCGCCACGACGACGATCAAGACGAATGTCTTGAGCTCGGAGTCACGCCTCACCTCGAGAAGCCTTCCCGTGATGATCCTGTAGTAGATGGCGAAGTTTACGGACGCAACGAGCATGAACGCAGTGCACGTCCACTCCACCTCCGGTATGCCGAAGGCCCCCACGCTCGCGTTGCGCGTGGAGAAGCCGCCAGTCCCAATTGTCGAGAACGTATGGCTCAGCGCATCCGTGAACGAGAGCCCTAGCTTCCAGAGGATGAGGGTCTGCGCCACCGTAAACGCCACGTATATGGCCCAGAGGGTCTTCGCCGTGTTGGAGATGAGGATCGTGAGCTTCTCCTTGTCGGGGCCGGTTGTCTCGGCCTTGATGAGCCTGAAACCACCAACGCCGAGGAGCGGTATCAGGGCGACAGCCAGCGCTATCACACCAAGTCCTCCGAGCCAGTGCGTCTCGCACCGCCAGAGGTTGATGCACGCAGGAAGCGACTCGACGTCTTGGCATACCGACGCGCCGGTGGTCGTGAAACCGCTGACGCTCTCGAAGATGGCGTCAACAATGGACGGGAACGCCCCGCTGAAATAGAGCGGCATGGCACCGAAAAGGCAGATCGCCATCCATATCCCGCCAACGACGCCGAAGGCGTGCCGCACGTCGAAGTCCTTAGGGCGTCCGCGCGCCTTGAGCCAGAACGTGAAAGCGGCTGCCCAGCCTGCCACGATGGGCCCAAGAAACGCAGGAACGGCGGACATCTCCCCTTCCCTGATCGCCACGGCGACCGGCAGGAGCATCGACGTGCCAACTATCCCAAGCACATAGGTCAGAATGCGGAGAACCGAGAAAAGCATCTGTCACTCCCGCCCGAAGAACCTGGCGACCGACTTCACGTCGCCGCTGCGCGTTATGAGGACGACGCGCGACCCTGTGCCAAGAACCGTGCTTCCGCGCGGAACGCACCACACGTCCTCGTCCGGCGGACGGTGAAGCAGCACGAGCGGCCCGCCGGGATTCCTCTCGGAAAGCTCGCGGAGGCTCTGGCAAGTGGCCTTGCTCTCTGGCGGGATTTCTCCTTCCACGATCTCGAAGCGCCGGTTGCACACGGAGTGCACGGACGTCACGTGCCGTCCGCGCAGGTGTCCCATTATCGCGTCGACTACGGACCCTCGCATGGGAACCGCAACGTCCACGCCGAGCTTGCGGGCGATCTCGCCGTACGAGGAGTTCGCCGTGAGCGCAACCACCTTCTTCACTCCGCGCGACTTCATGTATGCGGCAGTGACGAGGTTGAGCTCGTAGTTGCCGGACGATGCCACGAGCAGGTCGCTGGCGAAAAGGTCCTCTTCGGCAAGAAGGCTCTCGTCCGTGACGTCGCCGCACAGCGCACGCACGCCGGGGAACCTCTCGACGATCTCTCGGCAGCGCGACGCATCCATGTCCACCACCACGATCTCCCGCTCCGGCACCTTTGGCACGAGCCCCAGCAGCTTCCGCCACGGAGAGGCGGCGCGCCGTGCCTCGCGCGTCGCGAGGAGGAGCGTACCGACCCTGTCCGCGCCGAACAGCACCACTCGCTTGAACTCGCCGCTCGGCGTCTTGGTGAAGGCGAGCAGGTCGGGAATTGAGCTTTTCGGGGTGACGATGCCTATTGAGTCGCCGCACATGATCTTCGTGTCGCCGTTCGGTAGGGCTATGTCCGTTCCGTTGTCTATGAACGCCACGAGGTAGCGCCATCCCTCCAGCGACGCGATCTCGCGGAGCGTGAGTCCCACAAGGGGGCTTCCCACTCCGACGGAGAGCATTGCTATGCCGAAGCCTCCGCCGAGCTCGATCACGTTGCCCACGGCGCCGTGCTCGATCGCGGACACTATGGCTGAGGCGGCTTCTACGTCCGGGTTCAGCATAGTGTCGATGCCGTATAGCGGACGCGCGTCCGGCCTGGCGGACTTCGTCCGGCGCCGCGCGGCGTCCGCGGCGAGGTAGTATGCGTAGTTCCTTACGCGCGCGATCTTCGCGATGTGCGGGTACACGGCGTCGACGAGCGAGCATGTGATCATGTTCAGCTCGTCGTCCTCCGTGAGCGTTACGAGCGCGTCGGCGGACGAAAGCCCCGCGTCCTCAAGCGACTCGAGGTTGCTTCCGTCGGCCTCCAGTACGGTGCAGTCCAGCTGGTCGCTCGCGTGGCGGACCTTCTCGGGGTCCCGTTCGATCAGCACGACATCGTTCTTCTCGGCGACGAGCTCCCTTGCAAGCTGCATGCCCGTGAAGCCTGCGCCTATGACGACGATTTTCATTTTTCCAATTCTACCATTTCCCCCCATGCGCCCGCAATGGCAATCATTCCGGCACGCGGACTTCGTTCCCCATGGCAACGTCGGCGCCGATTCCGCGGTCATCCGTTTTCCAGGTCGATCTTCGGCCTTTCCCCGGCCACGACGTCAATGCAGACAATCGAGAAGTTGTCGGGCGCGCCGCGCTCCGTGACGCGCTTGCTGAGGCGCTCGACGGCCTCTGCTGGCGCACCTCCTGGAAGAATCGCGCGAATGTCGTCGTCTTCCATCACGTCGTGCACGCCATCCGTGCAGAGCAGGAACCTGTCTCCGCGCTCGAGCCCGATGTCCATCCACTCGAGGCGCAGGAGGTCTTCCGTCCCGACAGCCCTCGTCAGGACGTGCGAAAGCGGGTTGCGCCTCGACCCGCATCCGCGCGCATATCCGCCGGCCTGCGCGGCGCTTCCGAGCTCGCAGCCGACAGTGTGGTCGCGGGTCAGCGGCTGGAGCGTACCCCCGCGGAGCCTGTAGACCCTGCTGTCGCCTGCATGGCACACCTTCGCCTGGGATAGGTCGAGCGGGTCCACGAGGATCAGCGCAACCGTGGTTCCCATCGTCTTGTGGCCGCATTCCGCGGCCCTGAGCCTGATGCGCTTGTTCGCGCGCTTGAGCATCTCGCCCACGAGCTCCATCCGCTCTGCGAGCGAAAGGCTCACCTTCGCCTTGGCGACTTCGTCAAGGGCCTCTGCGACCCACTTGGACGCGAGCGCGCCTTCCGAGCCTCCGCCCATGCCGTCCGCCACGGCGAAAAGCCCTGCCTCCGCCTCGCAAACGACGGCGTCCTGGTTTTCGGAACGGACAAGCCCCTTTTCCGAAACGGACGACGCGACAAACACCCGCCGCATCTTCTTCTTTCTGAAAAACCCGAACATGCGAGACTACTCCTTCGCCGGTTTCACGAACTTCCTTGCGATGTCGCTTTTCACAAGGGACACTTCGATGCCGTTCTGCCAGAACAGCGGGAACAGGTCCTTACCCGCGGCCATTGACAGGATGGCCACAAGGTCGTCCTCGGTGATCTTGTCCGTTATGAGCGCCTTCACGTCGTCGCGCCTGGAGAGCGCCGCTGCGCGCTGGAATATGCCACGGTAGCGGGTGCGGAGCACTTCGTACGGGGCTACGGTTCGGCCAAGCTTGTAGTCGGCGAAAAGCGCGTTGCGGGCCTCCTGCGCCTGCCGGCGGTAGCCGCAGTCGTCAAGTACGAGCGTAAGCAGGTACGCGTTGTATCCGAGCGGCGAGTTGCGGTATTCTGCCGATCCGGCGGGGAAAAGAAGCGGCACCAGCATGTACTGCGGGTCGAGGCTGCTGTCCGAAACGAGGAACTCGTACGATCCGGACTGGTGTATGCCGGCGCTTCCGCCTGTTGCGGAGACTATGTACGCCCTTTCCTGCCGCCCGGTCGTACCGCGGATGGGCGAAAGCCCGAGGTCGTACTTCTCGAAGGCCGGCACGGCGAGCTTGGCGAGACGAGTTGCGGCGTTGACCCGCTTTGCCACCGAAGATGCTCCGTAAAAGCTGAACTGGCCGACCTTCGCGGTCACGGGCGCGTTCTCGAGAGTCTCCCCGTGCAGCTCCCCTCCGCAGTCGCCTGCGCGGACGCAGCGCGTCATAAGCGTGCGCCACCACCTCGTGTTGACGTACCCTGCCTGTCCGCGGCCGAAAAGCCTGTCCGACACGAAAATCACCTTGCCTGCCCCGGCGCGCCGGAGCATCATCAACGGGAGTCGCTCGGAGTCGTCTGAGACAACCATCGCAAACGCGTCCTCCGACTGCGCCGTGGCGCTCACGAACACGTCTTCGCCATACGAGTACGAGTTCTCGATCGTCCACTCCGAAAGCACCGGGCAGACGCCCTTCAGCTGCCTGGAGTTGTCGCGGCTCGCAACGAGCGACATGCCGTAGTCCTTCAGCAGCACCGCCTGCTCCGACATGTTCTGCTCGTTCGCGAAGACAAGTGCGGTGCCGCCGCTCTCCACGAAGCTCCGCACCGCGATGAGGTCCTCGGCCGTGTACGGCATGGCGGCGCAGCTCGTGGGGAGCACCAGCACGTCGGCGTTCTCGAGGTCCGCGTGCAGCAGGCTGAAAAGCACAGGACGCGAAACGCACGACTCGCCGTCCGGCATTCCGCCCCCGAGAAACGCGTTGTCGAACGAGAACCCGGTGTACTGGCAGCACGAAAGCTGGAAGCCGTGCGAGAAATCCCACGCCACGCGCAGCGGCTGCGGACGGGGCTGCGGCGCCGCGGCAAGCCAGTCGAACGGACGTCCGCCATTGCGATTCCAGCGGGCAACCTTGACCGACGGCAGATCCCGCTCCTCCGCCGGGAGCGGAGCGTCGGCGGCGCGCATTGCGCTAGGTGCCGACGGCACAACGTGCTTTGGCGCCGCAACGGCATGGGCGCTTGCCGACGCAACTGCGTTGGATGCCGAAGCGGCGGGGTGCTTCTGCGCGGCCAATGCGGCTGCGTTTGTAGATTGCGAATACTGGGATGCGCCAGCCGCGGAGCTGGAATTGGTCAAGGAGGCGGCAAGCAGCATGGCGGGGTCGGGGAACTGGAGCCCGTCTCGCGGATTCGGCTGCGCCGGCGTGTTGGTAACGGCCGACACGCCGTTCGTGCCGCCGGAAGGAGCGTCGCCTTCGAAGTCGCCTCGCCGCATCGTGCCCAGCATGTAGGCAAACGCGAAGATGGCAACGGCGCCAACACCAGCTCCCGCCCGCATTAGCATGTGCCTGCGGCGCCGAGCCGTCATCTTCTTCGAGCGCCGCGGCGGCGCCTTGGCAATCAGCGCATGCCCGTTCTCCAGGCGCCAGAACATGTCGACGACCTGCTGCGGCGTAGTGATGCGGTTCTCCGGCTTGGGGGCGCACATGAGGTTCAGGATGTGCGCGACAGACGACGAGACCTCCGGGCGAATCGTCCTGACGTCTGGAATTCCCTCGCCCTTGATCGCCTTCGCCAGAAGCTCCACCACCGAGCACCCGGCGTTGGGACGCTGCCCCGTCAGCATCTCGAAGAAGACCATCCCGAGCGAGTAGATGTCTGCGCGGATGTCCACTGAGTGCGAGTCCGTCATCTGCTCGGGCGCCATGTATGCCGGCGTGCCTACGATCATCCCGGCGGAAGTGACCGTCGTCGTCGCGGAGCCGTCGTTGAAGCGCGCTATACCCAGGTCCGCGAGCTTCGGCGTGCCGTCGGCGGCGAACATGATGTTAGCCGGCTTGATGTCGCGATGGACAACGTGCATGCTGTCTGCGACTGCTAGCGCGCTGGCAACGCGCGCTATGACCGACACGGCCTCGTCGATCGGATAGCGTCCGCCGCGGGCGATCCTGTCCTCCACCGTTCCGCCGGAAACGTAGTCCATTATCAGGTAGCAGAGCCCCGTCTCCGGGTCCTCTCCCACGTCATAGACCGCGATCAGGTTCGGGTGCTTGATCGACATGGCGAACGCGGCCTCGCGCGCGAAGCGCTTCCTGTATTCGGGATTGCGCTTCGCCACCTCGGGGAACATGACCTTGCACGCGTACTCGTTGCCGGTCTTTGGGTCGCGGATGCGGTAAACCGCGCCCATGGACCCTCGCCCGACGAGCGCGAGCACGTCGTAGTCGCCGAATTTTCCCCCTATGGTGAGAACGTCCAAGCTGTTCGCTCCGGTTGTGCGCCGCTGTCAGCTGTTTACTATGAGCGCGATGAACACGATCGGCTCGGATCCGCCCGAGTTGTCGACGCCATGACCGCCGCCGTCGGGCGTCCACGTGACGTCGCCTGCGCGGATCGTGCGCTTCGTTCCGTTGTCGTCGTAAACTGCCTCGCCGGAGAGGACGAAGTAGCTCTCGCCGTTGCCGTGGTGCTCGTGGTAGCCGAGTATCGAACCGGCAGGTATCGTCACCTTCGCGTAGAGCCCGCACTTGTTCCCGAGCTCCTCGTCGAGGATCTTCTCGAGATGCACCGCGCCCACGCCGTTCGCGCTGGGCATTGTCATCGTTCCCTTCATTGCCTTGTTCCTTTCGTTGTAGTGAAATCCAGGGGATGCGCGTCGTCGAACTCGCGCTTGGACTTCTCGACTCCATAGCCGAAGCCCCGCTTGACGCGCACTCCGTCGGCGCCTGGCTCAACCGTGCGGTCCAGCTCGTAGCGCGAGAGGTCCGCCCTCCTCACGCCGAACGTAGAGGTCTCCCGCAGGATCGCCGAAGCAAGCGCGTCCGCGCTCTCCGGACGGCACAGGACCTCGAGTATCTGTCCGGGCCGGCCCTTCTTCATCGCCGCCGGCACGAGCGACACGTCCAGCGCGCCTGCGCTGCGCAGCTTCGCGCATGCGTACGCGAGCTCCTCGCCCGTCATGTCGTCGATGTTCGCCTTGAGTTCCGTCACCCGTCCGTTCGGCGAACCTTCTCCCCCTGACTCCTCGCCGAGGAAAGCGCGCAGTATGTTCGGACGGCCCGGGATGTCGCGAGCGCCGCATCCGATGCCGACCTTCTCCACGGCCATCACGGGCATCGGCCCGAACGACGCCGCGAAATGCCGCAGCAACGCAGCGCCGGTTGGGGTTAGGAGCTCGCACTCGGCCGCTCCGGACGAAAACGCTATTCCCTCCAGCAGGTGAACGGTTGCGGGCGCAGGCACGGGAACTACTCCGTGCGCGCACTTCGCGAAACCTCCGCCAACCTCGGGAACGGACGCAAGTATCCTGTCGGGGGAAATCTCCTCCATGAGCATCGCCGCCGCCGCTATGTCGAAAACCGCGTCCTTCGCGCCGACCTCATGGAAATGGACTTCGGAAACTTCCACGCCGTGGGCCTTCGATTCGGCCGCAGCGATAAGCGCGTACACTTCCTTCACGTGCGCCTTCACGCCATTTGAAACAGGCATTGCGTCGACGATGGCGCGGATCTCGTCCATCGACGCATGGTGGTGGTGCTCGTGATGGTGGTCATGCGAATGCTCGTGGCCATGCGCATGGACGTGTCCATGAATGTGCGCGACTTCATGTGCATGCAAGTTGTCGTGGCCGTGGCCTTCGATTTCGCCTTCCACGGAAACCGTCACGCCCGTGCCGCGGATTCCGCAGCGCGAAACGCCCTGCGCATCGGCATGGACGCCAGGTATGCCCATCGCGTTGAGCCGCGCAAGCGACGCATTGCGGTCCGGCACGAGATCCAGGAGAGCGCCGGCGAACATGTCGCCGGAAGCTCCCGTCCTGCATTCTAGATAAAGCGTCTTCATCGTCTCACGCGCGGTTCCTGATTGCCGGGTGGTTCATCCTCGATGCCGCTACAGCCGCCCCGAACCCGTTGTCGATGTTCACCACGGTGACTCCGCCAGCGCAGGAATTCACCATGGACAGAAGCGCGGCCAGCCCCCTGAACGAGGCGCCGTAGCCTACGCTTGTCGGCACTGCCACGACAGGACAGGAGACAAGTCCGCCAATCGCCGTTGCGAGCGCGCCTTCCATTCCTGCGACGGCGATCACGACGCTCGCCGACTGAAGCTCGCGCACATGGGCGAGAAGCCGCTCCAGTCCCGCAACGCCGACGTCGTACACCCTTGTGACGCTGTTGCCGAGCAGCTCGGCAGTCTGCGCGGCCTCCTCCGCAACAGGCGCGTCGCTCGTGCCGCCTGTCGCCACGACAATGGCGCCGAGTCCGTCCGGCTCCGGTGCGTCGCCAAGGCAGAGTATCCTGCTTACGGCGTTGTAGCTCGCCTCGGGGATCGACTTGCGGACCTCCGCCGCCTTTTCCGGCGAGACGCGCGTCGCAATCGCCGGACGGCTCGTGCGTGCCGCGATGCCGCGCAGTATCTCGACTATCTCCGGCGCGGTCTTGCCTTCGCCGTACACAACCTCGGAAAGCCCCTGCCTCAGTTCCCGCGCGTGGTCGGGCTTCGCGAAGCCAAGGTCCTCGAACGGAGCCGCGCGTATGTCCGACACGATGTCGTCCGCCGACAGTTCCCCGCGGCGAAAGCGCTCCAGACGTTCTTTGAGTTCCTCTGCCGTCATTTCCTGCACGACAAGGCGGACGGGCCCACTGCCGCCGGTCCGCCGAATGTTGGTCCCCTCAGGCCTTGGCCGGCGACTCCCCGCGGCGGCGCTCAAGCGCGGTCGACACGACAACCATGCAAACCCACGCCACAAGGAGGACGCCGGCCATCGACACGCCGACAGTCGCCATCTCGTGGAGCATCTCCTGCGTGTCCTTCGCGTTCTTCATTGCGGTGAGAAAAGGAGGCGTGAAGATGATCTCTCCGTGGTAGACATGCTCTATGGCGAGCAGAAAGCTGCCGCCAAGCGACATCTTCGTGAGCCAGGGAAGCTTCGCGAGAAACGGATTCGTGCTCCTCCTGACGCCAGGAAGCTTGCTTGCGCCTGCTGCTGCAACCGCCCCCGCCAGTGGTACCGTGAAACATGCCATAACTTCGGTTCCTTTCTCCAACCAGGCGTGCGTTCCCGCAACCCGATGGTTTAAACAGTGAAAACAAGGTGATTTTACTATAAATACAGCGCAGATGGAAGCGGAATTTACAATATTACTTCGTCTGCCGAGTCCACCTTACGATTGACCGACTACGATGGACGAAGGCGGCGGCGAAGGCTGCGCCAGCCTGGGAGCCGAGCGTCCATGAGCGCGCGGAACGCGGGGCCGTGGTTGTGCACCCTGAGGTGCGTCAGCTCGTGAACCACCACGTACTCGGCAAGCTCCCGCGGTACGCGCGCGAGCGAAGCGCTGTATACAACGTGCCGCTTTGCGTAATGGCATGACCCCCAGAGCGACTTCATCCTACGGGTCTTCCAAGTGACGTCCGTCTCGCCAAGTCGCTCGCACCACGATGAATGCAGCTCGCCCAGCATAGCGGACAGAGCGTCCAGCTCCTCGCGGGAAATCGGCTTCTGGGCCTTTACGGGCTGTGCCAGCACCTTCGCCCGGGCGGACAAGGCCCACTGCCAGTTGTCGCCGAGGAACCTCTCGCCCTCCGCAATGGTTGCAAGCCGCCGCGGGACCGAAAGGCACACCGTTCCGTCCTGCGCAATCCTTATTCCGATTCGCCGTGTAGCCCTCCTGGTGAGCTTCACGGGGATGCCGTCCACGTAGTTGATGCCTTCGTGCAGACGCATTGCGATTTCAAATGGACGCGAGCAGGGGCAATTCCGGCGGCTGCGCAACGTGCCGTCAGCGGCAGGAGGAAAGCGTGAGAATGGCAAAGGAGGTCACGAGCACCGGGTCGTTCTCCCAGAAGCGGTTGTTGTCGTTGACCCAGCTTCCGTCCTCTTTCTGAAGCGATATGAGCCGCGCGGCGAGCTCCTGCTTCCAGGGGATGACCTTGCCCTCGGGGCCCTTCAGTGACTCAACGCCGGAAGCGCTCAGCGCACGGGAGAGTATGTCGAAGTAGTAGTAGAGGCCCTGCGTCCCCATGCCGGGGTTCTCGTCGAGCGTCCAGTACTTCCCGCAGTACTCGAGCGCGCTCCGCACGCGATGGTCCTCCCGCGTGAGCTTCGCGTGGCACATCGAAAGGACGCCGGCGTAGGTCATCGAGCCGAAGGCGCGGAGCTGGACGCGTTCTACGGAGTTCGTCTGCGTTCCAGCCTGCGGCGTGCGCTCGTTGTAGATGAACCCGCCCGCGAGCTCGCCCTCCTTGACCTGCATGCGCTCCACGAACTTGAGTGCCTTCTCCCAGTCGAGGTCCGCCTTCTTCTCGCCGGCCGGGCGGAACTCCTCCGCCTTCTCGGTGCGGCGCATGGCGTCGAAAGCGTAGGACGAGTTCGACATGTCGGCCGCGCGCCGACGCGACTGCCTGTCGTACCCGAAGCCGCCGGCCATCGTGTCGTCGCCAGTGAGCTGCGAGCCTGCGATGTACGTGCGCGCGTCGAGGATCGCCTTAACGGGGGCAAGGCCGCTGTCGAAGAGCGCCGACACGCAGACGGAAGTGTTGTAGTTGCCGAGACCTGATCCTCCGCGGCCCGGCTTTGGGACGTAGAAACCGCCGTCAGGGCGCTGCGTGCCGAGCACGAACGCCGCGGCCTTCTTGGCGTTCTCGCTCGTCGACTTGCCGCCCGCCGTCATCGCCCAAAGCGGGAGCGCCGTAAGGGCCGGCATCTGCGGATCGGAGAAATGGCCGTCCTCCTCCTGCTTCGACATCAGGAACTTGAGGCCGGACTCAATCGCCTCGTCAATCGTCCTGTCAGCCGCGCACAGCGTGGCGGCGGCAACGGAAATCACGGCAAGAATCGTCTTCTTCATGAAAGTCTCCTTTTAAAGCTTTAAACGGCCTTGCGGCAGAGAAGGTTCACTCCTCCGCGCCGGCAGGCCCCCGGGCGAACTTGGGGTTTGAGCCCGCGATGACTATCGCCACCTCGCCTTTCACGCTCGCCTTGGCGAACCTCGCGGCCAGTTCGGAAAGGTACCCGCGCTCCACGCGCTCGTGCATCTTCGTCAGCTCGATGCACACCGCCGCCTCCCTGTCACCAAGCGCCTCGAGCGCCGCCGCGAGGCAGTGCCCAATACGGAACGGAGACTCGTAGCAGATGAGCGTATGCGGCATGTCGCGCTCCTCCTCGAAGAACTTCCTGAGCGGACCAGGATGGCGCGGAGGAAATCCCTTGAAGGTGAAGGAACTCGTGGGGAGCGCGCTCATCAGGAGCGCCACGTTCACGGCGCTAGCGCCGGGAATGACGTCGAACGGCACACCCTCGGCGGCGCATCTGCGGACGAGGCGATAGCCGGGATCCGATATTCCGGGATAGCCGCCATCCGAGCACAGGACGACCTCGCGCCCCGCCTTGACCGCGCCAATCACGGCGTCTGCAACACGGTCTTCGTTGCCCTGTCTGTAGGAGATCATCTCGGGACGCGGCACGTTGAACGCGCTCAGCAGCTGCCACGTGCGCCGCGTGTCCTCGCATGCGATGAGCGAAGCAGCCTTGAACGCGTCGAGCGCGCGCTGCGAGATGTCCTGGAGGTTGCCTATCGGCGTTGCCACAACGTGAAGCATCTGGTTTCCCCTGTCTGCGCGGCATCAGCCCTTGAGGGCGAGCTTCACGATGCTCTCGGTGTCAGTGGCCTCGGGATGCGCGGAAAGGACGGACTGCACCATCTTCTTCGCCGCGTCGTCCGCGAAACCAAGCGCGGAAAGCGCGAGCATCGCGTCGCGCAGGACCTGCTTGTCGCCCTTCCCCGCGTCGGCAGTGCCGTTCGCGAGCGCCTCTATCGGGTTGACCTTGTCGCGCAGCTCTACGACTATCCGCTCGGCCGTCTTCTTGCCGACGCCCTTGACCGTGGCGAGGCGCTTTGCGTCGCCGTTTGCGATGCATAGATGCACCTCGCCGACCGAAAAGCCGGATATCACCGAAAGCGCGATCTTCGGGCCTACGCCCGAGACAGAGACGAGCAGCGCGAAGAGGTCGCGCTCAGGCTCCGAGGCGAACCCGTAGAGAAGCTGCGCGTCCTCGCGGACCTCGTGGTACGTGAGGAGCTTCGTCTCGCCGCCGGTGGCGGGAAGGCGCTCATACGTCGACAGCGGTATGAGCGCCTCGTATCCAACGCCCCCGCATTCGACCACCGCCTTCGCGGGGGTCTTCTCAGCCAGTATGCCGTGGAGATAAACTATCATGCCGCTGATTGTACCACACTCCCCCGCCGTTCACAAGCGATTTGCGGAAGGCCCAAAGTCAATGCCGCCTGCCCTGGTACGTGATCCCGCCGCGGCGGACGTAGTCTTCGAGGACCTTTTCGCCGACGTCTTCCAGCAGCGGACCGACGACCTCGATCCCGCGCTTCGCGAACTCCTCGCGCCACGCCGGCTTGATACCCTCGTCGAAGCCCGTTATGCGCTCTACGGACGGCGTTGGCGTTCCGTACGCAACGCGCTCGATCCCGCACCAGAGGATCGCGCCGAGGCACATCATGCAGGGCTCGGAGCTGGCGTAGAGCGTGAGCCCCCTGCCGGAGAGGTCCCACGTCCCGAGCTTCCGCTCGGCAAGCGCAATCGCGTTCACCTCCGCATGGCAGTGGCTTTGCCCGGAGGCGACCACGCTGTTGGCGGCCTCTGCGACGATGTTGCCATCGCCGTCCGCAATCGCGGCTATGAACGGCCCGCAGTTGTCGCCTTTCGCGATGCGCTCCGCGAGCCTCGCCTGCAGACCCTCCATTATGGCTTCGTCCCTAGACATACTGCGCCCCATCGCTGTTTTACCTGTGCTTGCTGCACTTGACCCTGAAGGCAAACCTGGACTTGCCTCATTCATTTGCGTCTAGCGTATAGTCTTCCATGCCGCTCATTGTATCAAACTTGAATGTCCGCGTCCACATCCCGCATGATCGGTTTCTCCTAATGCCTACCGTACGGTCATCAGCTCGTTCCAGCGCGTCGTGGGACGCTTGGAGAGCTTCGACCGCTTCATCTGCCAGGAGCGCTGGCCGATGCCCTCTGCGGCGGAGAACACCTTTCCCTTGCCGTAGCGGGCGTTCAGAGCGTCCACCGCCTTGTAGAGCCGCGACCGTCCGGTTGGCGGAGTTGTGTCGAAGAGGTCTGTCTGGCGCGGCGCACCCGGCTTCTCGAGCCCGAAGAACACGATGCCGGTCTTGCGGTAGCGCAGCCCCGGCGTGTACAAGGCCGTCACCTCCGGCCGGAAGGCGCGGAGCATCTCGTTCGTCGCGTCCGTTGGAACGGGGAACGCCACCGTCCTGCCGACGAAATCGCCTCCTCCGCCCGCCGCGAAGATCTGGGCGTAGATGTTGCACCCGGAGGCGAGAAGCCCGTGTCGGCGCAATTTCGCCGCCGCCTGCGCGGCGAACGAGGCCATCGACTCCTCCAGCGCTTCGAGCGTAGTCGCAGGCGTCCCGAACGAGCGGGAACAGGACACGGTATCGGGCGCGGCATCGTAGTCCTTCTCCTCGCAGCACGGAATTCCACGGAGCTCCATTACCGTGCGGAGAAGCGTCACGCCGCCAATGGAGCGGATCGTGGCGTCCGGCGCATCGTGAAGCTGCTGCGCAGTTATTATGCGTGAAGCGCGGAGCTTGACTGGAAGACGTCGCCCTACGCCCCAGACCTCGCCAACTGGCAGGGACGCGAGGATCTCCGTCGGATCGTCGGGCATGAGGAACACGCCGTCGGGTCGCTTCTTCCCGATGTGGTTTGCTATCTTGGCGAGCGTCTTCGTGGGCGCAAAGCCCACCCCGCATGGAATGCCCACCCAGCGGAGGATCTTGGCGCGGAGGCGGCGTCCGTAAGCAAGATACGGGGAATGGGTAATGGGGAACGGGGAACGGCTACCTATCTCTCCGTTCCCCATTCCCCGCTCTCCGTTCCCCAACGCCTCCAGAGATGGAGGCGTTATGAACGCCTCGTCGATGGAATACTGTTCGACGTCAACGGCTTCATCGCGTAGGATCGAGACGATTCGCCGCGACATGTCGCCGTAGAGCTCGTAGTTCGAGGAGCAGAAGGACAGCTCGCCCGTTGCCTCGCGGTTCTTCAGCTGGAAATACGGCGTGCCCATCGGGATGCCGAGAGCCTTGAACTCGTTTGAACGCGATACGCAGCATCCGTCGTTGTTGGAGAGAACGGCAACCGGCCGCCCGACGAGCTTGCGGTTGAACACGCGCTCGCAGGAGACGAAGAAGTTGTTGCCGTCCACCAGCCCTATCATTTCTTCCCCGCGAACCGATGGATGCAGGCCGTAACCTTGCCGAAGTAGTCGAGCTCCTGTCCTGCGTGGAGACGGATGACGGGGTATGCCGGATTCGCCGGTTCGAGGCGGATTCCGTCCTTGTCGCGGCGATAGGTCTTGACCGTAAAATCACCATCGACGTTTGCGATGATCACATCGCCGTCTGCTGGTCGGAGAGAGCGGTCCACGACGAGCAGATCGCCGTCCGAGATACCTGCGCCGGACATGGAATCGCCCTCGACACGAACGAAATACGTGGCGGCAGGCCGCTTAACGAGAAGCTCATTGAGGTCGAGCGGCGGCTCGAGATACTGCTCCGCGGGCGAGGGAAATCCCGCCACGACGGAACCGGAAACTTTAGCCTTTGCGCCCATGTTTTGCCCGGTTCTGCTGTCTATTTCAACTTGAAGCCTGTACCAACGAACTGCGCTATGTCGCGGCCTGTGTCGTCTACTACGTCTACGTTCACCACGCAGGAACTGCGGCCGTCCTTTCTGTACGTCGCCCTGGCGGTAAGCCTTTCGCCTTTGCACGCCGAAAGGTAATTGATGCTCACCTGCTGCGCGACCGCGACATGTTCGCGGTCGTTCGTAAGCGCTGCAAACGCGAAGTCGGCAAGCGTGAAAATTGCGCCGCCCATCACGCCGCCGTAAGCGTTCCTGTGCCGCGGCTCCAGCTTGAGGCTCGTCACGGCGTGGTTGTCGTCAAGCTCGTCAAGCGTGATTCCGTTCTCAGTGGCGAACCTGTCGCACGAAAAGTATTCCCTTGCCTCGTCGATCGACTTGAAGTTACCCATTGCACCTCCTCCTGCAGATGGCGGTATTATACCATTTCCCGGCTTGGCTGGGTGCATGAACTTTGCCGCACAGCACACGGAAAGAAAATATTTCTTTTCGCCTTGACTGGGGCGCGCCATAGTGTATAATGCGCGCCGTCTCCTTTCCACCAGATGGGGGTGATCCGGTTTCGACGGGATGAGTTGAGGTCAGATCGCGCGTCGAGGACCCCTGTTGGCCTCGTTAAAAAACAGGGAAAAAAGTAATTGCGAACAACGATTACGCTCTCGCGGCCTAATTAACAGGCTGCATGTCGCCCGGCCGACGCCTGCTGAGCCGCCGCGGCATCATCTAGCAGGACTTGCCCTCGAGCGCTCCGCTTGCGCGCCTGGGCCACGTACAACCGAGCGGTTGCGGCGGGATAAGCCCGTGAACCGGCGTGCCTACCGCGAAACTAAAGGTTTACTACACGCGTAGAAGTTTGGCTGATTCCATTTCGGACGGGGGTTCGACTCCCCCCACCTCCACCAGCCTTCGCTCAGCGAAGCT
>CAMORM010000026.1 GCA_946623785.1 uncultured Verrucomicrobiota bacterium
GAGGGCTTGATCGCCTACGCCGAGGAGCAGAAGGACTGGGACGAGGTGGAGCGGCTCAAGGAGCAGCTCAGTCGGCTTCTGGATCGGGTGTAGGGGGCGGAACGCATGAAAGTTGAATCAGAAAATATAGAAATATTTTCTCCACCAACTTTTTCGGGGAGAAGTTTCAAGGGTGTGGTTTTTTGACGATTCAACCGCCTGACACAGCCGAAATATGCTATAATATAAAGGGTTTTGAAAGATTGAGAACTGCTTTACACGAGTGGGGTAAGGAGTTCGCTTCCCTTAACCTCCACCATTCTGGCTATGAGACTTTGCGTACTTCTGGCGCTGGCCGCCATCGCAGGCTGCTCGGACCGGGCGGCGCGGCGGGCCGTGGATCCGCGCATCGCGGATGCGTCGCGTCCTCTCGTGTTCCTGACGCATCCCACCGAGCCGCCTTCCTCCTACCGCGACGCCTCGGGTGCGATAATCGGCACGGAAGTTGACCTTGCCCGGCGGATTGCCGCGAAGATGGGCAGGAAACTCGTGGTAGAGGGGGTTGAGTTTGCCGACATACTGTCGCGCCTCAAGGCCGGCACAGCCGACTTTGGCATTGCCACAATCACCATCACCGATGCGCGCCTGCGCGACGTCGACTTTTCCCGGCCATACGCCACGGGAGGGGCGTGCTTCCTATACAGGCACGGCGGCGCGAAGCCGCGGATGTCGCAGATACCCTCGCTCCGCATCGGGGTTGAGTCCGACACCGTCCAGGACCTTTACCTTTGCCGCCACGGATGCGACCCCATCCGGTTCCCCACCCTGGGCGAGGCGATGGTGGCGCTTGAGGGCAACAAGCTCGAGGCCGTGTTCTCCGACATCCCGCAGCTCAAGGCCATCGTCGAGAAGTCGGGTGGACGCTTCGTCATGACCCCTCCCGAGACGCGCGACAACTATGGAGTTGCCGTGGACAAGCGGCGGCCGGACGTCCTGGCGGCGGCGAACGCCGTCATCGCGGAAGGGGGGCTCAAATGACCGCTCGTCGCAGCCTCTACCTGAAGATTGCGCTCAGCGTGCTGGCGGCGTTCGCGCTGTCAATGGCCTTCACGTGGTTCCTCCACGGACATCTCTCTGACAACGACGCCCACGAACTCATCGGAAGGACTTTCAGCGCCGTTGAATCCGAGATATCGGACTGCGTGAACGAACGGCTCGTCAGGCAGTGCATGGCCGCGCGCGAGCGGCTTGACGAAGGCCATCCGGACGACACCGCGTCGCTGCAGGACCTTGCGCGCGAGCTGCATGTCACCGAAGTGAGCATAGCGGACGAGAAAGGCGACATCGTGCGTTCCTCCGTGCCTGAGTACCTGGCGGCCCCTGGGAAGCCCGCGTTCAACTTCGCCGCAGCCGGCGGAAAGGCGGCCGACATGATGGCGCTTGTCGACGGGCGGGAGACGGAATACTGCCAGCCATTCCGGAGCAACGCCGCCAACGGAGCCTGGCGCAAGTTCGTTGGCGTGTGGCGGCCTTCCGGCGGCTTCGTCGAGATCGGCTGCGACGGTGCCGCGCTTCGCGGGCTCGCGCGTTCGTCCATCGTAGACCTCTTCCGCAACTGGCGCGTAGGCGGAACAGGCGGAATAGTCGTTACCACGCCTTCGGGACTTGTCCTTTCCGACTATGCCGAGCCCAACCGCGAAGGCACCCAGTGGACGGATCCCGGCGAGTCGTTCTACTGGAAGCGGGTTGAGATAGAGAGCTTCCCGACTTACGTCATGATTCCAAAGAGTGCCGCGGCGGTTCAGCGCGACGTTCTCGTGAGCGCCACGGCTGCGCTCAACGGCGCGGCGCTTGTGTTCGTCGCGCTCCTCGTTGGGTTCGTCATCTCCTCCTTCGTCCGCCAGCAGATGCACGCGCAGGCTGCAAGGGAGCTTAAGATGGCGAAGGACATCCAGCGCGCGGCGTTGCCCAACGTCTTCCCGCCGTTCCCGGACGAGACGCGCTTCGACATCTGGGCGGCTATGGATGCGGCCAAGGAGGTCGGCGGAGATTTCTACGACTTCTACTTCACGGCGCAGGACCGGCTGCTCTTCCTTGTTGCGGACGTCAGCGGGAAGGGCGTGCCAGGCGCGATGTTCATGATGAGGGCGAAGACGCTCGTCAAGAGCATCGCCCAGACGGGCAAGCCGCTTTCGCGGGTGTTCGAGGAGGCGAACGACGCGCTTTGCGAGGGGAACTCGTCGAACACCTTCGTCACCGTTTGGGCCGGCGAGCTGAACATCCTCACCGGACACGTCACCTACGTGAACGCCGGGCACAATCCGCCCGTCGTGTGCCGGGACGAAAACGCGGAGTACCTGAGGTCTCGCCCATCGCTCGTACTTGGCGCGATGCCGGGCGTAAAGTACCGCGTCGGCGAGCTGCAGCTTGCGCCGGGCGACGCGATCTACCTCTACACCGACGGCATCACCGAACAGCCGAATGCGGCCGGAGAGCTGTACGGCGAGGAACGGCTTCTCAAGACGCTCGCCGGCGGCCAGCCCATGCGCGAGGCATTGCTTGGAACGGTCCTTGACGGCGTGCGCCGGCATGCGGCGGGCGTTGAGCAGGCTGACGACTGCACGCAGCTCGCGATCCGCTACCGCGGCGAGCCGGACGTGGTGTCCTGGAACTACTTGCCGACGATGGAAGACCTCGCTAAGGCGACTTCGGACCTCGAAGGCGCGCTTGCGCCAGTGCCGGACAGGGTCCGGAACCAGATGCTTGTCGCGGCCGACGAGATATTCGCCAACATCGTTCGCCATTCCGGCGCCACGAAATGGTCGCTTACGGTGGAGAAGACTCGCTACCCCGATCGAGTGAGGCTTGTCACAACCGACGACGGCAAGGCGTTCGACCCGCTTTCAATCCGCGATCCAGACACCATGCTTTGCGCAGAGGAGCGCGCGATAGGCGGACTCGGCATTTTAATCGTGAAGAAAACCATGTCGCCAGTCACATACAGGCGGAGGAATGGCAAGAACGTCCTTTCAATGGGGAAAGACTATGGAGATTAAAGTAAAGACGGAAGGGACCAAGATGACGATTGCCGTCAACGGACGCGTTGACACCGTGACGGCGCCCGAGCTTGAGGCAAGCTTCAAGTTCGGCGACGCAACGTGCGTTGTGCTAGACGTCGAGCAGGTCCCGTACATGAGCTCTGCCGGACTGCGGCTCCTGCTTACTGCGCACAAGACCATGCTTGCAAACGGCGGCGAGTTCCAGGTCGCAAACGTCCAGCCCGCCGTGAAGGATGTCCTCGACATCACGGGCTTTTCGGACATACTGAACCTGATATAGCGGCTTTCCCGCGGAGGAGGAACGATGGACAGGGAGGAAATGAAAGCCAAGATCGCCGAGCTTGCGAACAAGGTCAACGAGCTGAAGGCGGAAATCAAGGTTCTCGGCGAGCTTAAGTCGCCGCAGGAGCTGAAGGACGCCGTCGAATACTCGGCGCGTGGGTTCAGGGCGGTGCTGTTCGGCGAGAAGGCCTTCAGGACCGACATCGTCGTCTTCGCCGTTTCTGCAGTCGTGGCTTTCTGCCTGCCTGTGACGTGGTGCGAACGGGCGGTGATGGTCTACACCGTGTTCATGGCGCTGGTCGCGGAGATCGCCAACACTGCCATAGAGACTGTTGTCGACAGGATCTCGCTCGAGCGGCACGAGCTTTCCGGCAGGGCGAAGGACATTGCGTCCAGCCTTGTCGTCGTGGCGTTCATCGGTGCGGGGATCGCCTGGGCAATCATCCTCGGCGGACTCGTCCTTAGCTGGGTCCACGCGAAGTGAAATGGCGGAAGGAGAGAGAATGACAAGAAGGGAGTTCTCGATATGCGGAGGCGCGGCGCTTGGGGCGCTGTGCGCACGTGCGGCCGAGCCATCCGATGCCGGCGAAGGCACACTGAAGCTGCGGTTCCTCGGAACCGGTGCGGCTGACTGGAACGGGCGCGACGAACGAGGGGAGCACAGGCGGTTCACGAGCATTCTGGTAGAGGGGCGGACGCTGGTGGACTTTACCTCGCGGTGCCGCGACATGATCCCCGATGGATGCCGCCCCGACACCGTGTTCTACACGCACTCGCACGGCGACCACTACGGCCCGAAGGCGGCTGTCGCACTGGGCGTAAGGAGGGCATACGTCCACGAGAGCTGGGCTAAGGACGCGGAGAGGGTGTTCCGCGCCGCAGCCGAAAAGGCGAACGCCGCCGCGCCGGAGGTCCTGCCGCTTTCAATCGGCACCGCGGTTGAGGTGGACGGCGTGCGATTCACCGCGCTTCCGGCGAACCACGCCACCGGCCGCCTTGCGGAGCAGACCATCATGTACCTAGTAGAGAAAGGCCCAGTCAGGCTCCTCTACGCCACCGACACGGGCGGCATACCGGCAAGGGCGGCGCAGATAGCGGGGATCGACATGCACATAAGGGGCGGCAAGCCCATAACGGCCCTTATAATGGAGGCGACCATGGGGCTTGGCTACGAGGACGATTTCCGCATATACACGCATTCGTCCGTCGCCACCGTTGCGCAGATCGTGCGTGTGCTCGAGAAGACGCACCGCTACGCGCCGGCGCCGGGCCAGCCGGTGTGGCTCACGCACATGGCGCGCACGCTCCACGGCACGCAGGCAGAACTCGACGCAAGGCTGCCCAAGCCCCTTTGCGCCGCTTACGACGGCCTTGAGATAGAGCTGCGGGCAAAGTGGGACTGCTAATGGAGCGGCGGGGAATTTGACTTGTCGGACCTCATCACCTCGAAGCGGTACTCGCGCATCGAGATCCCGAATCGGTGCTTGAAGAGGACCTTCGGCGGCGCCGGGTTCTCCCATCCGCAGGCCGCGGTGATTTCCGAGATTGGCTCGTTCGTCTGCCTGAGGCGGCGCCTGACCTCTTCGAGTCTTATGCGCAGCATCGCCTCGTAGACGCTCTGTCTGCACGGTCCCGACGGCGAACGGCGACATCTCGGGCCTTTTCGCCGTCGAGAATCTGCGCGGTTGCAATATCCAGATCGTTACATCGTCCGTCGAAGTCGATTCCGTCCCCTGCACACGCTATTCTGTTTGCTACACCCGCAACGGATTTGTGATTATTGTCCGATAGCGAGGCAGAAGGCGTCCGTGACGGAGTGATAATATATTTTTGTCCATTACGGCATTTTGCTGCAGAGACGACTATGGTATAATGGCGGCATGAATAAAATGCTCTCTGCTGCCGTTGTGTTGTGTTTCGCTGGACTTGGCGCTGTCGCTTTTTCCGGTGACTTCGTCATGTCTTACGACGCGCCGGCGGGGACTTGGAACGAGGCGCTGCCGCTTGGCAACGGTCGGCTTGGCGCGATGGTCTTCGGCGGCGCCGGAACGGAGCGGTTCCAGCTAAACGAGGACACTCTGTGGGACGGTCGTCCCGACTATATGCTCGAGCCGAAGCTCAAGGCGCTTGTGCCGCAGATACGCGAGCTCGTGTTTGCGGGGCGCGAGCAGGAGGCGGTGGAGCTCTTCAAGCGGACGACTGGCGGCAAAAGCTCGCGCCGCAATACGTCCGAGGCGTACCAGACGCTCGGCTCGCTCGTCCTGCGCTTCGAGGGGCACGACCTGCCGACTGCCTACCGCCGAGCGCTTTCGCTTGAGGAAGCCGTCGCTACGTGCGACTACACGGCGAAGGGCGTTGCCTACCGCCGCGAGGCGTTCACCTCGCTGGCGGACGACGTGCTCGTCGTGCGGCTGACAGCCGACCGTCCAGGCGCCATTTCGTTCGCCGCGTTCTTCGAAAGTCCGTTCCAGCGCGGCGCGAAGACTTCCGACGACGGCACCGACATCTTCCTCTGCGGCCAAGCCGGCATTTCGCACTACTCGTACGGCGCGGTCCGCTATGCCTCGCATCTCGCGGCCCGGGCCGATGGAGGGCGCGTGTCCGCCGACAACGGCGTAATGACTGTAGAAGGTGCGACGTCCGTAACGCTCCTGTTCTCTGCGGCCACGAGCTTCGTCAACTGGAAGGACGGCTCTTCGGGCGACGAGAAGGCGCGGACTGAGGAGCGCCTCGCGAAGGCGCTTGCCTACGACTACAAGACGCTCCGTGAACGCCATGTCGCGGCCTATCGACGGCAGTTCGAGACGTGCAGGCTCGTCCTCCCCGACACGCAGCCGGGCGCGACCGTTCCGGAGCTGCTGAAGACGTTCCGCGAGACCAGGAATCCGCATCTCGCCGCGCTATACTTTGCCTTTGGACGCTATCTGCTCATCGCCTCGTCCCAGCCCGGCACGCAGCCGGCTACGCTTCAGGGCATCTGGAACGAATGGCAGGTGCCGGCGTGGATGTCGAGCTATACGGTCAACATAAACCTCCAGATGAACTACTGGCCGGTGGACGTTGCGAACCTCTCGCCGCTCGCAGAGCCGCTCCTGTCGGCCATGGAGGATCTCGCAGTCTCGGGTGCGCGCACGGCCCGCGACATCTACGGCGCACGCGGCTGGTGCTGCCACCACCACACGGACGTCTGGCGGCTGACGGTGCCCGTGCATGGCGCGTACGGCTGGTGGCCGATGGGCGGCGCGTGGCTTTCGGCGCAGCTATGGGATCACTACCGCTTCATGCTTGACAGGGCTTTCCTCGAACGCGCCTATCCCGTCATGCGAGGAGCGGCGGAGTTCTTCCTGGACGTGCTCGTTGAGGATCCGGATCTCCACTGCCTGACGGTCGTGCCGAGCTATTCGCCGGAGAACGCGCCGAAGGGGAGGAACGGCGTGAAGTGGACGCGCGGGGCCTCGATGGACGCGCAGATCCTGCGCGACCTCTTTGACGGAGTCGCCGAGGCGGCGAAGATCCTCGGCCGCGACAAGGAGGACGCGGCGGTTCTTGGAGCGCTCGCTGAACGCCGTGCGCGTCTCGCGCCGCTCAAGGTCGGCAGATGGGGGCAGCTAATGGAATGGACAGAGGACCTGGACGATCCAGAGGACACGCACCGCCACATCTCGCACCTCTACGCGCTCTATCCGTCCGCGCAGATAACTCCCCGCACGCCGGAGCTTTTCGCGGCGGCGAAGAAGACGCTCGTCCACCGCGGCGACATCTCGACAGGCTGGGGAATGGCGTGGCGCATCGCATGGTGGGCGCGGCTTCTCGACGGAGACCATGCCTATCGGATCCTCGAGAACCAGCTTGCGCCGACATTCGCGACACTTGGCGGCACGTACAAAGGCGGGACCTACCTGAACCTCTTTGACGCGCACCCTCCGTTCCAGATCGACGGGAACCTAGGCTGCACGGCGGCCATTGCGGAACTCCTGCTACAGAGCCATGAGCGCACATCGGACGGCAAGGTCCTCCTGCGGCTTCTCCCGGCGCTGCCGTCAGCCTGGCCGAAGGGAACTGCGAGGGGGCTGCGGGCACGCGGCGGATACACGGTCGACATCGACTGGGATGCTGGCCGCGTTACGTCGAAGCGGATAACAGGCGGCAACGCCGATGGTTATGTCGTCGTCGAATGAACCATGTTTCGCCTTGGCGGATTGCTATCTTATTTTTGTCCGTTAGGGCATTTTATAGCTGCGGTGACTTTGGTATAATGGCGGCATGAATAAAATACTCTCTTCTGCCGTTGTGTTGTGCCTCGCCGGACTTGGCTCTGTTGCCTTCGCCGGGAACGAGGCGAATCCGGACGCGATTGAGCTCGCGCCGCTGCCGATGCCGGTCGAGTTCAAGAGCGACATGGACAAGCCCGTCGCGTTCGACTCCGCGACTACTGTGACGGTGGACTGTCCGGACGCCGCGGCGGCGGACTGGCTTTCCGCGCACTTCGCGGAGTGGTACGGCAAGGACGCGCCGAAGGTCGTGCGCGGCTCGGCTGGGCTAACGCTCAAAGACGGAGAAGAGGCATACGCGGCGTCGTCGGAGGCAGGCGGCGTGAAGGTCTCGGCGCGGACGCTCGCGGGCGTCAGGTGGGCGGCGTATTCGATCCGCCAGCTCGCGATCGCTAAGCGCGGCACGTTCAAGACCGAGGGGCGGATACTCCCGGCGTTTTCCATGTCGGACGCGCCCATGCTTCCGTTCCGTTGCGTCCACCTCTGCTGGTTCCCGGAGATCAGGAAGGAGCAGATCGAAAGGGCGATCCGCCTCGCGGCGCTCCTCAAGTTCAACTACGTCATCCTAGAGTCGTGGGGAATGTACAAAAGCGAGAAGCACCCCTGGTGGAGCTGGCCTGACGCAAAGATGACGAAGGACGAGGTGCGCAGGCTCGCGGCGATCGGACGCGACCTCGGCGTGACGCTCATCCCGCAGATTCCCGCGTACGGGCACGCCGCGGCTGCGCGCGCCTGCACGCAGAAGCACTCGGTCCTCGACCTTCATCCCGAGTACGAGCCGCTATACGAGCCGGGCGGATGGAACTGGTGCCTCACGAACCCCGAGACGCAGCGCGTCCTCAGGGACCTGATCGTCGAGATGCTGGAGGACTTCGGCCATCCGCCGTACATCCACCTCGGCTGCGACGAGGCCCAGCCGCCGACCTGCCCCGAGTGCCGGAAGCGCCCCTACGGCGAACTCGTCTGCGAGCACATCACGAACCTCGCTGCCTTCACGAAGCAGCACGGCGCGCGTGCGATGATCTGGCACGACATGATGCTCGACCGCGACGACCCGCGCTGGGAGGGGTTCGTCAAGTGCGGGTCGAAGCTGACCGCGACACTGGCTGACAACCTTCCGAAGGACGTGATCGTCTGCGACTGGCAGTACTCCTACAAAAACATGAAGGAGGCGCGGAAGGACTGGCCGACGATCGCCCACTTCAGGGAGAAGGGGTTCGACGTGGTGGGATGCCCCTGGATGAACTTCAACGCGATGAAGCCGATGGCGGACTTCCTCGCCAAGGTCGGCGGCTTCGGCATGATCGAGACGACGTGGCACCATCTCCGCGGCAAGGACTGGGTCAACATGTACCGCCGCGCCTCGTCCGCCGCGTGGGGGACTCAGGCGCGCGGCGCGACTCCGCACTGCGACACAGAGTTCGCCACGTTGCTCAGGATGGTCGGGCACGACATGAAGACGACTGACTACCTCGATACAGGACACCTCAACTACCAGGTCCCTCCGAGCTGGTGGATCGACAACAACTGACATGCCCTGGCTGTTATGGTATAATACCCGAAAAAGGACAAGCTATGCCACGATTGAACAGACGCGAATTCATTAACCTCTCGGCGATGATGGCCGGGGCGGGGATGCTCAGGCCGCTGTGGGCCGCGATGAAATACGACCGCAATGGGGTGCTGGACCTCTTCCACCTCTACGCGTCCGAGACGGAGGCGCGCGTCAAGGCCGGCATCGAGGCGAACCGCAAGGGCACCCTTACGATCCTCTTCAAGGACGGGAACGGGAAGCCGTGCGAGACGACGCACGTGAAGATCCGCCAGAAGAAGCACGACTTCAAGTACGGCGCGAACCTCTTCATGCTCGACGAGATCATCGACAGCGCCGAGAAGAACGAGATGTACAAGGAGCGCTTCGCCGCGGCATTCAACCTCGCGACGCTGCCGTTCTACTGGAAGGACCTCGAGCCCGAGGAGGGCAAGCCCCGCTATGCGAAGGACTCTCCGCGCGTCTACCGCCGTCCCGCGCCCGACCTCTGCCTCGAGTGGTGCGAGGCGCACGGCATCGAGCCAAAGGCACACTGCCTCAACTATCCGGCGAAATTCGCATACCCCGACTGGGCGAAGGGCGATCCTACGAGGGAGAAGATGCTCCTGGAGAAGCGATTCCGCGAGCTCGCAGAGCGCTACTCCCGGCGCATACCGATGTGGGAGGTCACGAACGAGACGCTCATCTGGAACCGCGACCGCATCGGCGTCAACGGGTTCTTCGACCAGGAGGATCTCGTGGAGTGGAGCTTCAAGACGGCCGAGAAGTGCTTCCCGGCGAACAGGCTCATAATCAACGAGGCCCAGGGGCACGTCTGGCAGGCGCTCAACGGCAGCAGAAGCCAGTACTACATGCAGATCGAGAACGCGATCCTCAAGGGATGCCGCATCGACGGCGTCGGGTTCCAGGCGCATTCGTTCTGGGGCTCCGACATGAAGAACGTCGTGAAGAACGCGAAGGTGCAGTACGACCCCCAGGTGCTCTTCGCCACGCTCGACACCTACGCCAAGCTCGGCAAGCCCCTCCAGATAACGGAGGTGACGATCCCAGCCTACTCCGTTGACCCTGGAGACGAAGCCGTGCAGGCGGAGATCCTGCGCGAGATGTACCGCATCTGGTTCTCGCACCCCGCGATGGAGGCGATCATCTACTGGAACGTTCCGGACGGCTACGCGCACGCGGCGGAGCCGGGCGACTTCTCGAAGGGCGAGAACATCTACTACGGCGGCCTCTGCCGCTTCGACATGTCCCCGAAGCCCGCCTACGAGGTGATCCGGGAACTCTTCGGACGCGAGTGGCGCACGGACCTCGAGCGCGACGTGTCTGGCGGGCGCATGGCGTTCCGCGGCTTCCACGGGACGTACGAGATCGAGGCCACGAGCAATGGCAAGACCGTCACGCGCGACTTCCACCTCGGCGCCATCAACTTCGCCAACGTAGAGGTGACGATCTGACGGCTCTGCTTGCCGACGCGGTCATCCGCCCGTCGGCTGTCCGCTTTGCAAAGGAGATAGAATGACGCTGCCTGTCCTGTGCACGGTTGTCGCGCTGACAAACGCATGTGGTACGGTTGGCGTGGATCTTCATGGCGCGCGCGTCGTTTCGTACGTCCCCGTTGGGGGAGAGGAGGTGTTCTTCTCGTCGGAGACCGGAACGGGCGGAATGCCGCTCTGCTGGCCTTGGCTCGGCGGACTGGGGCCTTCTCCCGATTCGAGGAGCAACGGCATAGCGAGGTACTGCGACTTCGAGGTCGTGGAGACGAAGAGCCATTCCTACTGCGACAAGGAACTCGTCCTGCGACTTGAGTCGAACGACGAGACGCGAAGGCATTTCCCGCACGACTTCTCGCTCACGGTGTCCGTGCGCTTGAACGACCGTCTTACGGTCAAGATGACGGGCGAGAACACGGGGAAGGAGCCTTTCGAGGTTGCCGAGGCGTTCAATCCCTATTTCGCTGTGGCGGACTCTCGGCAGTGTCGCGTCGAGGGCGAGGCGCCTGCGGAATGCAGGCTTGTCGACGTTGCAGGGGGAAATGAGATTTCCTTCTCCTGCGAAGGCGGCGCTGGAAGGCGCGTGTGGCGTCCCAGTGCCGAAAGCCATCTGCAGGAGACGGCGAGTCCGATCGCTCCCGGCGACTGGAGGAAGTTCATCTGCGTCGAGTACGGTGTTTTCGACAAAGGTCGCGCTTATGTCCTCAAGCCAGGAGAGCAACATTCGCTCGTTACCACGGTGAACCTCTCCCTTACGCACGCCAACGCGAAGCCGATTGATCTGCAGGCGAAGATTGACGCCGCTGCGGCGGCGGGGGGAGGGAAGGTTGTCGTCCCGTCTGGCGAATGGCTGGCGGAGAAGGCGGTCCACCTGAAGTCGAACGTGGAGCTTCATCTTGCCGAAGGTTCGCTCCTCACGTTCTGCGACGATCCCAGTGCGTGCATGCCAGTCGTCCGTACGAGCTTCGGCGGAATCGAGTTCTGCGGTCTTTCCCCGCTCGTCTACGCCTGCGGCGCGACGAACGTCGCGGTTACGGGAAAGGGCACAATCGCGCCGCGCATGGCGTTCTGGCGCGGATGGTTCGAACGCGAGCAGCGCCCAGAGGCGCTTGAGAGCATGCGCCGCCTCTACGAATGGGGAGAGAGCGACGCGCCGGTGGAGAAACGCCAGTTCGAGGATCCCGTCGCCGCGAGGCTGCGTCCTTCGTGCGTGGAGTTCGAGGGTTGCCGCAGCGTTCGCCTTGAGGGCTTCAGCCTACGCGAGAGCCCGCTATGGTGCGTGCACCTGCACCGGTGCGAGGACGTTGTGGTGCGGGGCCTAGACATCAAGGCGCGCGGACACAACAACGACGGCATCGACATAAACGCTTCCAGGAACGTGCTTGTGGAGAACTGCACCCTCGACCAGGGCGACGACGGCTTTGTGATCAAGTCCGGCCGCGACCGGGATGGCAGGCGCGTGGGAGTGCCTTGCGAGAACGTGGAAATCCGCAACTGCGTGATCAAGGGCGGGCACACGCTTCTCGCCGTCGGCAGCGAGATATCGGGCGGAATCAGGAACATCTCTCTCCACGACTGCACTGTTGACGGAGACTTGAGCGTTGCCGCGATAGTAAAGACCAGCGACAGAAAGGGTGCATTCGTCGAGAACGTGTCTGCGTCGAACATTGTCATCCGCGGAAACGTGCGCACTGTCGCCGCGCTGAAGACGGGCGTCGACTACCAGTGGGGAAAGTTTCCCGCTCGCGAGCGAATCATCACTCGCATCGACGGGTTCCGCGTGGAGAACGTCCAGGCCGATATCGCGCAGTGCGTGTATCAGCTTGATGGCGATCCGCGGCTCCCGGCCAGGAACGTCACGCTGAGGAACATTCGCGTCGGTAAGTCGGAAAAGAAGAGCAGCGCCAAGAACGTAGAGGCGCTTGTCATCAAGGATGTCGGAGGTCGCTAGTCCGGGCATGTGCCTGCCGGTCAGGTCGTCAGATACGCTTTGTTTCGCTTTTGTTTTGTTTTGGTGTTCGCGGCGGTGATTGTCGGTGAAGGGGGTTATGCTATCATATCCGCGTCTTCTGCATCAGGCGTCAAGGCGCCGGCAAAGAGAGGGAAACGCGGAAATGGCAAGAAACATACTGATAACAGGTTCATCGCACGGCATCGGCGCTGGATGTGCGGTGGCGTTTGCACGCGACGAGGGCGCGAATGTCGGCATCTGCGGCAACAAGGACGCAGCTGGCGCAGAGGCCGTTGCGAAGGAATGCGAGAAGTTCGGCGTGAAGACGAAGGTCTATCTTGGCGACGTAGGCTCGCACGACTTCTGCAAGGCAACTATGGAGGACTTCATCGCGACGTTCGGGAAGATCGACGTTCTCGTCAACAACGCCGGCGGCGCACTGAAGATTCCGGACGGTCCGAAGGGCGAGTTCAAGGACATGCCGATGGACTACTGGGACAGCCAGATTGCGTTGAACCTCAACTCCGCGGCATATCTGTCACGCTACGCCGTTTCCGACATGATCGAGAAGAAGACGGAAGGGCGCATCGTGAACATCTCGTCCGTCCACGGACAGGTCACCTGGGTCCATCGCCGGATGCTCCCCTATTCCGCGGCCAAGGCGGGGCTCAACATGTTCACGAAGGCCCTCGGCGTCGAGGTAGCGAAGTACGGCATCCGCGTCAACTGCGTAGCTCCGGGACTGATCTACACGAAGATCATGTCTCGCTATTCCGAGGCGGACATCCAGGGCTTCAACCACAAGATTCCCGTGGGACGCGGCGGACAGGTCGAGGAGATCGTTCCGATGATCCAGTTCCTGGCCGACATCGAGAAGACTCGCTTCATCGTCGGACAGGTCATCTGCGTCGACGGCGGACAGACGAGCGACGGCTCGATCGAGTCGATGAATTTCAAGATTGGGTAATGGGGAACGGGAACTGGAACCACCTAACTACAAAACCACCTAACCACTTAACTTAAAAAAAGGAGAAACAAACAATGAGCTGCAATGGTGATTGCAAGATGAAGCTGAGGAGCAAATGGGAGTTCGGCGAGGCGAGCGAGTGCCGCCGCGGGCTCCTCTGCGGAATGGGCATTTCGCCCGAGGAGCAGTCGAGGCCGCTGATCGGCGTCGTCAACTCCTGGAACGAGTACAATCCGGGACATGTCCACCTGAAGGGGCTCGCCGAGCGCGTGAAACAGGGCATCCGCGATGCAGGCGGCTATCCCGTTGAGGTCATGACAACCGCGATCTGCGACGGCATGGTCCTCAAGGATCCGAAGTACATCGAGATACCCTCGCGCAACTCCATAGCCGACCAGGTCGAGATCACGGTCGACGGAAACTTCTTCGACGGCATGGTTATGCTCTCGACCTGCGACTCGATCGTCCCCGGACACCTCATGGCTGCGGCGCGCCTCGACATCCCGACCGTGCTCGTGACCGGCGGATACATGCCCCTCGGCACGTTCCGCGGCAAGGAGGTCCTGCACATCCACGCGCAGGACAAGGTCGGCACCATGCAGGACGGCAAGATCGATCCCGACGAGTACAACGGGCTGATCGAGCACTCGTGGGGAACGTGCGGCGGGTGCACCTCGATGACTACCGCCAATTCAATGTGCATGGTCGCGGAGGCGCTGGGAATGTCGCTTCCCTACAATTCAACGGTGAGTGCCGTCTCCAGCGAGCTCGCGCTGATCGCCTACCGCGCAGGCGAGCGGGTGATGGACCTTCTCCGCAAGGGCATCACTGCCCGCAAGATCATCACCCCGGCCGCGATCCGCAACGCAATCAAGATGGACATGGCCGTTGCGGCGTCCTCGAACCTCATCCTCCACATCCCCGCTATCGCGCACGAGGCTGGCTACGACGAACCGTGGTGGAAGTACTTCGACGAGGCGTCTAACGACATCCCGCTCCTCTCGCACCTGGCGCCTTCTGGCCCGTACAACCTGCACGACCTCGACCTGGCTGGCGGCCTGCCGGCGGTGATGAAGGAGCTCCTCCCGAAGATCGATGGCGATGCTCTAACCGTAACGGGCAAGACGATGGCCGAGAACGTGAAGGACGCGAAGGTCTACAACCGCGACTGCATCCACACGCTTGAGAACCCCGTCATGAAGAAGCCCGGCATCGGCGTTCTTTACGGATCGCTCGCCCCGGAAGGCGCGATCATCAAGATCGCCGCCGTCCCGGAGAAGCTTATGGGCAAGTTCTCGGGCCCTGCGCGCGTTTTCGACTCGCTCGACGACGGTCTTGCAGCGCTCCGCGCCGGCCAGATCAAGCCCGGCGACGCATGCGTGCTCCGCTTCCTCGGGCTCAAGGCCCGCTTCGGCACCACGGCCTTCATGTTCCAGGAGGAGCTCAAGGGGCGTCCCGAGCTCTACGACTCGTGCGCCGTCATCACCGACGGACGCTTCTCCGGCGGCACTTCCGGCCTTTCGGTCGGCTATGTCTCGCCAGAGGCCGCGCTCTGCGGCCCGCTCGGACTCGTCAAGGAAGGCGACACGATCGAGATCGACCTCCCCGGCCGCCGCATAGACCTCAAGATCGACGACGCCGAGATGGCGAAACGCAAGGCCGCGTTCTCGTGGAAGTTCGACGAGAAGAAGTATCCGCGCTATCTCAACCTCTTCGTCAAGAACGTAGGCTCCATGGCGCACGGCGGCATCTGGGAATAAGGGCCGCCCTTAGTGGCGGCTTGCGCACGGCGAAGGCTGCGGCATTTGTCTGCCGCAGCCCTCGCTGTTTTTTTTTGCCGAGCGTCCCGACGCTGCTGTTTTCCACCTTTCCCGCGAGGCGCTGGTTTGGTATAATCTGCGCATGGAGATAACGTCCGCTTCAAATCCGAAGATCAAGTCCGTGGTCAAGCTCAGGAGCTGTTCCGAGCGCGAGGCAACGGGCGAGATGATAGTCGAGGGCTTCCGCGAGTGCCGAAGGGCGCTCGACAACGGCTATCGTCCACATGCGATTTTCCACTGCCCGGAGCTCTACCTCAAGAACGAAAACGAGCCGCAGCTGGTTGACGACGCGGTGAAGGCCGGCGCGAGCCAGTTCACCTGCTCCAGGTCCGCGTTCCTGAAGATGGCCTACAAGGACCGTCCGGACGGCCTTCTGATGGTCGGCCCGCATGTGTCGCGCAGGCTTTCCGGCCTCAAGCTTCCCGAAAACGCGCTCGTGATCGTCACGGAGTCGATCGAGAAGCCCGGCAATCTCGGCACGATCCTCCGCAGCGCAGACGCGGCGAACGTCGCGGCCGTGATCGTGTGCGACAGGACAACGGACATCCACAACCCGAACGTCGTGCGAGCATCGACCGGCACGCTTTTCTCCGTGCCGGTCGTGGAGGCCTCTTCCGAAGAGGCCATCGCGTTTCTTTCGTCGCACGGCTTCAGGATACTCGCGGCCACGCCCCACGCCGAGAAGCTTCACTTCGAGGTGGACCTTACCGGGAACGTGGCGATCGCGGTTGGCGCCGAGCAGTACGGCCTCACTGCAAAGTGGATGGACAGCGCGTCGCTTCGCGTGAGGATCCCCATGCTCGGGCTGGCCGACTCCCTGAACGTCTCCGCCGCGGCTACGATACTTGTGTTCGAGGCACAGCGCCAGCGCATCGCCGCTGGAATCGACAAGGTTCCGGATTTCGTTCCGTGGCACGGCGAGGGGAAGCACGATCATTGAGGGGGGGTAGGATGAAGATTTCTATAGCAGGGATGGGGCTCATTGGCGGCTCGTTCGCCAAGGCCGCGCTTGCAGCCGGACATCAGGTGGAGGGATGGGACCTTGATCCCGCGGTGCGCGAATCGGCCGCGGCGGCTGGTGTAGCCATTTCCGAAAGACCCGCCGCGCCGCTCGTCATAGCCGCGCTTCCGCCTGACGCCGTTGTGCCGTGGGTCGAGTCGCATGCAGCCGGTTTCGCGCCGGAAACCGTTGTGGTCGACGTGTGCGGCGTGAAGCGGAAGGTGTGCGAGGCGCTCAGGCGGTTCGCATACGCCGACTGGCAGTTCATAGGCGGGCATCCTATGGCCGGGCGCGAGCTCGGTGGATGGGAACGCGCCGATGCGGGGCTCTTCCGCGGCGCGTCCATGATACTCACGCCATATCCTTCGTGCGGACGAAAGCCGCTGGACATGCTGGAGCGGTTCTTCGGCGGACTCGGGTTTGCGCGCACCGTGATAACTACGCCCGAGCACCACGACGAGATGATCGCCGTCACAAGCCAGCTCGCGCACGTGGTTTCGTCGGCGTATGTGCGCGATCCGCTTGCGCAGGACCACCGCGGATATTCCGCCGGAAGCTTCCAGGACATGACGCGCGTATCAACGGTCGATCCCGACGTGTGGACTTCGCTTTTCCTGTCGAACGCCGATTCGCTGTCCGAGGTGCTTGGGCGCCTTATCGGTCGCCTGGGGGAGTACAAGGACGCGATTGACTCGCGCGACGCCGCCGCGCTGCGCGCGATGCTCGCGGAAGGGCGGCAGGCCAAGCTTTCCTGCGGTTGATTCTTTTTCAGCGAGGTGCCGATTGGACAACGACGAAAAGATGGCGCTGATGCGCGAATGGGTCGACAGGCTCAACGAGGCGGCGGACGCGTACTACAACGGCCTTGGCGAGCTGATGACCGACTTCGAGTGGGACGCCCTGTTCGACAGGCTCAAGGCACTTGAAGAGGAGACCGGTGTTGTCCTTCCGGACTCGCCCACCGCAAAGGTTTCATCCGACTCCGTAGAGGGACGCAAGGAGGAGCACGAGTTCCCCGCGCTTTCGCTCGCCAAGACGAAGCGCGTCTCCGAAGTCGCGAAATGGGCCGAGATGCGCCCTGTGTGGGTTTCATGGAAGCTCGATGGACTGACCCTTGTCGTCACCTACGACGACGGCAGGCTCTCGAAGGTCGTGACGCGCGGCGATGGACACGTGGGGACGAACATCACGCACCTCGCGCCTGGAATACGCGGCATTCCCGCGAAGGTGAAGGATACTGGGCACCTCGTGGTGCGCGGCGAGGCGGTGATATCGTACGCTGACTTCGAGGAGTTCCAGGCAGAGAGCCAGGAAGTGTATGCGAACCCGCGCAACCTCGCTTCCGGATCGCTCACTCTCAAGGACGTGGAGGAGCTCAAGCGGCGCAACCTGCAGTGGATTCCGTTCACGCTCGTCCATGCTGACAAGGAGATTGTCTCGTGGGGCGCGCGCATGGACTACCTCGAGTCGATTGGGCTTGGCGCAGTCGAGCGCGAGCTGATCGGTTCGCCAAACGAGGCGAATCTCGACGCAGCGATCGGCAGGTGGACGGAGAAGGTCACTGGAAGGGTGAATCCCTTCCCCGTAGACGGACTTGTAATCTGCTACGACGACACGGAGTACGCGAAGACCGGTTCGGTGACTGGACACCACGCCACCCGCGCAGGCTTCGCGTTCAAATGGCAGGACGAGGAGGCGAAGACGACTCTCGAGGAGATCGAATGGTCTTGCGCCGTGGCTTCTATTTCGCCAGTCGCTGTCTTCAGGCCTGTCGACCTAGAAGGCACCGTGGTCAAGCGCGCGTCGCTCTGCAACATCTCCGAGTGCGAGCGCCTCGGAATAGGCGGGAAGGGCACGGAGATTTCGGTGATCAAGGCGAACAAGATCATCCCGAAGGTCGTGCGCGTAGAACGGAGCGTGGGCGACTTCGCCGTGCCGGCGAAGTGCCCGGTCTGCGGGGCGGAAACGGAAGTCAGGGTGTCCGACACCGGCACGAAGACGCTCCGCTGCACGAACCCGGAATGCGCAGCGCGCGAGCTAAGGAAATTCATGAGGTTCGTCTCCAAGGAAGGAATGGACATCGACGGCCTGGCGGGGGAGACGATAGCGAAGTTCGTGAACCGCGGATGGATCAGGACCCCTGCGGACATCTACCGCCTGGGCGCGCACCGCGACGAGATCGCGTCGATGGAGGGTTTCGGCCCGAAGAGCGCGGACAACATCGCGTCCGCAATCGAGGCTGCGCGCAAGAGGAGCGCGGTGAACTTCCTCGTGTCGCTGTCGATCCCGCTATGCGGACCGGATGTCGCGAAGCGGTTTCTAGGGGCATACGGGACGAAGGAACTTTTCGCCAAGGCTGCAGATGCGGCGAAGAACGCTGCTATGCCAAAGGACGACCTCTTTGCTTTCGCCGAGGCGTCGCAGCAGTCGGGCGAAGAGGTGTTTGCCGAAATCGACGGCATTGGCCCCGGCAAGTCGGCCGCGTTCGTGAAGTGGTGTGCCGACCCGCGGCATGTGGCGATGGTGGAAGACCTCCTGAACGAAGTGGAGCTTGAGGAATACGTCGCGGCGTCTGGTGACGGGAAGTGCGCAGGTAAGGTGTTCGTCGTTACTGGCGATGTTCATGTCTTCGCGAACAGGTCTGAGTTGAAGGCGTATGTGGAGTCGCAGGGCGGGAAGGTCACGGGTTCGGTGTCGAAGTCCACGGACTTTCTCATCAACAACGACGTCGAGTCGACTTCAGGCAAGAACAAGAAGGCCCGCGAACTCGGCATACCGGTGATATCCGAGGACGAATTCATCGCACGCTTCAAGTGAAGGTGGCAGGGAGCTGAATTAGGCCTTGCGGCACGCTGTTGCGATTGCGGCCGCCGCGGCGCGGAGCTGGTCTTCCGTATGCGCGCTCATTATTGCGCAGCGGAGGCGCGCGGAGCCGCGGGCAACCGTTGGATAGCGGATCGCCGGAATCAGGAAGCCATCGTCGAGCAGTTTCGCCGAGATGTCCATCGCCTTGCGTTCGTCGCCGACGATAATCGGCACAATTGCAGACTCTGATTTCGCCGCGATCCCGAGACGCGACAGTTCGCTTGTGAAGAAAGCGACGTTCCTGCGAAGAGCCGCTACGCGATCCGGCTCCGATTCGAGGATTGTGAGCGCGGCGTCCGCCGCAGCCACTGCCGGCGCGCCAGGCGCTGTCGAAAAGATGAACGAGCGCGCCCTGTTCACTATGAGTTCGGCGATTTCGCGGCATGTGCACACAAAGCCGCCCTCCGAGCCGAGCGCCTTCGAAAGAGTGCCCATCAGGATGTCGGGATGCTCGCATCCGAAATGCTCGCAGATGCCGCGGCCTGTCGCACCGAGGACGCCAGTGGAATGCGCTTCGTCGATCATCGAGAAGGCGTCGTGGCGACTGCATGCGTCGATGAACCGCGGAAGGTCGAGTATGTCGCCGTCCATCGAGAAGACGGCGTCGGAAACCGCCAGCCTGCGGCGGTGTCCGCGGCAAAGCGCGAGCTTGCGTCCAAGGTCGGCCATGTCGTTGTGGCGGTACACGATGATGTCCGCGCCTGAAAGACGGCATCCGTCGATTATCGATGCGTGGTTGAGCTCGTCGGAAAGAACGGCGTCGCCCTTGCCGACGAGCGCCGATATCGTCCCGACGTTCGCCATGTATCCCGTCGCAAAGAGGACGGCTCTATCCGTCCCCTTGAAGGCGGCGAGATGGCGCTCAAGCGCCTCGTGGGGCGGCTGCGTCCCGGTTGTGAGGCGAGATCCGCCCGACCCCGCGCCCCATCTGCGCGCCGCTTCCGCGGCCGCTTCGGCGACGCGCGGATCGCGCGCAAGGTCGAGGTAGTCGTTCGACGAGAGCACTGCTACGGTGCGGCCGTCGATTTCGGCCACAGGCCCGGTGGGCGACGAAAGAGTGCGGCAGTGCCTTGAGAGGCCGCGCTCCTCGATTGCGCGCAGTTCGGCGGAAACGGATTCGAGGCGATGCTCTTCCGCGGGCGCGGGAAGGACTGGAACGCCCTCGACGATTACGCGCGCGTGCTCGAGGAATTCGATGGTCTTAGGGACGTCCTCGCGCGGTCCGCGGTAGAGGAAGATGCGTCCGCCGTTCGGGCTGCCTTTCTCCTTGATCGTCGTTATGCGCTGATAGCCGATCTCGCGGGTTGCGACATATCCGGTCACGTAGTCGGGATCGTCCGAAACGCATATCTCGCCGATAATTCCTGGCGCGTTCTGCACCTTCGTGGCGAGCACGATGGCTTCGGCGTAGTGGTTCTTGCCGGATGCGGAGAGACGGGCCAGCGATTCGGCGTCGTCCATGTAAGTTGCGCGCACTCCGCGCGCGCGGTCCGGCTCCAGGCGCTCGAGCGTGTCGGCGTCGAGCAGCATCGCGCCGCGCATCGCGTATGTCTCAGAGAAGAGCGACATTATCTCGTCTATGCGCGTAATGCCCGCGCCGGCGAGGAGCTCTGCCGCCTTCGATATGCCTTCGGCGGCGGTGTGCGTTACGTTGGT